>NZ_JAUSZH010000001.1:0-349583 GCF_030817355.1 Streptomyces sp. V1I1 | reverse complement strand
GCGATCCGGCGCCCGTGCACACCCCCAGCACCCGCCGACCGGAAGACCGGCATGGCCCTCGGCATCACCAAGAGCTTCCGCATCGGCGAACGCGACGTTACCCACAACGCCCCGTCCCACGCCGTGCAGAACACGCTGACCCGCTCCTGCCACACCGCCGACCGCACCATCACCCCAGGCCACGTCCCGCGCCTGCGCGACCTCGACGACCAAGACCTGCACACCCAACTCACCCAGGTCGTCCCGCCGTTCGCCCGCAAAGCAGAGGGCCGACCTCCAGCACCCCGACCACGGCGTGGCCCGCTTCGACCACGACCACTACCTGAAGAACTGGTCCCACACCGACCCGAAGACTGACGCCGACCTCCTCCCCCTCGACCAAGCCCAGGACACCAACCCCGTCCCCGAGCAGGTCTTCACCGCCCAACGGGCCGGCACCGCCCGCCAATCGCCCTGGAGAACGCCTACCACGTCGTCAGCTCCCTGGGAGACGCGGCCATGGCGCTGTGCGCGATCACGTTCCTGGCCTGGCTGTTGCGCGTCCGGGACAACGCCCGCTCTCTCTCGGGACAGCCGCCGCGTTACGCCTGGCCGTGGATCTACGCAGGCTGGATCGTGCCCGTCGCGAACCTGTGGATGCCACGCGGAATCGTCGCCGACATCCACCGTGCGAGCGCCCCGGGAGAGAGACTGCCGCGCGCCGTGACCGCGCCCTCACCGCGACGCAGCAGCAACGCATCAACGACTCCCTACGGCACGACACCGCCCCAACCCCCAGCCCGCCAAGCGGCCCGCGTCCCGCACCGCAAACGCCCCGGCCGGCCGTCTGGAACCTGATCACCGGGTTCTGCGTCGTATCGGGCACGTCGTGCTCATGGCTGCGGGGCGAGGACGTGTCCGAGGCGGATGGGTGAGACTTGGTGGAGCGGGCGAACAGCTGTGTGGCGCCGGGGTCAAAGACTGCGGCGCTCCGGCGGTGGCTGCGTTCCATCGACTGGTGGCGTTGGGGCAAGGATGCGAGAGGCCGGTCACCCTGGGCGCGTGGGCGTGTTCTCGCGTTGCTTGCCGTGCTGACCGCCGGCCTATTGGCGTTCCACGCCGCTGTGCCCAACACCGTAGGCCGCCTCGGCAGCCTGTTGGAGGCGTTCCTGCCCTGGCTCGGCTTGGCCATTCCGGTGTTGCTCGGCCTGGCACTGCTGCGCCGCTCGGTCACCGCGCTGGTGGCCCTACTGCTGCCCGCAGCTGTTTGGGCGGACCTCTTCGGCGGGCTGCTTCTCGCCGGGGACCGCGGCGCGCACGACATCATGGCGCTCCAGCACAACGTCAGTGACGAGAACATCGACCCCGCGGGTACCGCGGTTGCACTGATCGAGTCCGCACCGGATCTCGTCGCTCTGGAAGAGCTGACGCCCTCCGCGCTGCCGGTGTACGAGACAGCCCTGGCGTCGGACTACCCCTACCACGTGGTCGAAGGCAGTGTCGGACTCTGGTCGCGGTACCCGCTGGCAGAGGTCCGGCCGATGGACATCAGGCCGGAGGGGATCGGGGAGGGGTGGCGCCGTGGGTTGCGGTCCAGCGTACGTACGCCATGGGGCGAGATCGCGGTGTACGTCGCCCACCTGCCCTCGGTCCGAGTCCGATTGAACGGTTTCAGTTCCGGTTGGCGGGACGAAAGCGCTGGACTGCTGGGCGCGGCCATCGCCGCCGAGAAGCTGGACAGGGTGATCCTGCTGGGTGACCTGAACAGCACGGTGGACGACCGTGGGCTGGTCCCGGTCACCTCGCAGATGAACTCGGCAGGGCGGGGCTTCGCTTTCAGCTGGCCTGCGGCTTTCCCCGCGTCCCGGATCGACCACATCATGACCCGCTCGGCGACCGTTACCGACGTCTGGACTCTGCCCGCCACCGGCAGCGACCACCTGCCGATCGCCGCCGGCATCAAGTTTGGACCCTGATCGCTGAGCGCGCCTGTTGGCGAGTCCCGGCAAGTACGGCGCTCAGTCACACGACGCCGGGTGAACTCGCGTGCCAGGGCCGACGGGGACGGCATGGAACGCTCCTGGTGGAGCAATCGCCGCGCGCCCGTCGGCCCGGGCGTGCGCTGTTGGGTCATGGGCGTCCTTTGGACAGGTCACGTCACCTGCGGAATGGTCAGCGTGCCGGTGCGTTTGTAGGCTGGGACCGAGGACCCGCGCCCGCGGATGAACCAGGTCCACACCGCCGATGGGGCCAGAATTCCACACCGAAGGGTGTGCGAAGCCGAAGCCCGCGCGATGAGGACCTGGACCACTTGCCCCTGGCCACCCGCCAAGACGGTGGAGATCATCGGCTTCGTCGGTGAGCAGGACGTCGACCCGCTGCTGTACGACCGAGGCTACTTCGCCGGCCCGGACGGACAGGTCGCCCAGCGCCCCTTCCCCCTCCTGGTCGAAGCACTCGCCCGAACCGGCCGCGTCGGCATCGCCAAGTTCGCCGTCCGCACCCGCGAGCGCCTGGCCGTGCTGCGCCTACGCCGCGGCGTCCTGGTGGTCCACGCCCTGCGGTGGCCCCAGGAGCTCCGTGAGTACCGCGCCCGGCACCGACGCGCCGGCCCGCTCACCGCCTCCTCAGATGCCGTCACAGCTCCGCCTCCCGCCATTTGTCCCGGCCGCCCGCGGCGTCCCGGAGACGCCGTCGGCACCCGAAGAGCCGACACTCGCGCCCCGGGGGCCTCCGAGGACGACGTCGTCGGCTTGGCGCCAGGCCCAGCAGAAGCACATGCCCGACATCACCCTCGCCGGGCCCGCAACCGCCCTCGCGCCGCGACGGGCTCCGCCGACGTGTCCTAACCGGGTTCGAGGACACAATGGGGCCCCTGGGAATTTCCCAGGGGCCCTGCGTACGGAGTCGTGCGGTGGTGGGGCCCGATGACCCCCACCGCAGGCCCGACCACCGCACGACCACGGGTGTGGCCGGGTGACCGCCCGCGTCGGGGTGACGTTGACATGGGGGCCGTACGCAGGACGTGTGCCGCAGCGGACCGGTGTGGGCCCGACCCGGTGCCGCGCAGCAGGGCCCATTCGTCATAGGCGCCCTTCTCACGATCACGGTGCAGCGTCGCGCAGCGAGGAGCCACGAGGGCATCACCGCAGCGATGGCCGGGCTCGGCGGCGACACAGACGCGAAGACCGGCACGGCGGAGGTCGACAGCCAGACCAAGTCCAACAGCTGGTTCACGGGATACCGGGGCGATGTCGCGGCGGCCGCGGTGACTCAGGAGGGCGGCCACGGCGGTGATGCGGCGGGCCCGATCGTGGCGGCGGTTCTCCGCGCGGGGGGCTGAGGGCGGGGGCTGAGGAGCGGCCGCACATCTGCCGCCCCTAGTGTGGGGGACCTCTTGGTGAGGAGCTGAGGGATCGGCGAACGGCGGAGGACTTGTGGGCAAGAGAGGGCGCGCCGCGCGCAGGAGAACGCACCCTGCGCTGATCGGCGGCGTGGTCGCGGTGGTCGCGGGCGGCGCGGGGTTCGCCGCGTACAGCATGTACGGCGCCACGGCGGATGGGGACACGACGGCCGGCGGCACTGCGAAGACGTTCAAAGCAGGCCCGGTGACGGCTGCGGAAGTCCGGGCCACGGCCGACGGGTTCCTCACCGCGTGGCAGGGAGGCAGCGCCGCGAAGGCCGCCGCGTACACCGACGACACGGCGGCGGCGCAGACCGCGCTGACCGGGTTCCGCAAGAACGCGTACATCGACGACGTGATGCTGACCCGTGGCGAGGCGTCCGGCGCCACGGTGACGTTCAAGGTCTCCGGCACCGTCTCGTACAAGGGCAAGAGCAAGCCCCTGGCCTACGACTCCCAGCTCACGGTCGTCCGCCGGGCGAAGGACGGCAAGCCACTCGTCGGGTGGCAGCCGTCCGTCGTGCACCCGGACCTGAAGCAGGGCGACACCCTGGTCACCGATGAGGCCGGGGACCCGCCGGTCAAGGCAGTGGACCGTAACGGCGCGGAGCTCACCGAGGCGAACTACCCCTCGCTCGGCACCGTCCTGGACGGTCTGCGGGAGAAGTACGGCAAGAAGGCCGGGGGTACGGCGGGGATCGAACTGCGGGTGGTCCGCGGGGACAGCGCGGACGCCGCACAGAAGGACGACGGCTCGGGGAAGAGCGAGGAGAGTGACGACGAGACCCCCGACAAGACGCTGCTGACGCTGTCCGATGGCACGCCGGGGACACTGAAGACCACGCTCAGCGCGACCACCCAGGCCGCCGCCGAGCGGGAAGTGGGTGAGCGCAAGCGGGCGTCCATAGTCGTCATGAAGCCGTCGACCGGTGAGATCCTCGCCGCCGCCAATTCGAGCCATGGCTTCAACACGGCGCTCCAGGGGTCCCTGGCGCCCGGCTCCACGATGAAGATCGTGACGTCGTCGATGCTGCTGGAGAAGGACCTCGCGTCGATCGACAAGCCGCATCCGTGCCCCAAGTACGCGTCGTACGGCGGCTGGAAGTTCCAGAACGTGGAGAAGTTCGAGATCAAGAACGGTACGTTCCGTTCGAGCTTCGCTGCCTCCTGTAACACCGCCTTCATCACGCAGGCCGAGAAGCTCGACGACGACGATCTGACCAAGCAGGCCCAGCAGGTCTTCGGGCTCGGGCTCAACAACTGGTCGATCGGGGTGTCCAGCTTCGACGGGGCCGTGCCGGTGCAGAGCAATGCGCAGATGGCGGCGTCGCTCATCGGGCAGGGCGGGGTACGGATGAACCCGCTGAACGTCGCATCCATCATCTCCACGGCCAAGACGGGCGTCTTCCGGCAGCCGTACCTGGTCTCGCCCGACGTCGACCACCGCACGCTCGCGACGGCCGCGCGCAAGCTGGACGCGTCCGCGCAGACGCAGCTGCACGAACTCCTGAACTACACCGCGATGTCGGGCTCCGCCGCGGAGGCCATGGCGGGCGTCGGCTCGGACATCGGCGGCAAGACGGGCTCCGCGGAGGTCGACGGCCAGACCAAGCCCAACGGTTGGTTCACCGCATGGCGCGGCGACCTCGCCGCGGCGGCGGTGGTCCAACAGGGCGGCCGGGGCGGCAAGTCGACGGGGCCGCTGGTGGCGGCGGTGCTGAAGGCGGGCAGCTGACGGCCGCCCACAGCGGGAACGGGACTCACTCGCGTGCTCAGTACGCCGACCGCTGGCGTTCCGTCCATGACGAGGTCGCCGTGGAGCGGCTGTGGGGTGCCGTCGAGGAGGTCGGTCCCAAGTCCGGAACAGCCGACGGGCACGTTGTCGACGAGGTGCCAGGACATGGTCTCGATGTCGCGGGCGAACTTGTGCTGGTAGGCGCCCAGTGTATTGACCCGCAGGGTTGTTGACGCGGGTGATGGGTGGCTGGCCTGCGAGTGCGGTGTGGCAGCGGTGGTGGTTGTAGGTGTGGAGGAAGTCTGTCAGGGCTGCGGTGCGTTCGGTGTTGCTGGTGTAGGGCCGCAGGTAGGCCCATTCGTCTAGGAGGGTGCGGTTGAAGCGTTCGACTTTGCCGTTCGTTTGCGGGCGGTAGGGCCGTATGCGCTTGTGCGTGATGCCGGCCGCGGTGAGCGTGTCGAGCCAGAGGCGTGATTTGTAGCAGGAGCCGTTGTCGGTCAGGACTCGTTCGACGGTGATGCCCAGGTCGGTGAAGAAGGCGTGCGCCAGCTGCCGGAAGGCTGCGGCGGTCTCTTTGCGTTCGTCGGTCAGGACTTCGCTGTAGGCCAGGCGGGAGTGGTCGTCGACGGCGGAGTGGATGTAGCTGTAGCCGATCACTGGGCGGGAGCTTTTGCGGGCGGTGGTGGTGGCCTGGCGGTTGCGGTCGCCGGTCGCCCTGCCGACCGTGCGCCAGCCCCCGCCGTCAGGGATGTTGCCGAGCTTCTTGATGTCCACGTGGACCAGTTCGCAGGCCGGGTGCGCTCGTAGCGCCGGATGGGCTCTCCGGTCGGCCGGCCGAGCCAGGCCAGGCGGTTCAGGCCGTGGCGGGTGAGGATGCGGTGCACGGTCGAGGCGGGCAGCCCGAGGATCGGGCCGATGCGGGCCGGTCCCAGCTTGCGGGTCTGCCGGAGTTCGCAGACACGGGCTTCGGCCTCGGGTGCCGTGCTCCGCCGCAGGAAATACCGTCGTACTTTGCCGAGTTCCGCCGGGCTCTGACCGTGGATGGCACCCTCCTGCTTGCCTTCTTCGAGTCTGAGGGCGGGCCGGTGGCGGCGTTCGACCACAAAGTGGCGGCGGCATACCGATGGCCGATTGACGACCTCGCCGGGCTGGCCCGGGAGGCCGGGTTCGTCGAAGTCGGCCGGATGCTGCGCGAGCCCCGCGAGGTCTTGTTAGGGCACGAGTGGCCGACCACCACGGTCGGCTATCTGACGACGGCCAAGGGGGATCCGGAGCGGGCGAGTCTGGAGTCGTCCCGCCATGCGGCACGCCGACTGAGTGGGGAGACGTGAGGCAGTGAAGTGGAATCTGCGCTGGGTAGCGGCCCGGCGGGACATCTGGCGGCCCAGCCAGCTGAAGATGGCCTTCGAGGAGGTCAGGTTCACCCCATCGCTGAGCAAGGTGGCCGCTCTGTGGTCGAACAAGCCGGTGACGGTGCGCTTGGACGACCTCGACATGATCTGCGCGGCGCTGCAGTGCACGGTCGAGGATCTTATGGTTGCCGAGCCGGTGGCGGTCGAAGTCACGGGCCAGGACGGCTGGCGGCGGGCCGTCGGGGAGAGCGGAGCTGGCAGCGGTGAGCAGCCGGTGCCGAAGCAGAGCGGCGGCAGGGGCGGAATCCGGCGCTCCTCGCCACCGAACTGACCGTGCCGGGCGTACCTCGCCAGCCGCGGGTCGGATCATGTGGGCTATGGATCGGCTCCAATCCGCCTGCGACCAGGTCGGCGGGGCACGGAACCGGCTGTCCTTCGTACTCGCTGCTGTCCACGCCCTAGCAATCATGACCAGCGTCGACTGAACCGTTCCGGGTTTGATCGAGACTCTATGGCGTGACTGTGACCTGGTGTTTTGTGGCTGTCAGGTAGTGGTGGGCTTCGTATTCGGCGGGTGGGACGTGGCCGATCTCACCGTGAAGTCGGCGGTGGTTGTACCAGTCGATCCATTCGGCGGTGGCCAACTCGACCTCGGACAGCGTCTTCCAGGGCCGCTGAGGCTTGATCAACTCGGTCTTGAAAAGACCGATCGTGGACTCCATCAGGGCATTGTCGTAGGCGTCGCCGACTGATCCGATGGACGCCGCTATGCCCTCGCCTTGGAGATGGGTGGCCAGCTTGAACGAGGTGTACTGACTGCCCGCGTCGCTGTGATGGATCAGCTGCCCGGGTTGGTGCGGACTGCCTTCCCGATCGCGCTGCCATAGGCCCATCTCCAGTGCGGCCAGGACCAGTTCGGTGTGTTTGGTCGTGGCCGCCGACCAGCCGACGATGCGGCGGGAGAAGGTGTCCACGACGAACGCGATGTAGACGACCCCGGCCCAGGTGGCGATGTGGGTGAAGTCCGCGACCCAGCAGCGGTTCGGCGCCTGGGCGACGAAGTCCCGGTCGACCAGGTCGGGGGCCCGGCCGGCGGCCGGGTCGGTGACCGTAGTGATGACCTTCTTGCCGCGGACGGCGCCGGCGAGGCCGAGCTCGCGCATCAGGCGCTCGACGGTGCACCGGGCCACCGCATGACCTTGTCGGTTCAGCTCGCGCCAGATCTTCCGGGCCCCGTAGACGCGGTAGTTGGCGTCGAACACCTGCTGGATCAGTGCCTTCAGTTCCGCGTCCCGGGTCGCCCGAAGCGACGGAGGCCGGGCCTTGGCTGCGTAGTAGGTGGAGGGGGAGATACCGACACCGTGCTCGTTGAGAACGGTGCAGATCGGCTCGACGCCGCCGAAGCGGTCCCGGTTCTCGTCGACGAAGGTCACGAGCGCAGATGTGGCCGGTCGAGCTCGGCCGCGAAGAAAGCCGAAGCGGCCTTGAGGATCTCATTCGCCCGCTTGAGCTCGGCGACTTCCTTCTTCAACGCTTTGACCTGGGCAGACTCATCGGTCGTGACGCCAGGCCGGGCCCCGTTGTCGATCTGGTCCTGGCGGACCCACTTGCGCAAAGTCTCGGTCGTCCCGATCCCCAGCTTGGCGGCGACCGCCTTCATCGCGGACCACTCGGTGTCGTACTCCGGCCGCACCTCGGCGACCATGCGGACCGCGCGCTTGCGCAGCTCAAGGGGGTAAGGGGAAGGACGTGCCATGACTCGATCCTCTCAAACGATCGAGTCCCTACCGAACCCGGAACGGTTCAGACTGCTGATCGACAGCCTCGATCGCAGCCACGGACATCTGACCGTCCAGCGCCGCGGCAAGCTGGACCACACGGTCTACCTGGACGAGTTCACCTTCCATCTGGCGACCGTGTGGCTGGCCGAACGACATCGCCGGTGGCCGACCAGCACCAACCCGTACCTGCTGGTGAGCCGCCTCACCGCCGTCGACGACACGCACTCGATGATCAGCCCAGAGGCGATCAATTGACCGCTGCGCCGCCTGGGTCTGCAGGTCGGTCGTCTCCGGGTCGACCGCATCCTGGACGAGGCCAAGCACTCCGACGATCCGCTGCACCTGATGCGACTCTTCGGCATGGCCCCGGGTACCGCCATGAAGTACCTGCGCGCAGCTCACCCCGAGCGCTACGGTCGCGATCCACTGTCCCCATGAGTGAGATCGCACCGGTCGCGGACATAGCCCTGGTCCCGTGTCTGAGCCCTCTTTCTGCTGCTCACAGCGTTATGCGGCGAGTCGGCCAGCCGCCATGCTGGACGACGGAGGTCGGCAGGGGGCTCGGGCACTGGGCGCTTGAGCGAGGGTATGCGTATCGGTGACAACTCGGGCTCCTGTTTACGACAATTGGGGTGAGCGGACGGAGTCGTACGTCGTTGGGGGTGGGTGCTATGGGCAAGGGGCGATGGGGCAGGACCCGGGGCAACGGGTCGGCAGTTCCCCGCTGGCGGGTCAGGGGACCTGATCAGGGCAGGAGGGAAGGCGGTATCCCACCGCGCCGGGACACTACGCCTCCGGCGGAGCGCACCCCTGGACCGAGGCCCACCGGTGGCGGCAGTCAGCCTCAGCCCGACTCCGATGCGGGCGCCAGCTGGGACCTCGACGCTGCCACTCGGCACAACGAGCGCTCGCGGTCTGGCGCCGCGCCTCATCGTGACGCAGGTGTGTCTGCCCCGGACGCCAGTGCGGGGCCCTCGTCGTCCGGCGCCCCGCAGGCGGCTCCCGCCCCGTCTCGTGGGCATGTGGATGTGGGCCCTGCGGGCTACCACAAAGCGCCGCCCGTCAAGGGGGATCACCACTCGGCCGACTGGACTGAGAAGGCGCCGCAGGCGATCCCCCGCAAGGAACCGTCGGACACGTCGATGCCGCACGGTGTGCCCGGCTCTGCGGCGGATGCCGGATTCCCGCCGGGGGTCGCTCACCTGCACGCACATGCTGACAAGGATCCGATGGGCCCGAAGTCACCGCACTATGCCGAGCAGTCTCCGCACGGCCTGGGAGACGCCGGCTCGTCAGGAGGTCCGCCGACGGCTCATGTCCAGTCTCCCGGCCCCGGCGTTCCCACTCCTGCTCCAACACATGTCTCCAGGGGCGGTTCCGACGACGAGGGAACGGCGTCCGGAACCGCCCCGGTGGCAGACGCGAGCACCGAGGCGCCGGCGCCAGCCCCTATCCCTGTTCCTCCGCCCACCGATGCCGGGCAGATACAGGGACCCGACGACATCGTGGACGGTGTCCGCGTTATCGGAGAGCCGACAGCGGCGGATTCGCCGACAGCGGAGGCACTATCGAACACGGTCACTACCACGCCGTCGACGGGGCAGGGCGACGGGGCCGGACAGCCGCAACCGCCCGCTGCTTCGGGCGGTTCGGGGCAGGAGGCTGGACAGCGCCAGTCGTCCACCTCCACTTCCGGTGACACCGGGCAACTGGGGCACCACGTTGCCGGGGAGGGGTTCGGAGCCACCGCCTTCGACTTCGATGGAGGGTGCCCCGACGGCCCCGTGACGGGCACCGACACGGACGGCGTTGGCCTTCCGGACGGCGACTCGGTGGCGAGCGGCTTCGACAGCTTCACCTCCATGGCCCCGCCCGAGATGATGGCGTAGCCGGACAGACCCGTGGCCGTCAGGTCCACGGGCCCCGGATGGGATGGCGCTCAGGGAAGGTCCGTGACTCGACGTATCGGCCGATCTCCCGGACCTCATTTGGGTTGCCGATCCCGGAGAGTTCCACGTACGCCGTGGAGGAGGCCCCCGCCTCGTTGTAGCGCAGGCCGAGGGAGGCCGTATTGGTGAAGTAGGTGCCGAACGTCCGCACGTAGCTGGGTGATTCGACGATCTGGTAGTACCAGATGAACTGGACCTTGCGCTTGATGAAGCCGGACTTCACATCGACTCCGTACTCGTAGAAGTCCGCGCCGTTTGTCCGCGGTCTCACCAGCAGGAGGATGAGTGAGGCGAGGAAGAAGATCCACGACACGAGAACCGGGAGCAGGATCAGACCGCCGCCCATGAGACCAACTCTGCCGATTAGCGGTACGGCCAGCGTCAGGACGGCGGAGATCAGGAAACGCTTCGCGATCAGGATCAGAAGATGGCGTGCCTTGAGCCGGACCGAGATCCTGGGCTCTCCACGGTCCGCGACCCGGTGGGCATCGGACTGGGACCGCAGTGTTGGCGGGCCCGGGGTGAGGGGCCTACCGGCGAGGGGCGGGCCCCCGGGGGCGGGAGAAGGCACGCGCGCGGCGGCGCCGAGGGCATCCTCGCAGGCCCTCAGCCTGGCGGCGGTATCGCGAAACTCGGCAACCACCGAAAGAACTTGGCGATAGGCCTGCGATGCCCCGTCCAAGTCGATATCGGCCTGGAGAAGCCGGCCGAGACGGTACGCGGCCTGATGGTGCCGCGGATCGCTATCCAGGACACGCCTGAACTGGACTTGGGCTTCGGCGTGCTTGCCCGTATCGGTCAGGCAGATGCCGAGCGCGTAGCGCGCGGCGACATCGTCGGGCTCCCGTTGGAGAAGTTCCTGCAGCAGCGGCATCGCTTCCTCCGGCCGGCCCCGTTGATGGAGATCACTCGCTCGCTCGTACAGCGACCTGTCCACCCCGTCAGCTGACGACGCTGTCATGGTGCCCCCTGGCCATGCTGATCCCCCTGCGTAGCCGTGCGCTCACGCAAGCAGCAGCATTGTGCCGTCCTGCGGGCCCGGCCAGGAGCCAAAGCAGGAAAGTCCAGGCTGCAGATCAGCCCCACGGGAGCGTCGAAGAACTCCCGATACGTTGTCGCTGCTGTCCCTCGGACACCACAGTCACCGTTTGGGCCCTATCGAACCGCTTCTGCTGGCCCCCGCCTGGCGGCCCGCATGAACTGTGAGCGGTTGAGGCCGGGCTGCTGGACGAGTCGAGAGCTACATCGGCTTCTCCGTCGACAGCGGCTGACCTACCCGGCGCGACGGGCGGAGGCGCACTGCCTGGTCGACGCGCTGGGGGATGAAAAGTCGCGCTACCTGGCGCTGGACGCCGAGCACCGGGCGTAGCGGGCCCGGTCGGTGGCCGAGGAGTGCGGCGACCCGCGCCCGTCCCCGACGAGCTGGGTCGGACAGTCAGATCATCGTTGAGTGACGCTGTCCGCCGAGCGCCGCCACTGCCCCCGGGGGGAAGGCGGTGGATGTTGTCTGCCCGGATGCCTTCCGCGTCCAGGGTGACGTTGAAGAGGACCTCCTCACCCGGGACCAGCCTGCGGGGCTCAAGGCCTTGAATCGCGGAGCGGTACGCGACAACATCCGAGCCTCCCCTGTCCTGGGCGATCAGACCCATACCCCGCTCATCGTCGAACCACTTCACGACGCCGTTGGGCACACGCATCGCCACCTGGACTGACTGGACCGACGGGAGCGCAAAGCGTCCGCCCGCTCACGACCAGCCACAAGAGCGCACGTCGCGGGCGTGCGAGGCATAGACCCCGCGCTCGCGGCACTCCTCACACCAACGCGCTCGCGTTCGATACCCGGCTCGCCCGAAACTACCCGGGTACTCAGTTCAAACGGTACGCAGACGACGCAGTCGCGCACTGCGCCAGCGAGCGGCAGGCCCGCGCGGTCCTGGCCGCACCCGCGAACAGGATGGACGACGTCTGGCTGCGCCTGCTGTTGGACGACTCTCTGCATGAGCGACACTCGCGGTGGGCATGAGTGTCGATCTTGATGGGCAGTCTGATCACGCTTTGTGCGCGACGACACGGTGTGCACGAGGTGGAGGTATGGAGTGCTCAATCGTCGACACCGATGCCGTACGTGTGGAACGCCAGCTGCGGGCTTGGGGGTTGGCCTGTCCGTCGTGCGGGGCGGTCTCGCTCCGTGGGGCATGGGCGACTCCCCGAGGTCAGTGAATCGCTGATCACGTGGGGCGTCGATCACGCTGATGGGGAAGCGCCTCACCCGCCGCAAGACCCAGCCAGCCACCCGCCGCGACTACCTGCAGCGAGCGGCCTGATCACCGACGGACGCCTTCCAGTGGTCCGAACCTGGCCTGCGCACTCGTCTTCTGGAGGCGCCTCAAGAAACACCGACCGTGATCATGTTACGAGCTCACTGGGGTATTTACCGCCTGCTCACCCTTGTGGCACGCTCGGGTTCCTTGGGCGGGGGGAGCGCGGATGGGGCATAGGTTCACGGAGGTCGGTGCGCTCTTTCGCTCACTGAGGATGGTCACCGGGTTACCCTCGGCCGCTATGGCCGTATACCGTTCGTTGCCTGGACTCACTCAGGCATACGAGCAGGTCGTCGCCCCGTTCTTGACGGAAACCCTCACAGACCCGCGCGAGCGCGACCGAGCTGACCGGTCCCTACGCGCGATGAGCGTGAAGTTCGGCCTGGCCATGCTCGGTTACGCCCGCCTCACCGGACGTACGCTCCAACTGGACGTCGCCGTCCTAGCCGGAGGAGTCACCCGGCTCTACGACGACCTCATCGACGGCGACGTCGATCCCTCCGCAGATGCCCGCCTCGCCGACCTACTGGGCAATCGGCCATTCGTAGCGGGCACGGACGCCGAACTGCTCCTCGGACGGCTGGTGTACGAGATCGAGCGCAGACTCGGCCACACCCCCGACGAGTCCGTGTTCATGGCGCTCGCCTCGCTGCACGAATACCAGGTCCTCTCCCGCCGCCAGCGCGAAGCGGACGTCCCCGTCGATGTACTGGAGAAGATCACCCGCGGTAAGGGCAGCGCAGCCAACCTGATCCTGTGCAGCATCGTCAAACCCAGTTTGGAGCCCGCCGAACGCGAGCTCGCCATGGATCTGGGCGAGGCCCTGCAATCCCTCGACGACTACATGGACGTCGACCTCGACCGAGCCCACGGCGTGACCACGCTCGCCGGCCTCGGCGTGGTCACCCTGCCGCATATCGCGGGGCAGCTGCGCGCCATGCGGCCGCGGCTGATGGCGTGTTACGGCCGCCGGTCCACCGGACCGTACTGCGGGATGCTCTACTTCCTGCTCCTCAAGTCGTGGGTCGGCCGCAGGCTCCCCGTCCTCGGCCGACTGGCGCGCCGCCCCGCCCGGAGGTCCGCCGTACTGGCCTTCCTCTCCCGCGGTGCGGACGCCCTCCCGCCGGCCGGACCGGGGACCCTGCCATGAGGGCCCGGCAGGCGCTCACGGTGGTCGTCTACACCGCGCTCGCCATAATCCTGGCCGCCACGCTCGTCGTGGCTGTATGCGGTATCAGGAGCGGCGATTTGAAGGCGCTGGACCTGTGGGCCTCCCTCATCCCCGTGGTACTCACCGTCGCCACCATCGTGACGACCGTGCTGCAGGCCGGCCGCCGTCCGCCAGCCACGCTGGACGAGGCGGTGGCAGCGCAGGTGCCGGCGCTGGCGCGGAAGGTGGCCAAGGACTGGGCGGAGGAGAGCCGTCACCGCGGCCTCTTCCCGGAGCGTCGGATGGCGGTGCGATGGCGGCGCCGGTCCGGTTCGGAGCGGGTCTCGCGGCTGGCCGCCGAACTGCCCGACGAGGGCGTACTGGACCAGCTGACGGGCGCCTTCGCCCGGCACATCCGCGCGGGCAGTCTGTCCCGGCTGGTGGTGACGGGGGAGCCGGGCGCCGGAAAGACGGCGGTCTGTGTACTGGCCACGCTGGAGCTCGCCGAACCGGCGGGCCCAGCCGTTCCCGTGCTCTTCCATCTCTCCTCCTGGAACCCGGCCCGCCCGCTCATGGACTGGATGACGGACGAGCTCACCGCCAACTACCCGGCCCTCGCCGACCAGATGCGCAGCCGCCGGATCGCCGCCGAGCTTGTCCAGCACTGCGTAATGCCCGTTCTAGACGGACTGGACGAGGTCTCCGACCCGGCCACCGCACTGCGGCGTATCGAGGACGAACTGGAGGGCCGGTCCTTCATCCTGACCTGCCGCACCGCCGACTTCGCCCGGCTGGACGCCGACGGGGTGCTGAGCGAGGCGCTCGTCGTACGGCTGCAGCCGCTGCGTGCGGACGAGGCCCGTGGGGTCCTGGAGACCGCCCGCCCTGGCCCGGTCCTGGAGCCGCTGGTCTCCGCCCTGGACGCCGGGCCGGGCGGACCGTTGGCGCAGGCGCTGGAGACACCGTTCATGCTCTCCCTGGCCGTGGCGCTCGGCGGTTCGCTGCCCGGGGAGATGCTCTCGGCCACCGGGCCGGAGGCCGAGGAGCGGATCAAACGGCATCTGCTGGGGGCCTTCATCACCCGGGCCTACCGGCGCGGTGACGTCGACGCCGACGAGGCCTGCCGCTATCTTGCCTTCCTCGCCCGGAATGTCGACTCCGGCACCGGCAGACTGGCCTGGTGGCAGCTGCACCGGGCGGTGCCGCGGGGGGTGTATCTGACGCTCGCCGTGGTCAACGCGGCGATCGGCTGCTCGGCTGCGGCGATCGCGCTCTTCTCCCTCTTCAAACGCCCGCTGCTGGGCCTGTGGATCGGGCTGGGCGCTGCGCTGGTTGGCGCGCTTGTGGTGGAGCTGGTGCCCCAGGACGATCCGCGCCGCGCCAAGCCGCGGCTCCGGTCCGTACGACCGCCTTCCTCGCACGCACTGCAGCGGGTGCTCGGCTTCGGCGTGGTGGGCGGCGCTGCCTGCGCGGTGATCGTCTGGTTCCTTTACGAGAAACCCCAGTACGCCGTGATCGGTGGTGTGCTGAGCGGCATCGCTTTCGCCGCCACCCGCTACTTCAGCGAACCCAGCGACCCGATGGAGGCCGTCACCCCCACCACCCTGCTCCGCTCCGACCGCTCCGCGGTGCTCTACGCCTGGCTGGCTGGCGGCGTACCCGGGGCGCTCACCGGCGCCTACCTCGGCGCGTCCATCAAGGACGGCCGGCGCACCCCGCAGCTCGACGACGTCACCCTGATCGACGAACTGCCCACCGCCATCGAAGCGCTGATGGGTGCCGCCGGCGGTGCGCTGCTCAGCGCCACCGGGCTCGGGCTGATGGCGATCGGGTCCAGCTCATGGGGGCGGTTTGTGGCCACCCGCAGCTGGCTGGCTGTACGCGGGCATACGCCGAGGCGGCTGATGGCGTTCGTGGAGGACGCGCGTGAGCGGGGGGTGCTGCGGCAGATGAACGGCTACTACGAGTTCCGGCACAGGCTGCTTCAACGTCACCTGGCCGAACCGGCCCGGGCCGTCGCCTCCGCCGCCGACACCAGCACCGGCCCGGACAGCACCCAGTAGGCCCGCTGGGCAGGCCGCCGCCCGGTGTCGGGCAGCGGCAGATAGCACGCCTCAGGGAAGCGGACCCAGGCCTGGGGGGCTCCGGGCCGTACTGGCAGGAACTCCAGCTCGGCCAACTCCCGGCGCACCTCGGCTACGACCAACTCACCGCGGCCGGCGGCGCAGACGAACTGAAGGGTGGCCCGAGAGAAGGTGTCGGCGGCCCGCTCCCGCTCCCGTCGTCCGAGCAACTCCCCGACCTGGTCGCCGCTGGTCAGGTCGCAGACCCGGGGCGGGCCCGGTGCCTCGTCCGAGGGGACTGCGCAGCGCAACAAGGGGAAGTCGTGCCCGCGCAGGGCGGTGGTCTGATCCGCCAGCCAGTGCGGTTCGTACGCATGCTGAAGCCGCTCGAAGGCGACCAGAAGAAGCGACCTTGCCAGCACACCTATCCCGAGAACCACCGCAGACGCCAGCGCGGGGGCCCGCACGTACGGCACCAGCAGCCCCACCAGCGCCACGGCGAGCGGCACCGCCGCCCACCCGGCCCCAATGAGCTGCGCCCCGGCGAACTCCGGCCCCCTCAACCCGGTGCCGTAACGCCGCGCCACGTGCTTCAGCCCCCGCAACGGCGCCAGCGGAACCGCCGCTTCGGGCCGCAGCAGCTCAGGCTCGTAGCTCATCGCCCCACCCGCCCGCCTTCCATCGACGCCACTCCATGTCTCTACCCCGTGACGCTACTACGGGAGCGCGAACGCGACAGTACGCCGTGCTGCGGCCACGGGGACGTGGCGGCTGACACCCCGCGCCGCCAGCGCGCCCCGGGGGATCCCTAGTAGGGCTTTGTTAGGTGGGTCTTGTCGCGTTGGGTGTCTGGTAGTTCGCTGTTGGTATGAGGGTCGGGGAACTCGCTTCGTGTCGTGTCCGGTTGGAGGAGTTCGGTGGGGAGGTGTTCGCGCCGCTGGTGCGGCGGGATCAGCGTGAGAAGGGTGCCCTGTATCTGCGGGGGCTGCTGCTGGACGGCCGGCGTAAGTCGATGCAGCCGATGGCCGGGCGCCTGGGGGTGGACCACCAGCAGCTTCAGCAGTTCATCACGTCCTCCACCTGGGCCTTTGACGCGGTGCGGGCCCGGTTGGCGTGGCGGGCCGTGCGGGTGGTCCGTCCTCAGGCGTGGGTGGTGGACGACACCGGGTTCCCGAAGGACGGCATCTCGTCGCCCGGGGTGGCCCGGCAGTACTCGGGCACCCTGGGCAAGGTCGGTAACTGCCAGATCGGCGTCAGCGTCCACGCCGCTTCCGACACCGCCTCGTGTCCGCTGTCCTGGCGTTTGTTCCTTCCCGAGAGCTGGGACACGCCAGAAGCGGCCAGCCGTCGGGAACGCTGTCGCATCCCTGATGACGAGCATCACCGCCCGAAGTGGCAGCTGGCGCTGGAGATGCTCGACGACCTGGCCGGCACCGGGCTGAAGCCGGCGGTGCTGGTCGCGGACACCGGATACGGCGCCAACGCCGACTTCCGCCGCGGCCTGGAAGACCGCGGCCTGGCCTACGTCCTGCAGGCCAAGGCCGAAATGACCGCCCACAGTGAGGATGCCGAACCCCACCAGCCTGCCTATGGCGGCCTGGGGCCCAGGCCCCTTCCGCGTTACCGCACCCGCCCGGTGTCCTTACGGGATCACGTGCTGGCCGCCGGACGACGCCAGGGACGAACCCTGACCTGGCGCAGGGGCTCCAAAGCCGCGATGAGCTCGCACTTCGTTCTTGTGAGGATCCGTCTCGCGGGGCGGCGGCCCAAGCCCGCCACCGACGGCACGATCCCGCTGACCTGGCTCATCGCCCAGTGGCCCGAAGGCGAGGACGAGCCGGTCAAGTACTGGATCTCGAACCTGCCCGCAGACATCCCCGCCCGCGACCTTGTCCGCATCGCGAAACTGCGGTGGCGCATCGAGCACGACTACCGCGAGCTGAAGACCACCCTCGGCCTCGACCACTTCGAGGGCCGCTCGTTCACCGGCTGGCACCGGCACGTCACCCTCGTCACCGCCGCCCACCTGTTCCTGACCGAACAGCGGACCTGCCCAAAAGCCCCTGCCAGGGCCTGACCCTCTACCAGGCCCTGGATCTCCTCCAACACCTCCTGGCCACCTGGACCGGCACCTGCCCCACCTGCCGACAACCCACCCCCTGGCAGCCCTACGACACCACCTAACAAAGCCCTACTAGGGTCTGTCCGGCGGATCTTGTGACCGTCGTGGTCTCGTGTCGTTGGCATGGTCATGGGCGGGGAGATCTGACGAACGCGGAGTGGGTTCGGCTCAGGCCGCATCTGCCGAAATGCGGGCAGCGTGGTGGCCGTTGGGCCAGTCACCGCAGGCTCATCAACGCGATCTTGTGCCAGCTGCGCACGGGGATGCCATGGCGGGATCTTCCTGCGAGTTTCGGTCCGTGGAAGACCGTGTACGAGCGACATAGATGCTGGTCGGCGGACGGCACGTGGGACAAGATCTTCGCGGCTGTCCTGGCCGACGCCGACGCTGAAGGTCGGATGGACTGGTCGATGGTGAGCGTCGATTCGACTACCTGCCGGGCCCACCAGCACGCCGCCGGGGCCCGCAGGAGCGTGCCGCAGGTGCCGGGAAAAGACGCCCGCCCCGGCAGCACCGGCCCGACGAGCAACTCGGGCGCTCCCGGGGCGGCCTGACCTGCAAGATCCATCTCGCCGGTGAGGGCGGGCGCCGCCCGCTGGCCCTGCTGGTCACCCCGGGCCAGTGGGGCGATGCCCCGCAGCTCATCCCGGTCATGGAACGCATCCGCGTTGGCCGGCCGGGCGGCGGACACCCGCGCACCCGGCCCGACCACCTTGGCGGCGATAAGGCGTACTCGTTTCGCCGCAACCGTCGCTACCTGAGACGACGCCAGATCAAGCACACCATCCCCGAGCCGAAGAACCAGCGGGCCAACCGGCAAGCCCGCGGCAGCAAGGGCGGCCGACCCGTCGGTTTCGAACAAGACGATCTACAAGCGCAGGAACGAAGTGGAGCGGACAATCAACACCCAAGAACTTCCGGGCAGTAGCCACGAGGTTCGACAAGTGCGCCTGCATCTTCCACGGCACCGTCATCGTCGCCTCGATCCGACTCTGACTCCGCTCGTCATCGGCGACTGGCTAGTCGTCCGAGCCGGTAGCCGACGGCGGTACCTCGACGACGAAGAACAGGAAGTTGGTTTTGGTCGAAAGGTCATGGAAGTCGTCGGGGAACAGGTCACGGGCGGCCGGGTCGGGCTGCGGCTCGCTGATGACGACAAGGCGGAAGCTGGCGGTGGTGAAGGCATCGGTCATCGCGTGCAACGGCCTGCGCCAGAACCTCATCGGGAGGGACTGCCCGTTGATCGTCCAGTCGAAGGTATAGCTGGTGGTCGCGAAATAGTCGGGCCGAGGATCCTGGATCGTGTAGGCCACGAAAGGGTGGTCCACCGACGCGATCAGCCGGCCGCCGGGCCTGAGCACTCGCCGTATCTCGGCCAGCGTCGGCCCCCAGTCCTCCAGGTAGTGCAGGACCAGCGACGCGACCACGTCGTCGAACGCACCGTCGTCGAACGGCAGACGGTCGCTCAGGTCGACCAGGTGCAGGGCCGCGTCGGCACCGAGCCGCCGCCTGGCCAGTGCCAGCATCCCGGCGCTGGCGTCGATGCCGGTGACGTCGGCACCGCGGTCGCGCAGCGCAGCGGACAGGGGGCCTGAGCCGCAGCCAGCGTCCAGGATCCGACGGCCGGACACGTCTCCGGCGAGGGCTAACATCGCGGGCCGCTCGTAGTACGCGTTCACGAGGTTGTTCTCGTTTTCCGCCGAGTACGCCTCGGCGAAGCTCTCGTAGTCATTCACCCGGGCCGGATCTGCAGACTGGGCGAGACTCTCGGGCACATCGGTTACTCGGTCCATCGTCGCAGCCTAGTAGTCACATGATCCGCCGGACAGGCCTAGCCGCGGCGGGGCAGATCACCACTGCCATGTCTCGTTCAGGAACAGGCACTGAGCTTGTTCTTCAAGGTCAATGCCGTTGACGGAGTCGCTGGATCACCGCCGCGACCGCCGGGAACGCCAGGTGCGGAGATCTCGAAACCCTCAATGACAACGACAATGCCTCCAGCTGCCCTTGCCATCATCCGGCAACGTGCAAGGGCCGTACGGAGACGGCAGGGTCGGAGCCAACTCTCCTGAGTCCAGGGCAGATGGCGCTCTTGTCGGCGCATGTCAAGCAGCGAGCCCAGTGCGCCTGACGGGCGGCGGCGGCGTGGCTTCGGTCCGGCGCGCCGGCGACCGCCGGGCTGAGGCCCTTGCGGATACAGGCCGGGACGACGAACCGTGACGGGCTCGGCACCGGCTGGTCCACCCGGCAGGTGGACGCGCCTGCCGCGGTCTGCTCGCTGCCGAGGAGAGCGAGCCCGTGCCTGTCGCGGGCACGGTGCTGGGTGCCCTGGTGGGCGCGACGCTGGCAGGCCGACCGGTGCGCCAGCCCCGAATCCGCCATGGGTCCCGCGTGTCGTCGTTGCTCTGTCAGAGGATCTGGGGCTGGAGTGAGCCAATGCCGAAAGGATTCATGAAACCCGGCTATGGCTCGGCAGCAGGTCTCTTGCGGGGGGAAAGGGCTTGCCGGCCCACCGGAAAAGGTCCGATCACACCGTGTGGAAGCCCCCGATCAGAGAGACGTTATGACGATGTTCCGCAGGGGGCTGCTCGCATTCCCCCATGCTGTCGCTGCCTTGCTGCTCCTCGGGGGCGCGGCTGCTGACCTCTTCGGGCCGCAGCCGTACATGGGTCTGCCTCTTCTGGCGGCCGCCCCGCTGATCGCATGTGTCCTGCTGACGTTCCGCATCGGGCTGGCATTCGCTGTGCTGGCGTGCGTGCTCTCGATTGCGCTGGACCTGCACCTCCGACGTCCTGCGACTGCGCTCTTCGTCGACCTGGCCGACGTACTCATCGTCAGTACGATCGCGTTGGGGATCAACCGCCTGCTGCATCGGCAGGGACGCTATCTTGCGCAGGCCCGCGATGTTGCCGAGGCGGTGCAGCGTGCGGTATTGCCGGACCCTCCGCACCGCGCCGGGCCGCTCGCCGTGGCCGCTCGCTACGAGACGGCGCAGGCAGAGGCTCGGATTGGTGGAGATCTGTACGCCGTGCAGACCACCCCATATGGAGTTCGCGCAATTATCGGTGATGTTCGGGGTAAGGGGCTGCAGGCAGTCTCCTCCGTCTCGGTGATCGTCGGAGCGTTTCGCCAGGAAGCCGAGCAGGCTCCCACGCTGGCAGAGCTGGCGCACCGGCTGGACAGCGCTCTGTCCCTGGAGAGCGACCGTCGCCGGGAGACCGCCAGCGGCTTTGAGGACTTCACTACCGCAGTGCTGGTCCAGATCCCGCCAGACGGCGACGCAGTCCAGCTGGTCAATCGTGGCCATCCGGCGCCTTTCCTGGTGGAGGGAGGAACCGTGGTCCAACTGGAACCAGCGAGTTACGAACTGCCGCTTGGGATGATGCTGCCGGAGACCGGGGCGGGGGGCAGTGTGTCCGCCGCAGATGTCTTTACGCTGCGGCCGGGCGCCTCACTTCTGCTGGTCACCGACGGCGTGACCGAAGCGCGCAATCAGCACGGCAGGTTCTACGATCCTTGCACCCAGCTTCCCGCAGGCGAATACAGCCATCCGAGCCACCTTGTAGACGCCCTCGCACAGGACGTGTCCAGCTGGACTGGGAATCAACGGCAAGACGACATGGCAATCCTCGTTCTCACCCGAACTGAGAACGGGCCCCCGGAACCCACCACATGAAGGTTATTCAGGCTTGACGCTCAGACATCCGCACGTTGTCGTCGCTTCCTGCGGAGGCGGCTCCGTCCGACACGCTGCGACGGGCTGTTCTCCGATTCCTGCGTGATGTCGCTTTCAATGGGAGAACGATGGGAATGAGAGGCGATTCCGCATGAGCACGCACCCCCCGGCCGGTTACGCCTACGGTTCGACTCCGCCCAGCCCAGTCTCGAGGGATGAGCTGGCCAAGCTGGAAGCCAGTGTTCTGTTCACCACCGATGACAAGGAGGCCTTGCACATGGCGGGGGAGGTGCTGGAGGACCAGGTCGAGGACGTCCTGGACGTCTGGTACGGATTCGTGGCCTCCCATCCGCACCTCGTCGCATACTTCGCGACCTCGGACGGTACGGTCCTCGACGACTACCTGGCGCGTGTCCGCAGGCGATTCGGGCAGTGGATCATGGACACCTGCCGCCGCCCGCACGACGAGGAGTGGCTCTCCTACGCGCATGAAATCGGACTCCGCCACACCGAAGACAAGAAGAACCAGACCGACGGCGCCGCCTCCGTCCCTCATGTCCCCCTGCGCTACATGGTGGCGTTCATCTACCCCATCACTGCCACGATCCGACCGTTCCTGGCAAATAAGGGCCATGACGAAGCGGCTGTGGAACGCATGTATCAGGCATGGTTCAAGTCGGTGACGCTGCAGACCGCCCTATGGCTCCGGCCGTACGCCGCCGACAAATGGTGATCGACGCTGGTTGGGCCGCCGGTCTCAGCACTAACCGCACCGACCAACACGCTTCCACGGTCGGCAGCCTGAGTAAGAATTCGCTTCCCGCCCCGCGACGATGGTCCCGATCACCTGAGGGCAGTGCACGCCCGTCAAACGTGCTGCCCGCACCTGCGGAGATGGTTCTACGCGCGCCTGAGCCTTCTTGCGGGCCGCTACCTGCTCCTCGCACCCGCGGGGAGGGTCCCGTCTTGCCCCCGATTTTAGACCGAGTCCTATGTGGTGAGTTTCAGGAATCGCTTGTAGCAGCACATGGCCGACGTCGATGAGGCCCGCGTCGTCGAGTTGGTGCAGCACCGCTTCGTGAAGCCGGCCCCAGACCCCGGCGCGCGACCAGATCATGAACCGGCGGTGGGCCCTCGACTTCGATATGCCGAAGCACGGCGGCAGGGCCCGCCAAGCGCAGCCGCTGACCAGCACGTAGATGATTGCTGCGAACAGCGTCTCATCAGGAGTGTTCGGTGTTCCACCACGCTGCGGTCGCACCCGGTCCTCCGGAATCAACGGCCTTGCGAGCTCCAACAAGCCGTCCGGAACAGTCCAACTCCACGTACCCCGCCCCATGAACAGCCCAACGAGTGATCATCACATAGGACACGGTTCACCTTCACCGTGGACTGGGACAGGAAACGTGTGACGTGCCCGAACGGGATCGCCAACATCAGCTGGAGAAGACCGCTCACAGCATGGCCTGCCTGTCGTCCGCGCGCTGTTCTGCGCACGTGACTGTCGGCCGTGTCCCGTCGTGCAGGACTGTGCCCCCAATCTCAGGGACAAAGGGCGAGCCATCACGCTGCGGCCGCAGCAAGCTCATCGCGAACTTCAGCAGGCCCGCGCGCTCCAGCAGACCGACGAGTGGAAGGAACGCTACAAGGTCCGGGCTGGGATCGAAGGAACCATCTCCCACGGGGTCCACAACTGCGGCCTGCGCAGATCCCGCTACCGGGGGTTGGCGAAGACCGATCTTCAGCATCTCCTCACCGGCGCAGCGATCAACCTGACCCGCATCGATGCTCACCTGATCGGCACCCGAGGGCCCGCACCCGCACCAGCCACTTCGCGGCCCTTCGCTCCGCCATCTCTGACGGAGCGAAGTAGCAAGGGCCTCGAATTAATCAACGGCATCTGCTCAACCGGCGGGGAACCGTGGTCTCTACCCGCACCCTGCGGACGCTCGCGCCCGGCAGGCTACCCCGATCGAACCAGCCCTTTACTGCTCGCCGACGGGGGGTTGACGGGCGAGGAACTCGGCGAACGCCTCCGACTGCTTCGGGTCCATATACCCCTGCCGCCCGCTGCGCGCCCAGTCCTCCAGCCACTCAAGCCACCCGGCACGGCGCAGTTCGGCCACCACCACCCGGCCCCGGGTGAACGTCATACGCTCGCCGTCCGCGTGCACGTACCGCGTGTACGGGCCGTGCTGCGCCGGTCCGGGCGGCCGTTCCTCGGCCGTGTCCGGCAGGGGTATCAGGGCGCCGTATGCCCGCTGCGCCCAGTGCTCCAGCTCGGCCAGCTCAGCCGCCGGGAGTAGCACGCTCGCCGGCTGGCCGTCCTCGGTGAGGGTCACGCGCTCGCCGGTCTCCTCCACGAGAGCGACCAGGCGGCCAAAGTCCTCGACGTCGTCCGTCAGTTCAACACTGTTCATGGACGTCGACGCTACCGACCGCCGGGCCCCGGGCGGTCAGCCGGTCAACACGGGTTCGCGCACAGCACCCAGGACGACGTCGGCCTTCACGACCACAACCAGATCGTGAAGGCCGACGTCACGCCACCCCCGAATTGACCAACGGCATCACGAACCATGTCGGCGGGGCGCGGCGCTACTCGCTACCGACGTCGTGGAGGACGCTCGTGCTCAAGTTCAGCCCCCCGCCGCAGGATCGGCCGCCCGCGTCCTACTCGCCCTGGGCTCCGCTACCCGCACACGCCGCGGCGGCTTCCGGTCGCCTGGAGCAGGTGATGGACGGCCAGGGCGAGGACCTGGTCGACGTGAATATGTACGACGACGGAACCGACCGCTTCCCAACTGGAGTTCCGTTGGGTTCCCGAGAGGCGGTGTGGAGGGTAGCAGTGAAAGTGGGGAGGTGAGAGCGCTGTTCGTGGCTGTCACCTGCACGTCTGAGGTTCCCGCAGTTACGGTCAGATTCCGCGAGTTGAGTCAGTGATTTGCCGCTCCATGCGGGAATCGGGAAGTCGCCGCCACTGTGTCCGCGCGGCCCACCTCGAGCTCTTCGGCATCGACCCCACGCAGGCCTGACAAGCCGCTCAGCTTCGTCGGGCTTCGATTAGGAAGCGCTGCGAGTACGCCACGACGGGGCCGTGGCGCTCCATGAAGTCATGGAGCTCCGCAAGACGATCACGATACGCATCCACCGTGAAGCCCGGGACGATCCAAATCACCTTGCGCAGGAAGTGGATCACGGCTGCAATGTCGTGGAACTCCATCCGGAGTGCTTCCTGGCGCAGGTCGACAACCTCCAGGCCCGCCGCTTCCGCGCTGGTTGTGGCCTCTATCGGGCTAGCGCCGGCGGTCGTCATGAAGGGATCCTGGAGCGGATGATCGGCAGCTTGCTGCGGCCCCATCATGAAATCGGTCAGCTCTCGCACCGAGCCTGAGCCGACCTGTTGGGAGAGGTAAGTGCCGTTCAGACGCAGAACGCGACCAACCTCATCCCAACGGGTCACTACGGGGTGACGGCTGACGACCAGGTCGAAGTGATCCGGCGGGAACGGCAGGTCGGCCGTATCGTCCACCTCAACGACGGTGGCATTGAACTTGGCCAGTTTACGCCGGGCGATCTCCACGTTCGGCTGCCAGGACTCCGTCGCCGCTAAGGCCGGCGGGGCAACTGGGATGGAGCCCAGCACCTCGCCACCGCCGGTTTGGATGTCGAGCGCGGCCTCGGCCTTCGCCATCCGGTCCGCGAGCAACCTCGCATAGCCCCAGGACGGACGCTGTTCGGTCGCGCGTCCGGCGAACCAGGAGAAGTCCCAGCCCTCCGTCGGGACGGCTTCCCCTTCGGCAACAAGATCTTCAAACCTGGACATGGGGCGAGGATGGCAGACGGCGAAGAGGCAGGCATCAGGATTACCGAGGCGCCGGGGGCGGGACCTGTCCCTCAGGGGAGGAACCCGAGGCGTTCTCTCTCTTAGAGACCCCAGACCCCAGCGGGTCCAGGGAGCAGGCACCTCCGGATTCCGCGAACCCGCTGGTTTCGGAGTTCGACTGGCACGACGCCCCCAAGAACCTGGTCACTCGGCGCCAGTTACGGGCCGCCGGCCTTTCCCCGGGCGGTCACGACCCGGACGCCCAGCTTCGGTGCCGCCGCTGCTCCTACCGGCAGGGCACGACCTGCACGCACCTGGCCTGGCCGTACCGCGTCGACCTGGCGAAGCCGAAGAGGACGCCGACGCTTGCTCAGGAATGGGCGCTGGACCGGGCGATGGCCGCGAGGCAGACCTGCCCGGAGTCCCGTCGCCGCTACATCTACTGCCTGCCCCTGCGCACCCAGGGCTGTTGCAGCGAATGCAACGACGGCACACGGGCCGACCCGAGCCACTTCACCGCGCCCCCCGTTCCGGCCACGCATCGGCTGGCCGCCTGAACGCACCTCGGCCCGGGCCACACCGGCCGGGGCGAGGCCCCAACGGGGCACCGCAGCATCGGCAAGAGGCCGGCGCCCTGCTCCCTTCACCCGTTTCGAGATCAGGGGAGATCCAGCATGCACCGTCCCGCCTTCTTCGCCGCCGTCTTCGGCTTGGGCCGCGCAGGTTCCAATGTCGGTGATCATTTCGTTCAGAGCGACTACTGCGCTCGGGTCAAGGGCGCCACCGATGCCAAGCCCGTCCACTTCACCACCGGCAACCCGGACGACGAACCGACCGTCCACGGCACGGCCGACGGCCGGAAGGCATGCGCCTGGCACTGCCTTTCTCTCGGGCTTAAGGGGCGAGTGGACGCGGAGGGCGCCAGGTTCTCCCAGTTCACTGGCGTGGCCCGTCCGGTGTCTGGTGTGCGACAGGTGTCGTGGACGGATGCTGCCTGATGCTGTTCTTCGAGAGCCTGCTGGCGCATCTGGCCGGCGACTACCTCATCCAGTCCGACTGGATGGCAACCGAGAAGGTCAAGCACTGGTGGCTGCGGTAGTTCACGGAACCACGTATGGACTGCTGTTCTTGCTGATCACGCAGTCTCCGCTGACCCTGTCCGTGATCGTGGTGACGCATATCGTGCTGGACCGCTATCGGGCGGCGAAGTACCTGGTCTGGGCGAGGAACCTCTTGGCGCCCGCCTCACGGCGGGTGAAGTGGGCTGACGTCCGGGCGAACCAAGGATCGCCGGTGACTGTCCGGTGCGTTGATCCGGTGAGGCGTGACCATCCTGCTGGGTGTCTCCTGGGGAACTCGCAGTGGCAGGTCGATCTGTGCGCCACGATCCGCCGGGATCACCGTGAGGGGATGCCTTGATCCGGGGCTGTGCAAAGTCCCGCCGGGCCGGAGGCGCGGGGGCATGCCGGGCGGGGGCCCGGCCGTCTGTCACGGGAATCGCCTTTCGTGCTGAGCCGTCGAGGGTTACTGTTCGGGCAGCGAGTGACCCATGAGGAGCTAAGACATGCCCGGTCGTCCGAGCGCGCGTTGACGTTGTAGGCCGTGATCGGCCTGTCATCGCGTGCTGCCCTTGATGTTGCGGCACAGCGAGCCTCCCCTGCCTGAATCGCAGGCGCACCTGGTGTGCGCCGGGTGATGGGCCTCGTAGTCGGCAATCCAAGGGATCTTCGTGCCGTCCACTTCCTCCGCTGTATCCGATTCCAGTCGATCTGTTCCGCCAAGTCTGTGGCGGGATCGCGATTTCCGCAGACTCTGGGTGGGTCAGACGGCCTCCCAACTCGGCGAACACACCACTCTGATCGTTCTCCCGCTCTTCGCCGTCCTGACGCTCAACGCCGGCGCCGGCGAGTTGGGCGTCCTGCGCGCGGTGGGGCAGGCGCCGCTCCTGTTGCTCTCGCTCTTCGTCGGCGCGTGGGTGGACCGGTGGCGGACCCGCACGGTGATGGTGGTGACGGACGCCGGCCGGACCCTGATACTGGGCGCCGCCGCCGTGGCCGGTCTCCTCGGTTGGCTCGGTCTGCCCGCGCTGCTCGTGGTCGCCTTCGCCGTCGGGGCGCTGTCCGTGTTCTTCGACGTGGCCTATCAGGCGTCTCTCGTACGACTGGTAAAACGCGATCAGTTGCTGCAGGGCAACAGCGCGCTCGAGGGCAGCCGGTCCGCGGCGCAGATCGGCGGGCCCGCCCTCGGCGGTGCGTTGGTGTCACTGCTGTCGGCACCGATCGCTGCTGCCTCCAGCGCGGTGTTTTTCGCGCTGTCGCTCCTGTCGATCCGGCGGATCCGTCGGACCGAATCGATCCCGGAACGCTCGGAACGTTTCCCTCGGGTATGGCGACGGATCCATGAGGGCCTCCGCTTTGTCGTCAGCGATACCTCGCTGCGGACCGTGTGCCTCGCCTCGGCCGCCTTCCAGTTCTCCTTCTCGGCCATGATGACCGTCTATCTGCTCTTCCTGCCGCGGGAACTGCACTTGTCTGGCATCACCGTCGGGCTGGCGCTTGCGGCGATGGGGCCGGGCGCGCTGCTGGGCTCGATGCTGGCCGCTCGCCTGCCGAGCCGGTTCGGTTACGGCACGGTGCTCGTGTCCGCGGCGGCACTCGGCGACGGCGTGTTCCTGTGTGTGCCCGCGCTGCACGGCTCCTCTGCGGTGACGGTTCCCGCGCTACTGGCGGTCAACTTCGTGTTCGGGACCGGCGGTCAGTTGGTGAATGTCACGGTCATGGCCGTGCGGCAGGCCGTCACTCCGGACGGGATGCAGGGCCGCGCGGCCGCGACGATCACGTTTGTCGGCATGGGGATGACCCCGCTCGGCTCCCTGCTCGGCGGATTCCTCGCGATGGAGTGGGGGCTGCGCACCAGCCTCCTGGTGACGGCCGCAGGCATGATGCTGTCCCCGGTGGTGATGGCTATGTCCCCGCTCGCACGCCTGGGACGGGCGCTTCCGGCCGTGCAGGACGCGCCGCCGACGGTCGCCCGTTCTGAAGCCCACGAGACGGCCGCCCGCGAGACCAGCAACTGCCCTCCAGGTGACGTCGAAACCCGCTCACATTGATCATGGATACGGCCTTCACATGACTCCCGAAGCCACCGTCAACCGATGCAAGGTCATGCTGGACCTGTGCAAGATCACGTGCAGCTTAGAGCTGACCTATGCAAGATCCACAATTACGAGACAGTGACCGCCCAGTCCGGCCTTGCGAACGCGCTGGTCATCGTCGCGGACAACACGGTGCATCTGGCGATCAACGCCGCCGCCCTGACGTGGTGGAGGTGACGGCGATGACGCGGTCAGCGGTTGAGCTGGGCCATCAGCTCACGGTTTGCGGCACGGGCGGCTTCGAGGTCTTCGTCCCGTTCCGCGAGTTCGCCGCGGAGGTCGAGAATCTGCTGTTCCAGCTCGGTGGTGCGGCGTGTGAGCGTCTCGATGTCGGCCGGGGCGCCGAGGCCGGAGGCTTCCCAAGCTGTCTGTCCCAGGGCCTTGGACAGGCGCCGTTCGAGCCGGGTGATGTGCGCGGACAGTCGCCCGTTGCGGGCCGTGAGGTTCGCGACGTCGGCCAGCAGCGACTTGCGGCTGACCTGCGTTCCGGCGGTCGTGCCGGGTGGGGGCTGGCCCGCGCGGGCGATGACGGCCGCTTGCAGGTCTCCGTGGCGATGAATCAGGCTGCGGTGGACGCCGGCGGCGCGGGCGACCGAGGAGACGCTGATCGCCTCCCCGGCAGCGGTCAGTTGGTCGAGGGCTTTGAACACCCGGTTTCGTCGACGGTCGGAGTCCGCTGCCCGCGCTCGGGTCAGGTGGTCCGGTGATGTGCTCACGCGTCACGCTCCAGCCGCAGGTCCGGCTCGGGCGGGCGGATGCCGGGCATGCCCAGGGAGACGGTGCGGGACTTGCGCAGGGTCCGGGTGGCGTCCTTGATCTGCTCGCGTTCGTCGTCGGTGAGCCCGTCGAGGTCGGTCTCGACGCGGCGGATCAGTGCGCGGATGCGCTTGATCTCCTCGTCAGACGGAGTCGCTTCGGTGCGGGCCCAGGCATCGAGGTCCGAGGCCGCGGCGAGGCGTTCGCGGTCCCGCAGCAGGGTGTCCAGGTAGGTCCGCAGCTCCGGCAAGTACGACGGGTCGGTGCGGAAGTGGTCGCAGCCCACGCAACGGAACCGGAACGGGCAGCCGTGGCCGCCGGCCTTGACGTTGCTCGGCTCGACGCAAATGCCGTAGGGGACGGACACCTGGCCGATCCGCAGGCGGGCGTGCTCGTGCTCGTGCTCCAGGAGCTGGCGGGCCTGGGTCCAGATCTTGTTGCCGTGCCGGTCGAACTGGTGCGAGACAAGTTTATCGACCGCGGCCCGGGTGCGTTTCTCCGTGACCCGGTAGTAGCCCTGAGTGGTCTGCAACGACCGGTGACCCATGAGCTCGCGCAGCACGTCAGGCAGGGTTCCGGCGTCGGCGTGCCGCTGGGCGTAGGAGTGGCGGTAGGAGTAGGGCACGACTTCCAGCTTGGGGAACTCGGTGCCGTCGGCCAGTAGCAGTGGGGGCATGGCGTTGATCCAGCGGCGGTGGACGTTGCCGATGTGCTGCATCCGGAACGGCTGGGTGCCCTCGGAGTTCTGCCGGGGCCGGGGGAAGAGGACCAGCTTGGACAGCTCGGTGTCCGGGAAACGGGCGCGGATGGACTTCTTCTGCCGGACGATGATCTCTGCGGTGGAGTCCGGGATCGGCAGGCGGAGGCCGACGCGGTTGTTCTTGAAGTCGGTGTAGACGAGCACGGATTTGCCGTGCTCGTCGGTCTCCATGCAGTCCCAGGGCAAGCACCCGATTTCGTCGGGACGTCGACCGGTGTCGATGAGGATCTCGATGGCGTGGCGCATGTGCTCGCTGCCGTCGCGGATCCGGTCGAGGGTGGGCAGCCGCTCGCAGAGCTGGCTGAGGATCTCCTTCGCCAGGGCTCTGCCCGGTCCTTCCTCGGTGATGACCGGGGGCATGTCGTGCCTTCGCAGCGCGAAGTCGTCGGGCAGGTCGGCGAGGATCTCGCCGGGCCGGGTCAGGCCCAGGTCGCGGATTTCGCGCAGGAACTGGCTGGTGAAGCGGCAGACCGTCGTGCGGCGGAAGGCGCTGATCTCGCCGGTGTGCGCCAGGTGAGCCACGTGCTGCGTGAACGTCTCGATGTCGCTTAGGCCGAACGCGGCCATATCCGCTCCGCCGTCCTGACGGGAGCGGACCACAGCGCCTGTCCCCGGTCGGCGGGGAACCCACGTACACCGCGTCCTCGCTGATCCAAAACAGTCCGACCATCGCCACCACGGTTCACTACCACCTCTTACTTCCGGCGCGGGGCGCGCGCGGCCCTATGAGTGCGCGGGTGACAAGCACGATGTTCTGCAGATCCCACACTCTCCGTACGCAGCCTGGGATCAATAGTCCAGCGTGGGGAACCAGTTGCCGCGGCCGGCGGGGGTGAGGTCCAGGAGGTTCCATACGGGGGCGAGTAGGTCTATGCCGCGCTGGTCGATGTCGGCGGACATGCGGGGGTGCGCGGAGTAGAAGTGCCGGATCGTGCCGTCATCGTCGCGGGTGAAGACGGAAACGGTCGAGTCCTGCTCGCCGTCCTTGTCCTCGCTGCCGAGGTCGTACTTGAAGGTGCTGTCGCCGCAGCTCAGCAGCCGTAGCCGGGTCCAGCCACGGTTGCGGGCGTGCTGCCGCAGCACGGGAGGGTCGGCGGCCGCGGCGACGGCGAAGTCGGCGGTCCGGGTGATGTGGTGGGAGATCCCGTTGAAGCCGTCAATCCACAGGGTGCACATCGGGCACGGGTCGGTCTGCAGCTTGCCGTACATGAAGTGGTAGACGATCAGCGGGCGGTCCGGGGCGGTGAACAGACCGCTCAGCGGGACCTCGCGGACCGGGGTGTCACCGGCGTCGAGGTCGGCGGGGCCCTCGATGAAGACGTGGTCGTCGACGGGCGGCCCCTGGGGGAGCGCCCGGCGCTGGGCCGCGACCTGTTCGTGGTGGCGCATGAGGTCGATCTCGGCCAGCCTGAGCTCTTCGCGGGCGGCGAGGTAGTCCGCGGATTCGCCGACCAGTCTGGTGTGTCGCATGGGGTCCTCCCGGGTGGTGATCCCCCCGGTACCTCCGGTCTCTCGAGTCTATGGCGGTTCTATGAGGGCGGCGGAGTCTTAAGGGGGCGGTCAAGCCGCGGCTGTCGCCGTGGGTGGGGCTGTGAAGAGCCGGTTGTCCCGTAGGAGGGCCCCAAAGACGGCGACTCGTCGGCGGGCGAGGGCGATCACGGCCTGGACGTACTTGCAGCCCTGGACTCGTTTCTTGAGGTAGTAGTCGCGGTTGGGGCCTTCACGAATAATGCTGGTCTGGGCAGACAGGTGGAACCACCCGGCGGAGGCGGTGAACAGCCCGTCGGCGTCCGTAGCGGGCGATGGTCGTGCTCAGCTGCCGGTCGTCGGCATCTTCAACGCCGTCGCGTCAGCTCTTTCGGATGTGTGGTCGAGTACGGGCTCGGGCTGGTGTGGGATGCCGGTGCTCTCTTTGCTCATGTGCGGCAGCCGACGGTCGAGCCAGCGAGGAATCCACCAGTTCGCACGGCCTATCAGCGCCATGGCTGCGGGCACCAGCACCATGCGGACGATCGTCGCGTCGAGCACGACCGCCGTTGCCAGGCCCAGGCCCATCATCTTGACGATCGGCGACGGGTGGGCGACGAAGCTGAGGAACACCACCGTCATGATCAGCGCGGCGGAGGTGATCACGGGGCCCGTGCCTGCGATGCCGCGCGCTACCGACTCGGCGTTGTCACCTGTGGCGTCGTACTCCTCGCGGATACGCGAGAGCAGGAAGACCTCGTAGTCCATGGACAGACCGAAGAGGACGGCGAAGAAGATCGTGGGCAGCGGGGAGGCGATCAGGAGCGTCCCTTCCAGGTTGAACACGTCCTTGAGCCATCCCCACTGGAACACGGTGACGACGGCGCCATAGGCCGCGCCGATCGAGAGCAGGTTCATCACGGTGGCTTTGAGCGGCACCGCGATGGAGCGGAAGACCACCATGAGCAGCAGGAATGACGCGGCCAGGATCGCGGCGATGAAGATCGGCAGAGTGTCGGCGAGCTGCTCGGTCAGGTCGTCGGTCATGGCGGTCAGGCCGGACACGGTGACGTTCGCGGGCAGCAGGTCGCGGACGCGCTCGAGGGTCGCGGACGTCTCGGCGTCCGAGGACGCGGTGGTGGGGATCGCGGGCAGCACGACGGTGTCTGTGGTGGGGGAGATCTGCGGCGTGCCGACCTTGGCGATGCCGGGGTCGGCGGCGACGCGCTTCGACAGCGCCGGGATTGTCTGGGCGCTCACGCCGGGACTGCGTAGGTCGGCGACGAGCAGGAGCGGGCCGTTGAAGCCCGGGCCGAAACCCTCCGCCAGCAGGTCGTAGGCGCGACGGTGCGTGGTGCTCCTCGCATCGTCGCCGGCGTCGGGGAAGCCGGTTTCCATCCGCAGCGCGGGGGCGGCCAGCGCGAGCAGCGCCACTGAGGCAAGGACCAGGTACGGCCATGGCCGACCGGAGACGCGGTGGGCGAAGCGCCACCATGCCGTGTTCTGGGACCGCTTGACGAGGCGTCGGCGGCGCATGAGCCGTCCTGCGTCGATGCGGTCGCCGAGCAGCGACAGCAGTGCCGGCAGCAGTGTGAGCGCGGTGGCCACCGCGAAGAGCACCACCAGCGAGGTGCCGAGGCCGATCGAGGCCAGGAAGCCCGCCCCGGTCAGTACGAGCGCGGTCATCGCCACGACGACGGTGCCGCCTGCGAATACGACGGCGGAGCCCGAGGAGCTCATGGCGTTCGACAGTGCGGTGGTGCTGTCCTGGCCTGCGGCGCGTTTCTCGCGGTAGCGGGCCACGATGAACAGGGCGTAGTCGATGCCCACGCCGAGCCCGATCATCGCGCCGATCGTCGGCGCGGCGCTTGAGACGTCCATCGCGTTGGCCAGCAGCAGGATGCCTCCGAGGCCGACGGCGACGGCCACCAGGGCGAGCGCGATGGGGACCAGTGCGGCCACGATCGTCCCGGACGCGACGACCAGCACGACCACTGCGGCCAGCAGACCGGCCGCCTCCGCGCCCGAGGTTTCGGTCTGGGCGTTGATGAACGCTGCTTCGCCGCCGAGCTCGGCCGCGACGCCGGTCTGTCGTGCCGGCTCCATCGCGTCGGTGATCGTGCCGAGCGGCTTCGGTCCGAGGTCGCCGGACGGCAGGTCGAAGGCTATGTCGGCGAAGCCGATGCGCCCGTCGGGCGACACGGTGCCGGCGGTGAACGGATCGACCACCGTGGCGACGTGCTCCACCTCGGAGATCCGGGCGACCGCCGCGTCGACGGCGGGCCGGTGGCGCTCGAGTCGCTCCCCCTGCGGCGCGGCGAAAACCGCTATGGCAGTGCCGTCGGCCGCTTGGGGAAAGCGCTCCTCGAGGAGCTCCATCGCCTGCTCACTCTCGCTGCCGGGAGCGACGAGGTCGTCGACGAACGCGCCACCGGCGGTAGCGGCCAGTGCTATGACGATGGCGGCGCTGACCAGCCACGCCCCGATCGTGGCCCATGGTCTGCGGGCGCTGGCGTCGCCGATGCGACGGATGAGGCGATGCACAACGGTGCTCCTTCGGTGGTGCGGGTCGGACGACAGGTGGGCCGGCGGTGACGGCGTGGTCTCACTGTGCGTGCCCAGACCGGCACCGTCGCCCGCCTCAGGGCGGGGCGGCGCTCCCCTCCGGAGGCGGGTCGTGCGGGTTGACGGTGCGTGGGTCTCCCCCCGGAGGGCGGAGAGCCGCATCCGCCTGCAGGCTGATGACCGCGCCCGCGACCCTGGCCTACGGTGTGCCGGTGACCGCTGACGACCCGCGGCGGCCACCGCCCGCCCTACCGTGGAGCGATAGTGAACCGCGCGTCGCTGCGATCCCTGACGCCGCTGGGGAATGCCCCGGGCAGGTTCCGGGGCCCGTTCACCCGCTGGCCCCGCACCGCGGACGCCGTCCTGGCGACCGTGATCTTCCTCGCCATGGTGTTTGTGGTGGAGGGACCCGGCGATGCGTTGGTCATCCGCCCCCTCGGCGATGTCCCGTTCGCTGCTTTGCTGGTGTTTGCCGCCGCCGGTGCAGCGCTGTACTGGCGCAGGCGCGCGCCCTTGGTCGTTTTGGGTGTGACGTTGGGCGCCTGGGCCGTGACGCTCGCAAGCAGTTACACGGACCCGGGCGGGGCGGCGATCATCGCCCTGTACAGCGCGGGGCGGTACACCACCGAGGACCGGTGGGGCCACGTGGGCGTCGCCGTGGCCATCGTCGTGGTCAACATCGACGCCCTCGATGATCCGGCCCCGTGGGTGGAGTCGGCTGTCGTCGGCGGCGTCGCCCTGTCCGGGGCGTGGTACGTCGGGCACCGCCTGCGCCTGCGCAAGGAGCGCGCCGCCCAACTGCTGCGGGAACAGGCCGCCGAGGCCCGCCGGATCGTGACCGAGGAGCGGACCCGTATCGCGCGCGAGCTGCACGATGTGGTCGCCCACCGGGTGAGTCTGATGACGGTGCAGGCGGGCGCAGCCAGGACCGTGGCCGCCGAGGACCCCGCGGGCGCCCGCCAGGCGATGGCGGCGGTGGAGGAGGTGGGACGCCAGGCGCTGGACGAGCTGCGCCACCTGCTCGGTGTCCTGCGACCGGAAACCGGCCTCGACGGGCTGGGTCCGCAGCCGGGCCTCGCGGATCTCGCCCAGCTCCTCGAGCAGGTCCGCAGGGCGGGTGTGGACGTCACGCTGGTGGACTCCTTGCCGACAACGCAGGCTGTGCCGGGCCAGATTCCGGCGCGCGTGGACCTGTCCGCGTACCGCATCGTCCAGGAGGCGCTCACCAACGTGCTCAAGCACGCCGGACGCGGTGCCCACACCGTGGTGCGGCTCAGCGCCGACCGGAGCGGGATCGTCATCGAGGTGCTCGACGACGGTCACGGCGCCACCGTCCCACCCGGACCGGGCGTCGCCCAGGGCAGTGCACAAGGTCATGGCATCGTCGGGATGCGGGAGCGGGCACTGCTGTTGGGCGGGACCCTCGACGCCGGGCCGCGCGCGGGCGGCGGGTTCCGCGTCGTCGCCCACCTGCCCACCGGAGGCGAGTCGGCGTGAGCATCAGCGTCGCCGTGGTCGACGACCAGGCACTGGTCCGCGGGGGCTTCACCATGATCCTGCGGATCCACGACGACATCGAGGTCGTCGCCGAGGCCGGAACCGGACTCGAGGCGATCGAGGTGGCACGCCGACACCGCCCCGACGTGATCCTGATGGACATCCGGATGCCCGGGATGGACGGCCTGGAGGCGACCTCCCGGATCCTGGCCGAAGCAGACTGGAACGTCCGGGTGGTGATCCTGACCACGTTCGATCCGGACGAGTACGTCTACCAGGCATTGCGCGCCGGTGCCAGCGCCTTCGTGCTCAAGGACATCCCACCCGAACAACTCGCCCCCGCCGTCCGCACGGTGGCCGACGGCGGGGCACTGCTGGCACCGTCGATCACCCGGCGCCTCATCGGCAAATTCGCCGCGCCACCCAACGTCAACACCGCAGTCTCACGCCGCCTGGAACGCCTCACCGACCGCGAACGTGACGTGCTCGCCGCCGTCGCACGGGGGTCCAGCAACTCGGAGATCGCCGAGGAACTCTTCATCGGAGCCGCGACCGTCAAGTCGCATGTGTCGAGCATCCTCATCAAGCTCGGCCTGCGCGACCGCACCCAGGTCGTGATCTTCGCCTATGAGAGCGGGCTCGTCGAGGCCGGTGCCCGCGACATCGGTCACTGAGCATCCGGACAGGCACAACCGGCGCCAGGCCCGCACCAGTCACTACACACGTCGCGGACACAGCCCGTAGAACTGCCCACCCATCAGCGCAAACACCGTTGCAGTACGAGCCACGGCGTGCTCGTCGCGGCCCTGCGCACCGGGGACCGGAAGGTGTTCGCGATCAACCCGCTCGCAGCTGGCCCGGGATGGCCAGTTGAGGGACGAGCGGGCTTCGGGCAGCCCGCCGTTCGTCGACCCGCCGGTCGCGCTCGGGGTGCTGGCTCGACGGCTCGTAGCCGAGTTGGCCGCTCAAGATGCGCAGGCACCTCTTGGTCAGCCAGCAGACCGCGATGGACGCCGACCACCCGCCCGTCGACATCACCATGCTCAAGCGGACCTTCCGCGAGGTGAAACTCTCGTTGTCGGAGCTCCGGCAGGACCGCATCTTGCACGAGGCCCGCGTCTCCGGCGACCCCCTCCGCCTCATGCGGTTGTTCGGCATCAGCGACGGCACCGCCATGCGCTACATCTCGGTCGCCCACCCCGAGAAGACCGCCCGGCTCCCTCGCCGACCACCGACCAGGGTTGAGCAATAGTCGCTGAGTTCCCGGCCTCGTCCACGGCTGACCGACGTTCTTGAGAGTGCCTGTACCAGGACCTGTTACCTCGTCCGGGTGACCGAAGCCCGTTCTGGCCCAACCTCGCCCTGAGTGCGCAAGCCCTTCTGTCGAGGCTCTTGCCTCTTCAGAACCAGCTCCAGACTACGAGATCCCGATTCCAGGAAAATTCGTCGATGGATCAACCTGACAGGACTAGTGACCTGAGTCGTTGATGCGTCGATGGTAGCTGGCGAGGTTTCGAGGATCTGGTCGGCGATCTTGTGCCATCCGTAGGGCCAGGGGTTGGTGTGACGCGTGCGCAACTCGCCGACGCCGAACAGAGGTTTATCGAGACGTTCCTGCCGGTCGGCAGGTTCGGTCCTACCCCGCGGGATGGGACTTGGGTGCCGCCAGCCGCCCCCGCTAGAGCTAGTCGGAACCCTCCAAGCCCAGCTAGACATCGTTGTGCCGGTCAAGATCACCGTGTTCATCCGCACGGCCGCAGACTTGCAGGACGGGGTGGCCGAGGCGGCCGCCGCGTCCTTGTCCGTGACGACACCTGGGACACCACACCGTGAGCGAACGCGTCATTGCGCCCAAGAGCCGGGGCTTCCTGTTCCTCGACTCCCATCCTGGCGGCTGCCGACAGCTGGTGGACGAGATGTGGCGGGCCGTCCCCGCCCCGGTCACCGCCGGGGGCGAACGGCCGGTGGCTCTGGTCATCGGCTCGTCCGCCGGGTATGGCCTGGCCGCTACGATCGCGGGCCTGGCCCGTGTCGGTATCCGTGGCATCGGCGTGTGCTTCGAGAAGGCGCCCGCGCGGCGCACGGGCACGGCCGGCTGGTATCGCACCGCCGCCACCGCCCGGCTCGCCCAACAGCACGGGCGGGACATGATCTTCCTCAATGGCGATGCGTTCAGCGACACGGTGAAGGAGCAGGTTGCCGACCTCCTCGCCGAGCGGTTTGGGGGACGACTAGACTTCCTGATCTACTCGGTGGCCGCGCCTCGTCGCACCGACCCGGACACCGGCAACGTGTATGCCTCGGTCCTCAAGCCGATCGGCTCGCCGTACACCACCAAGACCCTCGTCTTCGACGAGTACGGTGCCCCGGAGGTGAAGGAGGTCACCACCGCGCCGGCCGTGGGCGACGACATCGAGCAGACTGTGGCGGTGATGGGCGGCACCGACTGGGAACGGTGGATCACGTTCCTGGCCGACCGGTCCCTGCTCGCCGACGGCTTCGCCACCGCCGCCCTGTCCTACATCGGCTCGCCGCTCACCGCGGCGATCTACCGGCAGGGCACCATCGGCGCCGCAAAGTCCCATCTGGAAGCCACCGCACGCACGTTGGACGAGCGCCTCGGCAAGACCCTGGGCGGCCGGGCCGTGACCTCGGTCAACGCCGCTGCCGTCACCCAGTCCTCCACCGCCATCCCCGGCATCGCCCTGTACGTCGGGCTGCTGCGTGGCGTCCTCGGCGACGCCATGGTGGCCCCGATCGGTCAACTGGTTGAGCTGTGGGACCAGCTGACCGGCGCCCGCCCCCTCGACCTCGACGACGAGGACCGGGTCCGCCTCGACACCTGGGAACTCGACCCCGCCGTGCAGAACGCCGTCGCCGAACGCTGGAGCACCGCCACCAGCGACACCATCACCGAACTCGCCGACCTCGACTGGTTCAGCGACGAAGTCCGCCGCCTCTACGGCTTCTCTGTCCCCGGCATCGACTACACCGCCGCCGTCGAAACCGACGTCCCCTGGCCCACTCTCACCATCTGACCCGCGCCACGAACGCCCCCGATCGCGTCGTAAAACGAGGTCGCGGCGCCAGCCCCAGCGACCTGGGCCGTTGATGCGTCGGCAGTAGCTGGCGAGGCTGTTGAGGCTCTGGTCGGCGGTCTTGTGCCACACATATGGGCGGGGGTTGGCGTTCCAGCCTTTGATCCAAGCGCGGATGTCGCGTTCGAGGGCGGGGACCGAGCGGTGGACGCTGCACTGGAGCTTCTTGCAGGTGAGCTCGGCGAACCACCGCTCGACCAGGTTCAGCCAGGACGAGCCGGTCGGGGTGAAGTGCAGGTGGAAGCGAGGGTGGGCCAGCAGCCACCTCCGGACCGGCTCGGTCTTGTGGGTGCCGTAGTTGTCCACGATCAGGTGCACGTCCAGGCCGGCCGGGACCTCCCGGTCGAGCTTGGAGAGAAACTTCTTGAACTCCGCGGTGCGGTGTCGGCGGTGGAGCGAGCCGATCACCTTGCCGCTCGCGGTATCCAGCGCGGCGAACAGGGTGGTGGTGCCCGCGCGCAGGGAGTCGTGGCTGCGGCGTTCGGGCACCCCGGGCATCATCGGGAGCACCGGCTGGGACCGGTCCAGCGCCTGGATCTGCGACTTCTCATCCACGCGCAGCACCAGCGCCCGCTCCGGCGGGTCGAGATACAGACCCACCACGTCGTGCACCTTGTCCACAAAGAACGGGTCGGTGGACGGCTTGAACGACTCGGTGCGGTGCGGCTTGAGACGGAAGGCCCGCCAGATCCTCGACACCGTCGACTGCGACATGCCGGCCCGCCGGGCCATCGACCGGGTCGACCAGTGAGTGGCGTTCTTCGGCCTTGTCTCCAGCGTCAGGCGCACCAGTTCGGCAACCTGCTCGTCGGTGACGGTCCGCACCCGCCCCGGCCGGGGCGCATCACCCAGCCCGTCCAGCCGGTGGGTGACGAACCGGGCCCGCCACTTGGCGACCGTCTCGGTGGTGACCCCGAACTCCCGGGCCACCGAACTGGCCGACCGCGGCAACCCGTCCGGCTCCACCTCGGCACAGCCCACCACGATCCGCGCCCGCAACGCCAGGACCTGGGGCGTGGATTGAGCCCGCACCCACTTACCCAGCACCTGACGCTCATGCTCGGACAACACCAGCTCAGCCCAACCGCGGCCCCGGACGCCCCATGCATATCAAACGACGCATCAATGACTCAGGTCACTAGGAGTCTGCCAGCCACGCCAGCAAGCGGCCCTGCGACCAGCAGCGGCCAATGGCCTCGGCGCGCAGAGCCGACCCGTCGAACACCGCCAGGCCGATGATGCTGTGGCCAGAGGCGCGGCGATCGCCAAGTGTCGGTATCGTCGGCGCGACTCCGACCCCCTCCGCTGACACCCACGCCACCGCCCGGCCGGCCGCCGCTTCGTCGAGGCGGTGCAGGAAGCGCAGGCGGCTCTCGAGCGGGAAGTGCGACAGCGCCCACGTCGTGGTGACGACAGGCAGGGCGTCCGCGGGCACACGGGCGAAGGCGTCGGGCACCACCTCGACGGCGTCACCTTGCAGCAGCAGCGGAGGGGCCGTCGCCGCCAACGCTGCCATCTCCGCTTCGAGCCTCGCGACCCGCTCCGGCTGATCCGGCCACAGGCAGGCGCGCAACCATCGGGCGTCATCCGCGTCGGTCACGTCGACCGGATCGAGGTCGACGCCGACCCGGGCGACGACCTCGGGCATCGCCCGCGTCGGGATGGGCCGGTCTCCCACGATCGAAGACGACAGCTGCACGGGAGATGACGGGTCGCCCAGCGATTGGCCGTTGCTGTACGTGATGCCAACGCGATCGACATTGAGATTGAGCCCAGCCGAACAGCCCACGTCGATCAGCCCAACCGCATTCGCGCCTACCCAGCGCGCCGCCTCGGCAATGGCCGGATACAGCACGGCGCAGCGTCCGGTCTCGTCGGTCCGCGTCTTCCGGCGCACGGCGATGGCCACGACCGAGTCGGTCATTCGCAGCAGCGTGTCGATCGCCGCGCCCGCGGCAGCGTCGCCGTCCGCAGCGGCATAGGCCGCGGCAAGCGCCGGGGCGCGTCCGGCGAGGGCGAGGTCGTGCAGCGCGGCGAGGATCACCGTGGGGTGCCGCTTGCGCGCCGGCGCCGCCTCGATGGCGCGCAGCGCCTCGTCGGACTCACTCAGGGCGACGGCGACGCGCTCGTACAGCGGCGATGTTTCGGCGGCGTCGACCTCACCGAAGTGTCGGTACACCTGAGCGAGTGTGCGCGCCCTGCCCACGGGTACGGCGCTTCCTGCGGTTGGCCCTGGCATCCGACGATTCTAGCCATTGGAACGAAACCCCCGACCCTTCTGGTGGCTCATCCTGACCTTGGCGAGGTAGTCGGCAAGGGAGTTGAGGATCTCGTCGGCGGTCTTGGTCCAGGTGAACGGCCTGGGGTTCTGGTTCCAGGTGTCGATCCACGCTCTGATGTCGTCCTCCAAGGCTTTGACGGAGGTGTGGACGCCGCGGCGGATGAGCTTGTCGGTGAGTAGGCCGAACCACCGCTCGACCTGGTTGATCCAGGAGGAGCCGGTCGGGGTGAAGTGCACGTGGAAGCGGGGGTGCTTGCCCAGCCAGGTCCTGATCTCGGCGGTGTTGTGGGTGGCGTAGTTGTCACACACCAGGTGGACATCGAGTCCGGCGGGCACGGCCTTGTCTATGGTGACCAGGAACTTCTTGAACTCGAGGGCCCGGTGGCGTCGGTGGAGTTCGCCGATGACGGTGCCGTCGGCGATGTTGAAGGCGGCGAACAGGCTGGTGATGCCGTGCCGAAGGTAGTCGTGAGTGCGCCGTTCGGGCATGCCGGGCATCATCGGCAGCACCGGCTGGGACCGGTCCAGCGCCTGGATCTGGCTCTTCCCGTCCACGCACAACACCACGGCCCGCTCCGGCGGGTTGTGGTACAGACCGACAACGTCGACGACCTTCTCGACGAACTGCGGGTCGGTGGAGAGCTTGAAGGAGTCCTGCAGGTGCGGCTTGAGGTCGAACCTCTTCCAGATCCGTCCGATGGTCGACTTCGAGAGCCCCGTGCGCTGGGCCATCGAGGCCCGCGACCAGTGCGTGTCCTCGCCCGGAGTGGACTCCAAGGTCGCCACGATCACCTCCTCGACCTGGTCGAGCAGGATCGAGGGCGGCCGACCCGGCCGGGGCTCGTCGTGCAGGCCGTCGAGGCGTTTGGCGATGAACCTGGCCCGCCAGCGGTCCACGGTCGACTCACCGACCCCCAGATCCGCCGCGGCCTGCTTGTTCGTCCCGCCCTCCGCGCACCGCAGCACAATCTTCGCGCGAAGCGCCAGGAACTGTGACGTCTTCGCCCGCCGGGCCCACCGTGTCAGCTGGGCCCGCTCGGCCTCGCTCAGGACCAGGCCGGCCTTCGGCAGGCCGATACGGCCGGCGTCCTCAAGCCCGGCCATCCGCTCCGCGGCGAAGCTCCGGCGCCATTTGCCCACCGTCTTGACCGCAACGCCGACAGCCCGCGCAGCACCTGCATTTGACATGCCGTCAGCACACGCCAGGATGATCCGGGCCCGCTCCGCCGACCGCCGGTCCGGCAGTCCCGCCCGGCGTACCAGCTCGGCAAGGCGTTCGACACCGCGTTCCTGACCATGATGGTCAGGAACCACGAGGGCGCGGTCGAGATGGCCAAGACCGAGCAGAAGGACGGCGCCTACCAGCCCGCTAAGGACATGCCAGGCGCCATCGTCACTTCCCAGACCGCCGTCCCACGCAGCAGCTTCAGCTAAACATGCTTAGCACGTCCAGGTGCCCTCGCTCCAGCCGGGGTCGGAGTTGGCGATGTTGGCGTAGGAGTACGGGTCTCCGTCGATCCTGAGTCTGTAGTTGGAGTAGAGGCCGCTGATCTCCTTGCGCATGTAGTGGCCGGGGGTGACTTCGCCTCGTCCGACGTAGACGCCGTTGCCGGTGTCCCAAGACTTCCACCTGGTGGTGGCGCGGAACCAGCCGGAGTCGCAGTTGTCGACCTGGATTCACACGTAGTGGTGGCTGCTGTTGGCGGAGACCGCGTTGGTGGTGCAGGTGGTGGTGAACGGATAGATCATGCAGCTGGAGTGGCGGCGGCGGGCTGGGCTGATGTCGCGGCGAAGGATGCGGCCACGACCGTGAGGACCACGCCTGCTGGTCTGAGCTTGCGCAGATTCATTGCGGGTTTCTCTTCCCTTGTCGGTGACCCACGCGGGCGGAACCCTAAGGGTCGGACTCCGCGCGGCGTCAACAGATGGGACAAGCGGCACCAGGTGCCGCGGCGGTTCCGTTCGTGTCACCGTGACCGTGGGCTCTGGGCATCAAGCCGATCATCGCCCGCCGTGGTGTCCTGCACGGATCGGGACTCGGTGTCCACCGCTGGGTCGTCGAGCGGTGGCGTGGCGTCGCCCTGCCAGAAGTTCCACTGGTATCCCCAAGGGTCAGTGATGGTGAAGGTCCGCGGCCCATAGGGCTGGTCCACCGGGGGGGCTACCTCGGTGTCGGCTGCGGCTCGAACCCGCTCAAAGTGTGCATCGACGTCGTCGACGTGCACGATGAGGATGGCGTTCTTCCCGTCGTCGCTCGTGCCGCCGCCGCTGACCCCGATCTTCGCCGGACCGGCATAGATGTCGGCCTCGAACGTCCGCCCCGAGTCGTCGCGCCAGCGGACCGCGCCGGTAAAACCCAAGACCCGCTCCATCCAGTCCAGCGCGGCATCTGCGTCGTCGTACCGCAGGTAGGGAGAGACGCTTTCGATCGCCATCCGATGCTCCTTCGGGTCTGGGGAACCGACATCATTTAAGTCCTCCCCTGATTCACTTCGAGCGATCGCCCGGAGTGTCGATCGGTTCTTCACCGGCTCCACCGTGTGCCGGAAACGGCCTGTCGGGAAGGCCTGGTGGCGTCGGACAAACAACACCGGACAAGAAACCGGCGTCCGCGATGTCAGCGATCCAGCTCGGTGCGAATGTAGTCCTGGTTGGGAACGGTCGTGGGGGTGGACCATGACAGCAGGAATGGGTACGGCATCGGCCACAGTGAGTGAGTCCGCTGTGCTGACGGCCGTGTCGCGGAAAAACAGAGCTGGGGTCAACGCCGGTCACCGAGCTTATGGGACGGCCTCCGTGAGCCGGGTCCGGCTCAGAAGTGGCTCGGCACGACCTGGTAGCAGTTGTCGATCGATACACCCCAGGGCGTTGTCCAGGGGCCATTCTTCTCGACCTTGGCGTGCTCGATCCCCCAGAGAACCTCGCTGCCGGTGTTTTTGCCGACCTTGCCGTCGACGGACAGCCCCAGGTCCCCCTGGAAGTTCTTGACCTGGCTCAGGGTGTGATTTCCGAACTGCCCGTCCTGCGAGGTCCAGGCATCTGATCGTTGGTGATAGCTGATGCCGACCTGGACGCAGTAGACCTTGAATCCGGTCATTCCGTATCTGATCTCGGGCGCGTTGGGCGAGGCGCTCGCGGTGCTGATCGTTCCGGCGCCTGCCGGGGGGAAGCGGAATGGGTGCCCTGCTTTCGCGGTATCTGAGTGAGCTGGCGACATCCGGTCACGAATTCCGTGCCGACGACTCGGCCCGGCTGTCCACCATCACACTGGACCTGATCTGGGCCGTGATCGCCCGTGGTCTCGACGCAGAGGGCTCCCTGTCGCCGTCCGCCCGGCAACGGGTCCTGCTCGTGCGAATCCATGCCTTCATCCAGCAACGGCTCGGCGATGTCTCCCTCTCACCGGACATGATCGCCGCCGCCCATGGCATCTCGACCAGGTCCCTGCACCGGCTTTTCCGCGACCAGGGCGTGACCGTCACCGAGTGGATCCGTGCTCGCAGGCTCGATCGTTGCCGACGGGATCTGGCCGATCCCCTGCTCCAGACCCGGCCGGTGCACGCCATCGCGGCACGCTGGGGATTCACCAACGCGGCCTGTCGGGCACCGCCGTCGGGCTGGCGCTCGCGGCGACCGGGCCGGGCGCGCTGCTGGGCTCGATGCTGGCCGCCCGCCCGCCTGCCGAGCCGGTTCGGTTACGGCGCGGTACTCGTGTCCGCGGCGGCACTCGGCGACGGCGTGTTCCTGTGTGTGCCCGCGCTGCACGGCTCCTCTGCGGTGACGGTTCCCGCGCTCCTGGCGGTCAACTTCGTGTTCGGGACCGGCGGTCAGTTGGTGAATGTCACGGTCATGGCCGTGCGGCAGGCCGTCACTCCGGACGGGATGCAGGGCCGCGCGGCCGCGACGATCACGTTTGTCGGCATGGGGATGACCCCGCTCGGCTCCATGCTCGGCGGATTCCTCGCGGAGGAGTGGGGGTTGCGCGCCAGCCTCCTGGTGACGGCCGCAGGCATGATGCTGTCCCCAGCGCTTATTGCTTTGTCCCCGCTCGCTCGTCTGGGTCGATACTCTGCGACCCCACCAGGCCCTCGACGAACGCACACCACGCGCGGCTTACCTCGCCGTCGAACACTGCGGTTAGCGTGTGGCCTTTGGCGGACCCGCTACTTGACTGGGAGGTCCTGACATGACCAGTAAGTTCACCGAGCTTGCGATCGACTGTGCCGATCCCAACGGTCTCGCCCGGTTCTGGTGCTCGGTCCTTGACTACGAGGTGCAAGACGAAGACGACGGAATTGTCACAATTGGCTCCCCTGTGGTACCTGAAGGCAAGAACCACCTTGGCCCAGTGCCACCGACGTTGACCTTCGCGCACGTGCCCGAGGGCAAGACCGTCAAGAACAGGCTCCACCTCGACGTCAACCCAACCGACAGGGAGCAAGACGAAGAGGTCCGTCGCCTGCTCGACCTAGGTGCTCGACACGCCGACGTCGGCCAAACAGGCGATGAGAGCTGGGTCACACTTGCCGACCCAGAGGGGAACGAGTTCTGCGTCCTTGCGGGCCGCTGCCCCTGATCGGAGGCCGCACACCGCGCATCCACACCGCGCATCCACACCGGGCTCGCGCACCTGCGTCAGGTCGCGGCCGCACGTGGTCCTCCGCCGGTGACGGGGGACCGCAAGTGGGGATACCGGCTGCTGGACGACGCGCCGGTGTGGATCGGCTACGACTCGGCCTTCAGTACAGCCGCTTGCGGCCCCACCAGATGATGAACACCGCGACGACGGCCGTGAGTGCCAGCAGGATCGCGGACCCGGTCCACAGCATGGGGGACAACTCAGAGGGGGGCAGGTAGTCCACCGACCAACCGACGATGTCCTTCTTGTCCAGGCACGCGTTGATCGCCTGCTCGATCCCCAAGGCGCAGCTGTCGCGGCCGAGGAGCTCTCCCGAGCCGGTGAGGAAGGACCGGCCCATTTCATAGGCGGCTTCGGGCAGCGGGAACGTGTCGGTGCGGGCACCGTCATGCGTGGTGACCGTCACCGTGTTGCCGAGATCCAGCCAAGAGGAGGCCCAGACGAGTTGTACCGTGACGGCGAAGCCGAAGGTGACCACCATGGACAGCAGCGTGCGGCGCAGGACCATGCCGATCGCCACACCTCCGACCATCGTGAACAGGGTGAGCGCCACCGGCACCGGGCCCGTGGCGCTGCCCGCCACCCAGTAAAGGGCCTTGTCCTCCTTGCTGACCGGTTCCAACCACCAGCCGAACGCCGCGGCGAGTGCCGCGGTGCACACCGTGACCACGAGCACGGCCATGCCGAGCTTCATGGCGAGCCAGCGGCCGCGGCTCACCGCCTGCGACATGACGAGCATGCCGGTGCCGTGCTCCAGGTCGTTCGCGATCAGCGGGGCGCCCAGGAAAACGCCCACCAGGACGGGCATAAGGAGGCCGAGTGCGGACGAGGTGTTGGACAGCAGGGAGTCGTACCTCTCGAAGCCGACCGACCAGTTCGGCAACTTCGGGTTGGGCCAGCCGATCCCGTTGAGGTAGTCCATCATGCTCGCGCGCTGGTAGGCGAACCATGCGATGCCCGCGGCGGTGACGGCGAGCCCGGTCCAGAACGCCGCTCGGTGCTGGCGCCATACCAGCCAGGTCAGGCCGCTGAGCCGCGGGCCGCGACGGAACGGCGCGGAGGCTGCGGGGGCTGCGGCGGGGGCGGTGGTCGTGGTGCTCATGCTGCAACCGCCTTCGGGTCGGCGTGGGCGCTGGGGCTGATCAGGGGTGGTGTGTCGGGGGAGCGGAGGTAGGCGAGGAGGACCTCTTCGAGGTTGGGGGTCTCGGCCTCCCAGGCGCCGGCGACCGGTCCATCGGGCCGGACGAGTGCGGTGACCTGCCGACCGCTGACGCGGGATTCGACGACCGTGTGCCGAGCGAGGTCCTGTGGTACGCCCTCACCCGTGTGGGCCCCCGTGAGCAGGGTGTGGGCGGTGAGGAGCTCGTCGACGTCGCCGGCCAGGCGGACGCCGCCCGAGGCGATGACGATGAGGTAGTCGCAGATGTTCTCCAGGTCGGCGAGCAGGTGGGAGGACATCAGCACGGTGGTGCCGTGCTCGGCGGCCTCGGCCATGAGGACGGACATGAGTTCGTGGCGTACCAACGGGTCGAGGTCGGACATGGGCTCGTCGAGGATGAGCAGGTCGGGACGCCTGCCGAAGGCGAGGGCGAAGGCCACGCGGGTTCGCTGCCCGCCGGAGAGGGTGCCGATCCGGGCGGTGAAGGGCACATTGCCGGAACGGACGATCTCCTCGGCGGTCTTCTGGTCCCAGCGGGCGTTCAGCTCCCGGCCCAGGCGCAGGATCTCGGCGACGGTGAACCGCCGGAACAGCGGCTTCTCCTGGGCGAGGAAGGCGGTGCGCCGGTTGGCCTCCTCAGACCCCGGGTCCGCGCCGAACACCCGGACGGTGCCCGTCGTCGGCTTCAGCAGGTTTACCGCCATCCCCATCAGCGTGGTCTTGCCAGCGCCGTTCGGGCCGACGAGCCCGCAGACCCGCCCGGCCGGCAGCCGGAACGAGCAGTCCTGGAGCGCCCAGCCGCGCCGGTACCGCTTCCCCAGTCCGTACGCCTCGATCGCGGATTCCTCCGCGAACCCCCCATTGCCTATGACCGTACTCACTTGAGCTCCTTGCTTTCACCGCTGTGACTGCTTCCGGCGGTCGTCGCGTCGCTCGCGGCGTACCGCTCCTCCAGGACCGACGCGACCAGGGCAGTCACGTCGTCCCGCTCGAGACCCGCCGCGCGGGCCCGGTCCATCCACGCCACCAGCTCTCCGCGCAGCGGGGAGTTGGCGGCAGCCTGAGGCTGGGCCAGTGACCGGAGTACGAACGTCCCCAGGCCGGGGCGCGGTTCGACCAGTCCCTCCCGCTCCAGCTCCCGGTAAGCCTTGAGGGTCGTGTTCGGGTTGACCGCGCTGGTCTCCGCGACCTCCTTGGCCGTCGGCAGTCGGTCACCGGGCAGGAGAACGCCAAGCCGCAGGGCCTGCTTGGTCTGCAGGATGATCTGCTGGTAGGCGGCGATCCCGCTCCGTCTGTCGATACGGAACTCGATCTCCTTCACCACCCTTTAGCTAGTTAGTTAGTGGAATGACGATGGAGGGTGGCGCGAGCTTTGTCAAACCAACTGGTCAGCGCGTACAGAGAGTTGAAGCACCGCGGAGTTGAGACGCCGCCTAACTGGATTCCTCGGACGGTGTACACATATCGGCGTGGTGGCACTTCATGGCGAGAGGCGCTCAGGCTCCGTTCCGCGGGGAAGCCGGATGGTGAACACCGCCCCGGCGCCGGGCTCGCTGTCGGCGGTAACGGTTCCACCGTGTGCCTCGACGAGCTGGCGGACGATGGACAGGCCCAGTCCGCTGCCGCCGGTGCGTCTGCTCCGCGACTTCTCGGCCCGCCAGAAACGCTCGAAGACATGAGGCAGGTCCTCGGGCGCGATGCCGCCGCCCGTGTCCTCCACCGTGAGCACGGCCAGGTCACCGGTCTGCTTGGCGGTGAGCGTGACCGTGCCTTTCTCCGGGGTGTGCCGGAGCGCGTTGGCAAGGAGATTCCCCAGCGCCTGGCGCATCCTCACGGGGTCGGCCTCCAGCCAGAGACCGGGGTCGGTGCGGGTGCACAGGCGGATGCCCGAGGCCTCGGCGCGGGTGCTGTGGGCGGACACTACCTGGGCGACGAGTTCGTCCACGCCCACCGGCTCGCGGTGCAGGCTCAGGGTGCCGGAGTCGACGGCCGCGAGGTCCTGCAGATCGTCGATGATGTGTTGCAGCAGCAGCGCTTCGTCGTGCAGGGAAGCTATGAGGTCCGGGTCCGGGGCGAGCAGCCCGTCGCGGGTGACTTCCAGCCAGCCGCGGATATTGGTCAGCGGGGTCCGTAGCTCGTGGGCGATGTCGCTGACCATGGCCTTGCGCTGGGACTCCAACTGTTCACGGCGCGCGGTGAGATCGTTGAAGGCGGCGGCGAGGTAACCGGTCTCGTCCTTGGTGGTGACGGCAACGCGCGCGTGCCGCTGCGGTGGCTGCTGGGCTGCGGCCGTCAGCGCTCGCAGGGGACGGACGAGGCGGATCGCGACGACTGCGGTCATGGCGACGGTGATGACCAGGACGAGCCCCGTGACGCCGACGATCTTGGCTTTGTTGGCGGGGGAGAGGTTGAAACCTGCGGGCTGCTGGCCAAGGCTGCCCAGATAGAGTCTGGCCCTTGGCGCGACGTACGGGTCGAGTTGTGTGCGGCGCGCGCTGTCGACACAGCTCTGCGTCCGCTGGCTGCCACCAAGCCGGCGGGCGTTGTCGCTCGCCGGGGTGTTGGAGCCGGGAACCAAGTCGATGCCTGCCCCGGCCACCGGGATTCCTCGCCACTGCTCGAGACCGGGGCAGGAAGCGATCAGGGCGTTGAGTTCGTCCAGTGCCTTCTGCTCCGTGCGAGTGGCCGTGTTGAGTTCTCCGTCGGCGCACTGCAATGGCACGGATGCCTCCCCGTCGTCGGGTGTGATCACCGTGCGGCCGCTCGGGCTCTGGCGGCTGCTGCCGCCGCTTCCGTACCGCCGCATACACGCCAGGCGCTTCTCGGCGAGCGTCTTTACCTGTGCCCGTTCGGCCGCGGGGAGAAGATACGGTCCCACCGCCCGCGGGTCGATCCCGGCGAGCTGGGCCCCCGGTTCGGTGTACGTGTCGGTGTTCAGCGGTTCGACGGTGGCCGAGGCGCGGGCGGGCAGGGCGGTACTCGGGGCGGCGGAGTCGGCGATGGGGTATCCGGTCTCGGTCGTCAGGGCGATGCGCCGGCCCATGGTGTGTGACAGCGTACGCACCAAGGTCTGCACGCCGTTCCAGTCGGTGTGGGTCGCGGCGAAGCCGCTGACCTGCCGCAGGATGTCGGTGTCGTCGGAGAGAACCTGACCGCGCTCCTCCTGGATGGCACGCGTGGTGGTCTCCACGGCCAGCCAGGACGTGGCGCCCACGGAGACGACGGTGATCGCCATGGAGGTGAGCACAAGCCGTACCAGCAGGCTCTTGCGCCAGGGAATACGAGGACTAGGCGTCATGGCGGCCGTCGACGAGCTTGTAGCCGACGCCGAAGACCGTCAGCAGCCGCACCGGCCTGCGCGGGTCGGGTTCGATCTTCTTGCGCAGGTTCATGATGTGTACGTCGATGGCGCGTTCGGTGGAGGCGCGGTCGTGGCCACGGGTGTACTGCAGCAGTTGACGGCGCGAGAACACCCGGTCGGGTTCTGCGGTCATGGCGTGGAGGATGGCGAATTCGCCGGGGGTGCACGTAACGGGGGTGCCGCCACAGGTCACCAGGTGCCGTACGGGATCGACAGTGATGCAGCCCGCGCGCAGCAAAGGGGAGTTCCCCGCGGGGCGCATGGAACGGCGCAGCACGGTGCGTATGCGGGCCATCAGCTCCCGTGGGCTGTACGGCTTGGTCATGTAGTCGTCCGCGCCGAGTTCGAGGCCGAGCAGCACGTCTTCTTCGGTGGAGCGGGCGGTGAGCATGAGAACGGGTACGTCCCCGTCCTGGCGCAGCACGCGGCACACGCCGAAACCGTCGACCCTGGGCAGCATCAGGTCCAGGACGACCAGATCGGGTCTGCGGCTCTTGGCCTCGTCGATCGCGGCCCGGCCGTCGTGGACCACGACGGCGGTGTGACCCTCTTGAAGCAGCAGCCGGCGTATGAGCTTGGCCTGCATTTCATCGTCTTCCGCCACCAGAATATGTGCGCACACGCCACTGACTCTAAGCGCGCGGGATCGACGTCAGGCCGATGTGCGGGCCTTCCCACACCCTGACAAGTTCCTGATACGCGTGCGCCAGGCTGGCGCTGCCCTTGGTCGCGTTCGGCGCTGCCATCACGCCGGGCAGCTGCCGGGTGTGACGGCAACGGCGAGCCGAAGAGCTGCGGCCGGGCCGCAGCAACGGCAGCGGTGTCGCCCGACCCGATGAGTCACGCGAACTGTGATGAGTCATGCGAACAGTGCCGAACCCGCCGCTCGAACCCGGGGCTGCGTTCCCTCCACTCGGTGGGCTACGCCACTCAACGCGCACGACGGAGATCCCATGCACCGCACCCGCCCCGCCCCTGCCCTCGCCGTCCTGTCGATTTCGCTATGCCTTCTTGCCGGGTGCAGCACTGCCCCAGGAGACGCGAACGACCGCGCGAAGGCCCCGCCGGCCGATGCCCAGGCCACGGTCACGCCGCGCATACACCTGAACGCCGCCGACGGACAAAGGCATGTCTCCGTCGAACGCGGCGGCCGAGTCACGGTCGAGGCGGGCAGGATCACCAAGGTGACCCTCACCACCGCGGCCGGCCGGACCGTTGGCGGCGAACTCACCCCGGACAAAAGGACCTGGGCACCCGATGCCGCCCTCGGCCATGGCACCGCCTACCGGCTGACCGTGGTGGCCGCCAACGACGACGGACGCGAGGAGACGAAGAGGATCGCGTTCACGACCCTCGCCGAAACCGACCGCTTCACCGGCACGTTCACCCCCAACAACGGATCCACCGTCGGTGTGGGGATGCCTGTCTCGTTCACCTTCGACAAAGCGATCACCGACAAGAAGGCAGTCGAGGCCGCCATCGAGGTCAGCCCCAGCAGCGGACAGCCCGTCGTCGGCCATTGGTTCGGCACGCAGCGCCTCGATTTCCGTCCGCAGCACTACTGGAAGGCCCACTCCACCGTTACTGTCGGGATCCGCCTCGACGGGGTCAAAGGTGCCGAGGGCGCCTATGGCGAACAGAACAAGACCCTCCGGTTCACCGTCGGCCGCAGTCAGGTCTCTACCGTGGACGCTTCCGCGCACCGGATGACGGTTGTCCGCGACGGCAAGGCCCTGAAAACCATACCCATCACGGCCGGTGCCAAGAACTCGCCCACATGGAACGGCCAGATGGTGATTTCGCAGAAGCTGATCACCACGCGGATGGACGGAGCCACGGTGGGTTTCGCCGGCGAGTACGACATCCCCGATGTTCCGCACGCCATGCGTCTGTCCACCTCGGGCACGTTCATCCACGGCAACTACTGGGGTGCCGACGCGGTGTTCGGGCGGTCCAACATCAGCCACGGCTGCGTGGGACTGAACGACGCCCGGGGCGGCGACGACCCCGGTCAGGACGGCGCCTGGTTCTACGACCACTCCCTCGTCGGTGACGTGGTCGTGGTGCAGAACTCGAACGACAAAACGATTGCCCCCGACAACGGTCTCAACGGCTGGAACATGCCGTGGAATCAGTGGAAGGCGGGCTCCGCACGCTGAGGCGGACGGTGCGGGAGGGGATGCCGGAAGCGATCTGCTAACGGCATCGCCCGAAGGCACACCCGATGCTGCCGCAAGCGTTGCCCCTCGTCTGACCTCGTCTGACCTCGTCTGACCTCGTCTGACCTCGCGTGCCGGAGCTGACAAGTTCCTCACTTGTTTCATCCAGGCTGACACCATGGCCTCATCAACCAGTCGCCCCCCGCGACGGCGTCCCTCTGCGCCCTTTGGGAACCGTCAAACGACCACCTTCATAAACCCGGGCCTGAACCGTCTGGGAATACCGGCCGCTGTCCTGGCCCTGTCCGTAACCCTCACCGGATGCGGGGACCTGCACTCAGGAACAGCTGACGACACCTCGTCGGCGGCCGTCGGTGCGCTCGACGCACCAGGGGCGGCGTCCGGCGCCCCCGGCACGACCCAGCCCAAGCCCCGGCCGACACCTGCGGACACCGAAGCGACCGCCGTATCGGTCCCCGCGCAGCTGCCGGGCCTCGGCCCCCAGACGCTGGCCGAAATCCCTAAGAACGCGCGCCAAGTTGTCCTGGTCACCGGCCGCGGCAAGGACTCCCCGAAGTCGCAGGTGGTGCTCTATCGGCGCACGAGCGCGGGCTGGGAGCCGGGAGCCACCTGGCCGGCGCACAACGCTCTCAAGGGCTGGGCGGACGACCACCACGCCGGCGATCTCCACTCTCCCATCGGCGTGTTCACCCTTACCGATGCCGGCGGGCTGCTCGCCGATCCCGGCACCAAGCTGCCGTACGATCAGTCACGGGGCTTCACCATCGGCGGCACGGGCTTCGAGGGCGAGCCGCTCGCCGGCTCCTTCGACTACGTCGTCGCGATCAACTACAACCGCAAAGCCGGAGCCACCCCCCGCGACTGGACCCGCCCGCTCGGCGCGGACAAGGGCGGCGGCATCTGGCTGCACGTCGACCACGGGGGGCCCACGCAGGGCTGCGTGAGCCTGGCGCAGAAGCACATGAAGGAACTGCTGCTCACGCTCGATCCCGACCAGCACCCGGTGATCGTCATGGGAGACGCCGACTCCCTCAAACGCTGATGCGCGCAGTCGAAGACGAAAAGCCAGGAGCGCCCCGGAGATCCCGGGGCGCATGGGCGCTCGGACAAGTGCCAAACAGGAGGGGAACCTTGATCCGTACTCGCTGCATATTGGTCGCCGCTGCGGCGATACTCGCGACTGCGGTCGGATCGCCATGGCCGGCTGCCGCTGAGCACACTGCCGCTCAACAGATCGCCGATCCCCAACCGTCCGCGCGACAGGTTGGCCTTGACGGCCAACTCCCGTCCGGTTGGCAGATCACCGGAAAGGGCTCGGGGCAGCAGCTGATCTAGCACTCCGCAGCCCCGGTGCCCATGAGCGACGCCGGCGTCGAGTTTTACGCCGGAAACCGGTTCCTCGGTCGGCCGGTGGCTGGCAAGGGCCAGCGCACGTTCCGGCTCGAGCTCCACGGTGCACACCTTGGACCGGCGACGGAGCTGCAGGTGCGAGCGGGGGGACGCCGTCTGGACGAAGCCGGCGTCGCCGCGGGTTCGGACAGCCGACGCACCGCATCGGCAGCGAAGCAGCTGACCTCGCTGCCGGCCAACCCCGTCGACCCCGGCAAGCCGGGCCGGTACCGGACGGTCACCGGCGAATACACCTTGCCCTCGGTGCGGTTGCCCGGATTTTCCGCCGCCGTGGAGATGCGTGTCGTTGTGGTGGCACCGACCGGGGCCTCGGGCCGCCGGCCGATGGCGCTGTTCCTTCACGGCCGCCACGAGACCTGCTTCAGGGACGGCGTCGACCGGTTCGGCACATGGTCCTGCCCGTCCGGTTCGAAGCCGGTGCCGAGCTACGCCAGACTTCTCGGCGGCGTTCAGGGACCCTCGACTGGCGCGCTCGTCGGCGCTTCCGTCACGGTTCGAGGCGTGCAGGACAGCCCGGTTACGGCGCGGTTCAGGTCCAGCGGCGGCGCGTCGGCCGAAGACGGTTCTTGGGTCACCCTGCGTCCAGTTCAGCAGAACCTGTTTCTGATCTCAGCGACCATGCGCACCCGCGACATGTGTGCGGGACGCGGGACCCTCCGGTACCCGGCGGGCGCGTACCACCTCAGACCGCGGGCGGTGAATTCACCGATTCGGTGGCGCGGCGGTATTCGGCGTTGATGCGCTGGGCTTCTTCGAGCTGGTCTTCGAGGATGACAATGCGGCAGGCGGCCTCGATGGGGGTGCCCTGGTCGACGAGTTCCCGGGCCCGGGCCGCGATACGCAGCTGGTAGCGGGAGTAGCGGCGGTGTCCGCCCTCGGAGCGGAGCGGGATGATGAGGCGGGCTTCGCCGATGGCGCGGAGGAAGCCCTGGGTGGTGCCGAGCATCTCGGCGGCCCGGCCCATGGTGTAGGCGGGGTAGTCGTCGTCGTCGAGACGGCTGTACGAGTCGTCTGCTGTCATTGCACCTCTCTGTGGAACGTGTGGAGGGGCCCTGGTGCCGTACGGCACCAGGGCCCCGAAGGAACTGCTACACCATCTGCCGGCCCCGGTACTGCGCCGGCCTTCTGTGTCCGCAGACCCGACCGAGATGCTGTCGGGGGTGCGGGGATCGCGGTTGCTTGACCGGAGACCACCTCACTATCGATGTCCTGCGGTACCCGGGCTCATGACTTCCGCCCGGGCGATCCTGGGATGGCGCTTGGCTCCTCCGTTCTTCCCTCGGTGATCAACTGCTTACCAAGCGGGGGACTGCGTACTGCTGGTACTGCTGGTGCTGCTCTACTGCGTACTGCTGGTGATGCGAACTGCTCAGTGGCCTGCGACAGCGCCACTCTTCGGCAGCCAGCCCCGTCGCCCATCTTGCGTCTGCTCTGGCTTAGAACCCCGCTGCCGAACCTCCCGGTGCGCGCGTCCGCAGCCGACGCCTTCACCGAGGTGCTGCTCACTGACTTCACTGCTGGGTACTGCGAACTGCACTTACGGGTACTGCCACTGCGAGGTACTGCTCACGGCGGCTCCTGATCACTGCGGGCCACCCGGTCCGGTCGGTCAGTCCCGTCGCCGTCCTGCAACAACCCTGGCTTCGGAACTCCACCACGGCACCGTCCTGCGAACTGCAACTGCGGGTACTGCTGCCAGGCAGTTCGTCTCTGCCAGGCCCTGCGGTCTCTCTGGGCTACGAGAGAAACCATAACCACACCACCGCCCAATGTCTACTCCGGCCAACATAGATTTTCGCGTGTTCGACGGTGAGGTAATCAACCTCGAACAGCGACTGGAGGGCGGGAGCAAGGCCGTCACCGCCGGGTTAACGGGCCGCAGGCCGGGGCGCAAGCCCCCGGGCAGACACGACCGGGCATTGACGATCCAGAGACCAGGGGGACCTGATGGACACGATGAGCGTCAACGTCGCAACCCTCCGCTCCGCGACATCCGTCGCCGGCGCATGCGACAGCGCCCGGGATTTCCTCGAAGGGCTCTGATCAGTCGGCTGCGCGGGTCGATGAGCACTTTGACTACGGTGCTGGCCAGCGCGCCGTCGACCGCTCGGGCGTACAGGCCGAGTACCTCCAGGGCCTGTGCGGGGCTGGGAACGGCCCGGATGGCTGCGCTCAGGGCGCTGCGCAGCATGCCCATGACGGCGGCGGCCTGCAGGCCGTGGCCGACGACGTCCCCGATAGCGATGGAGTAGCGGTCGGGCGGCAGATCGACCACGTCGTACCAGTCGCCGCACACGTTGAGTGATCCGCTGGCGGGCAGGTAGCGCACGGCGATGTTCCGGTGCCTGGCCTAGTCGGGCGAGTGGAGCATGACCTCCTGCAGGGTGACGGCGATTTCACGTTCGCGGGCATGCGCCTGGCGCAGTTGCTCGTTCAGCTGTTCCAGATCGTGCGACCGGGCGTAGACCTGGGCCGCGATCGCTGGATCGAGCCGCGCCCGAGGCAGCAGAGGGCAGGTCCGACCGGTGCACCGAGTTCGCGCAGGTCTTCCAACGCATGGCATCGCGCACGCCGCGGGCGACGGCAGCCGGTGGTGCCGCATCCCGCACCCCGTCCGGTTGTACCGGCTACCTCGAGTTCGACTTCTGACCCGGCCGTGACGACGCGCGCCCCGACCGCCGGTCCGGGGCGCGCTCACCGATGTTGCGCGTCGGAGGGGCCGCCGAGCCGGTCCGTCGCCAGAGCCCCGGACTGTGGGTGAGACAAGGGCGTGGCTGCGCTGTCGTACCCGGCCTCTACGGCCCTGTATGTCGGGCGCCGCCCATGGATCGGGGCACGGCTGCGGCGGTGTCGGCCAAGGTGCGCAGAACGGTCGTGCTGGCGAGCACCAGCGCTGAGAGCGGCAGACTGGCCCATCGCGTCAGGTCTCGCTGCAGGTCCGGGTCCACTTCGATGATCAACCGGACGTATCTGCTGTTCAGCGTGATGCTTTTGGAGGACGGGGCAGCGATGCCCCCTCCGCGCTGCAATGCCGCGCGGTACCTGTCCTTGCGCTCCTTCATGCCTCTTCCTGACGCTTGATGAGTTCATCGGCGAGGTCCATGTACGCCGACCCCTTGGCCCGCACCGGACTTCCGAACGACTGGGCGTACAACTCGAGCCGCGCAATCTGGGTGTCCAGCACCACGAACCCCCACTCGGTGAGCGCCTCACGAGCGTCGGCATCGGGGCCGGTGCGTGTGGCGTCGGGACGATTGGTCCGGTTCAGGAGGACTGCAGTGCGGGCCGGCTCGGCGCGCAGGGACTGGACGTCGTCCATCTCGGAGCGGATGGGTGCCATCCGGTCCAGTTCGATGGGAGCGGGCGTCACCGGGACGATCCACGCACTCGCGTACCTCATGATGCTGCGGGCGATGCGAGGATGGTCCTCCAACTGCGGCGCATCGAGCACCACAGCCTGCCGATTGCCCAGGAAGTCGTTCACGCGGCGGTGCACGTCACCCACTGGCAAGGCGATGACGGGAAACGGAAAGCCGTCGGCCAATTCGCTCCAGCGCAGTGCGGAGGAGGCTGGGTCGCCGTCGACCAGAAGCGGCGAGTAGCCCGACTCGTGAAGCGCGTGGGCCAGCCATACGGCACTGGTCGTCTTGCCGACTCCAGGCTTGAGATTCACAAAGGCAAAGCTCAGCGGCATGGGAGCCAACCATAGCGGGCATGATCGAGCGGATGGGTTCGACGCGCGTGCGGAGCTCCATCGTTCACTCGCAAGCAGTCAGGAACCGCTCTTCGGCCGGTGGTCGAGCCGCACGTGAAGTGCCGCCCAGCAGGCTGAGGCGAGCTTTGCAGGGGTCCGATTCGCGGTCGTGGTGCCCGATCATTGGAGGACCTGGTACCAGGTGCTGACGCGCAACCCCTTCGGTTTCACGTACACGCCCCTGTTCATCAGCGCGCTGGAGGACCGCCGGCGCCTTCACCCTCCAGCGGCTTCTGGAGCTTCCGCACCGCGACATGGTGGCCGACGTCGCCGCCCAGCTCTACCAGGCTGCGGGCGGCCCCCTTCAGGCTCTGCCCGCCCGTACGACGGCGGAGGACCGCATCGCCGCCGGTCACTGCCCGGTGTGTGCCCAGGCGCTGCCCGGAGCCAGCGGGGGTGCCACTGGCAGCTGGCGCAGGACGCGCGGCGGCACCAGCTGTTCGCGGCCCACGTCGTCACGGTGACGAACCTGCACATCCATCGGCCGCTCCCTCCGCGCCGCGCAGTTTGATGTGAGCTGCGGGCAACACGTCCACAGCGTCACGGCCCCTGCAGCGGCCGCGGAGCCGGGCCGACAGCGTTCACCCGAAGGGGTGTAAGCGGGCTTGTGCTCTTGGCCGAGGCTGCAGTACGCCGCTGCACGGGCGCAGGCCCAACTCGGCGCAAACCGCGGCCGTTCTGGGCGCCGCCATCTGCCGTGCCCGCTCCGCTGACCGCTGGCGAGCTTCCGGCCATGCCCGCCTCGCTGCGCAGCACAGAGACCATCCACGCCTGGCTATGTCTGCGGCTACGGGAGGCGTTGTTCCCTACCGTGGGGGCGACCTTCCTTCCGGCACTGGTTATCTCGCTTTGTTCTGACGGCCGTTGAGGTTTTGCAGTGGGAGTGTGGGCCTGCTCTCCGATCGAGGACTGGCACCGCAACTCGAACTTGGCTTTGTGCGGGGCGGGCTCGCCCTTGTGGAACTTGTCCCGGTCGGCCTTGGAGGGGTCCGCCTGAACCTGGCTCCAGTGTTCGAGGGATAGACGGGCTTTGAGAGGTCGTTAAGTCCGTTTCTGGTAGCGGCCGCGTCCGGGTTGGGTGAGGAAGCCTTGGCGGGTGAGGCGTCCGAGGCGGCTGCGAGTGACGTTCATGGCTGGGTCGGCGGTGGGCATGCCGAGGAGTTCGTGCAGTTCGCGGACTTGGATTGTCTGGTGGGGGTGCTGGTGGAAGGCGTTCACGATCTGCTGGTAGGCGGTGGCCATCTCGGGTTCGGGCCCGGTCTCGGCCGGTACGTGTTCAGCGATGATCTTCCGGGTGGTGGCCAGGTCCGCGAGGCGGGCCTCGGTCTCGGCGAGAGCGGTGGTGAGATGCTCGATCTGGTCGCGTAGCTCACTGGCTCGGGTCGCTGCCTGATCGTGCTGGGCCTGGAGGTCCTGCAGGAGTTCGGTGACGTTCATGCCGCCAGCCCGAGGGTGTCGCGCCAGGCCGGTGCGGGTGTAGTCAGGCGGCGGGTCAGTTGGCGGTGGAGGCCCAGTAGACGCGCGAGGCGGAGTTGTCGGGCCGGTGGGTCGTACTCGCGGGCCAGGCGCCGGTGCAGCATCAAGGTCACGTTGGCCTGTTCCACGATCCATTTCTTCGGTTGCGGGACGAAGCCCTTGCCGCGATCGTCGGGGTTGCGGCAGACGGTCTCGACGGTGATGTCCTGCAGCGCGCCGTGGATCACGACCTCCTCCTTGAATCCCTGGTCCACCAGGGCCTTCTCCAGGCGGTTGCCGCAGCGTTCGGCTGCCTGGTCGAGCAGGGCGGTGCCGGCGGCGTTGTCTTGGGCCGAGGCGGCCAGCACGACCACGCCGATGATCAGTCCCAGGACGTCCACCGTAGCCCCCGCTTGCGGCCCGGCGTCTTCTTGTTCGCGTCCAGTCCCGTCGTGGCCTTCGGGACACCCGCGGCCGCACGCACGGACTGCGTGTCGATGACCACGAGGGACGGGTCCTCCAATCGGCGGGCCCTCTCCCGCACCTGACAGCGCAGCAGTTCCTGGATCCGCTGGTCGAGCCCGTCCTCGCGCCACAGCGTGAAGTAGTAGAACACCGCCGACCAGGCCGGCAGATCGCTGGGCAGGTAGCGCCACTGACAGCCCGTCCGGTTCTGATAGAAGATCGCGTCCACGACCTCCCGCAGATCGCACGTTCCCGGATCGCCGGTCGCCGACCGCTTCACCCGCTTCTGCTTCCAGGCCGTGATCATCGGCTCGATCAACGCCCACTGCTCGTCCGACAAGTAGCTCGGATACGGTCTTCGCTCCACGCCCCGCATCTCGGCATGTCCATGCCTAACGGCGAGCCCGCACGGCGATCAGTACCCGAACGAGCGATCACGAACCGAGAGAGAAGGGACTTAACGCCCTCTCGGAGCCTCAAGATCCACTGTGGTGAACGCCCGGGCGCTTCGTCTCACGATCTTGTCCCATGCCGGCTGCGGGGGATGGATCGCGGGCTCGTCTACTTGACTGCGATCGGATTTACCGGCGCACCGACCGCTGACTCACCCTCGCCCTGTTTGGCCTCACCACCCACTGCCGCCCCGTTACTTTCTTCGTGGCCCTGAAACGGGGCTCCTGGCCTCCGGGCCCGGCATGACTGTTGCCCCCTGTCGAAGCGATGACCTGGGGGGTGGTGTCACCGGGTCCGGGGCACCGTCTGACCGCTGATGAGAGGCCCGACCGTCACCCGGCCGAGCGCAACGCCCGGCCGTTGAAGGGTGGCAGGTCTGCGTAACGTGGATGCGCGCGCTCGGTGCCGGTGGGTGAGGCCGGGACGGAACGACCACCCTCGGGGGGTGCGGTGCTCGACACCGGTGAAATCGCGGTCTTCCTCGGCCTGGACGTCGGCAAGGGCGACCACCACGGCCACGGCCTGACAGCGGGCGGCAAGACCGTCTACGACAAGCGGCTGCCCAACAGCGAGCCGAAACTGCGGGCCGTGTTCGACAAGCTCACGGCCAGGTTCGGCCGCGTGCTGGTCATCGTGGACCAGCCCGCATCGATCGGCGCCCTGCCGCTCGCGGTGGCCCGGGACGCCGGCTGCCACGTGGCCTACCTGCCAGGGCTGGCGATGCGGCGGATCGCCGATTTGTATCCCGGTGAGGCAAAGACCGATGCCCGCGACGCGCACGTGATCGCGGACGCCGCCCGCACCATGCCTCACACCCTGCGGGCCCTGGAACTGGCCGACGAGACCGCGGCCCAGCTGACCGTCCTGACCGGCTTCGACCAGGACCTCGCCGCCGAGGCCACCCGCACCAGCAACCGGCTCCGCGGCCTGCTCACCCAGTTCCACCCGAGCCTGGAGCGAGTACTGGGGCCCCGCCTGGACCACCAGGCTGTGACGCACCTGCTGGAACGCTTCGGCTCGCCCGCCGCCCTGCGCAAGGCCGGACGCCGCAGGCTCGTGAACCTGATACGGCCCAAGGCCCCGCGCATGGCCGAACGCCTGGTCAACGACATCTTCGACGCGCTCGACGAACAGACCGTCGTCGTCCCGGGCACCACCACCCTGGACGTGGTGGTGCCCTCGCTGGCCCGCTCGCTCGCCGCCGTCCACGAACAACGACGCGCTCTGGAAGCCCAGATCAGCGAGCTGCTGGAGTCGCACCCTCTTTCCCAGGTCCTGACCTCGATGCCCGGAGTCGGTGTCAGGACCGCCGCCACCTTGCTGGTCACCATCGGCGACGGATCGTCCTTCCCGACCGCCGCCCACTTGGCCTCCTACGCCGGCCTTGCCCCGGCCACGAAGTCCTCCGGATCGTCCATCCACGGCGAACACGCCCCCAGAACAGGCAACCGACTCCTCAAACGCGCCATGTTCCTCTCCGCCTTCGCGGCCCTGCACGACCCCGCCTCCCGCAGCTACTACGACCGGCAGCGAGCCCGCGGCAAAACCCACACCCAAGCCCTCCTCCGGCTCGCCCGCCACCGCATCAGCGTCCTGTTCGCCATGCTCCGAGACGGAACCTTCTACGAGTCACGCACCCCGGAAGCGACCCCCGCATGACCCACGCAGGCTTGACGAAGGACATAGAGGCACCCCCCGGACGGCTAACTGATCGTTTCAGGATGAGGTTCGGAGGCGTCGCAAGCAGATGATGCTGCAGGCGAGTTGGAGGGCCCCAGGTGGAGGTCGGCTCGTATCTCGTAGCGGATCCGCAGTCGCTTGAACTGGTGGAGCCAGGCGAAGGTCCGCTCGACGACCCAGCGGGTCTTTCCCAGGCCGGAGCCGTGTGCTGTGGCTTTGCGGGCGATCTTCGGTGTGATGCCCCCTGCACGTAGAAGCCGGCGGTACTTGTCGTAGTCGTAACCGTGGTCGGCGAACAGCCGTCCGGGCCGGTGGCATGCCCTGCTCCGGCGGCCGCGAATGCGGGGTATGGCGTCCAGCAGCGGCATGAGCTGGGTGACATCGTGACGGTTGCCGCTGGTCAGCGAGACGGCGAGAGGCGTTCCGTGCCGGTCGGTGATCAGGTGGTGCTTGGAGCCGGGCCGGGCGCGGTCAAACGGCGAAGGTCCGGTGTGAGCCTCCCTTTCAAGGCCCTCACGTGTGAGCCATCGACCGCTGCGTCGTCGAGGTTCACAAGGCTGGCCCGCCGCGGCTCCGTCAGAAGAACCGCGTGCAGGCGGGGCCAGACGCCTGCTTCAGTCCAGTCCCGCAGGGCAGCCCGATCGTCCACCGGCAGCCGCCCCGGGTATCGCCGGCGCCGCGGTAGACGGGGCGGCAGCAGTGGAGCGACACGTTCCCACAGCTCATCAGCCACAAGATCATCCGACACCCGCAGAACTCTGCCGTCGGCAACCTCAACCGCCAAGCCCCTGCACCCAACTGTTTCCGAAATGATCAGTTAGCCAAATGAGTTGGCTTCTCACTCTCAGGACGAGTCTCCGTAGCGGGTGGCAATCGCGGCGGCGCGGTTGCGTAGGGAGGTGCGCATCGACTGCGGGGCCAGGGCTTCCGCGTCCGTGCTGAGCTGCCACAGCGCCCATTCGGCGTGTCGGGAATCTTGGAAGGTCACCTCCAGCCGCAGCCAGCCGTCTGCGTCGGGTTCTTCTGCGCGGACAGCCAGCGCGGTGTCCAGCAGGTCCTCCCGCCGCGCCGGGTTCACCCGTACCAGCACGGTGATGTGGTCGCCGCCGGAGAGGAACTGCGCGGAGCGTTCCCGCCAGATCCGGTCCAGATCGACCCGGTTTGGTCGCTGTGCCGTTTCGGGGAGTTCCTCGGCGGCCAACACCCGCGACAGCCGGTAGGTGCGGTCCGCGCCAGATCTCGTGGCCAGCAAGTAGCCCCGGTCGCGTACGGTGACCAGGCCGATCGGGTCCACCGTGCGCCACTGTGGTGTCTGGCCTGTGGCCGCGTAGTGGATGCGCAGCTTGTGTCCGGCGAGCACCGCGCGCCTGACCTCGATCATTGTGGTGTCAAGTACCTCCTCAATGACCAGCCGGCGTGAGAGCAGGTCGGTCTCCGGGTTGACGAGAAATCGCTGGGCCGCGTCGCTCGCGGAGGCCCGGTGGCTTTCGGGTAGCGCGTCGACCACCTTCCGCATGGCCGAAGCGAGCGCCGAGCCGAGGCCGAATACCTGCTCGCCGCGCCCCGATCCGGCGGTCAGCAAGGCGAGAGCCTCGTCGTGGTTCAGTCCGGTGAGCTCGGTCTGGAAACCGGGCAACAGCGCGAAACCGCCGTGCCTGCCGCGTTCGGCGTAGACCGGGACGCCGGCCGCGGACAGCACCTCGATGTCGCGCAGCACGGTACGGGTGGATACCTCCAGCTCGCGGGCCAGCGTGTCCGCTGTCAGCCGACCGCGCTGGCGCAGCAGTAGCACCAGTGAGACCAACCGGTCGGCACGCATACGAGAACTTTAACGGAATACATGACTGAGGGTGTCGTGATTTGTTGGGAGGCTCGTTGACGCGACGTCAAAGCTGGCGGCTACCGAGCCGATGGACGTACGTACTCCCGATGAATCGAATGGAGCTGATGTGGCAGTGGAACGAACGGCGGTCAACCCGGTGACGTGGTCGGTGGAGATGGGTTTCAACCAGGGTGAGGTCGTCTCCGGGCACACACGGACCCTGTACATCTCGGGGCAGACCGCGATGAGCGGCGACGGCAAGCCCCAGCATGACGGTGACATTTCGGCGCAGTTGACGCTGAGCATCGACAACCTGGAGGCCGTGCTCGGCGAGGCCGGCATGTCTCTCGCGAACCTCGTCCGGCTCAACGTCTACACGACCGACGTCGATCTGCTTTTCCAGCACTACGGCGTGCTGGCGGCGCGGTTGGGTGCCGCCGGGGTGGCGCCGACCTCCACGATGCTCGAGGTGGCGCGACTGGCGATCCCCGGCCAGATGGTCGAGCTTGAGGGGACCGCCGTCGCGTGATGCGACCTCGCCGCCCCTGCTACTCGTGCCGGTTGAACCGGCACGAGTAGCAGGCAGATGGGTGATTGCCTGTGCTCAGAATGGTGACAATCGGCGTCTATGGCCTCGACGGCGAGTCCTTCCTGCAACGACTGCGGCACGCAGACGTCCGCCTGCTGCTCGACGTACGTCAGCGCCGCGGTGTCCGCGGACCCGAGTACGCCTGGGCGAACTCAATCCGGCTGCAGGGTACTTGGCTGGGCCTCGGGCACCCCACGGCCTTTCGCAAGATCTTTGGAACGAGTATGGGCGGAAAAATTCATGGGGTACCTGGGCCGATAGGACGTAGTAGCGGTACCGACAGAAACCCCGGTCAGAAAGGGAGTTCACGTGACCGCCGCTGCTACGCCGCCCTCCGACCCGGGCCCCGAGGACCCCGGCCCCCTGCTCACCGCTCATGCCGCCATCGTCCTCCTGATGGCTTCCTTCACGGGGGGGCGATTGCCGGAATGCGTACCCTCTACAGCACGGACGCGGCCGCCGCCGCGCTGCTCGCTGGCGTGACCGGCTTCGGCGTCAGCATCCCCGTACTGCACAAGCTGATCGGCCGATGAGCCGTGGAACCGCAGCGGAGAACCCTGCGGTGAGTGCGTGCCGACAGACCCTCAAGTAGTCGTGCACACATGCTTGGTGACTGATCGGTGTTGGTGGGTTCCTATACCCAAAAGAGCCGGTGACCACAATGCGGGTCACCGGCTCCCGGCAGGTCATGCGCCAACGACCTGCGCCGACCATCATGGGCAGGGCGCCTGGCCCGCATCTGGGGCACCATGACCGAACGCGAGCAGCGCGCCGCCCTGCGCGCCTTCGCGCTCAACCTGCCCCCCAGGCCGAGGTCACCCTCCAGATCGTCCCCCCCCGACGAGGCATAGTCCCAGTCGCCGAAGGGCCCGACCGCACTCAGCGGCCAGGCCTTCGGCGTGAGCCGGATGTCCACGATCCCCGAACCGCACACCCTCACGGTGCGTACCGGCGACGCCGCATCATCAACGCCCTGCTCGGAGTCGCCGAAGGAGGTTGCTACGGGCCGGGAGCACGTGGGACGGGGTCGTAGGTGCTTTCAGTGGTGGGAACCGGTTCACGGCCTGTGGCCGGTGGCTGGGCGACCGCCACCAGGACACCGACGACGGTCACCGCGAGCATGATGAACGCCGCGGCCGCTTGCAGAGGTTGGCGCAGGGAGGGCTGACGGTAGGTCGCCCAGGCGACGCCTGCGGCGCCGACCAGCAACACGGTGATCAGGAGGCATCCGAGGAGAAGTGTGGACAGGGCCATGTCCGTTCCTTTCACGTACTCCGATACAGGTGGCGGGCACCGTCCGGTCACCCGAGTTCGCTTGCCGGGAGCCGGACGGGCTGCCCGGCGGGTATCACCGCCCCGGACCGGGTCACTCATTCCTGCTCCCTCCCCCTCCGGCAGGACGCGGGCTGCCTGTGGGCGTTTGGTTCGCACGCCATGGATACGTCGGCCGCGTACTGGGAGAGGTAGCGTCCGCGGCAGTCGTTGCTGCTGGTGAGCCCGACCCGCAGGCAGAAGTCGCCTGCTGTGGCCCCGGAGGCGTAGGGCCCGGGTTCGTAAACCACCCAGTAGCCAGGCCGCAGGGAGGCGAACGCGTTGCTGTCGAGGACCTCGGCGGTCGGCACCTTCAAACGGATCACCGCCAATGCCTGGTCACGAGCTGCGGTGCCGCCCGTCTTGGGGACCGACGCGAGTTGGGCGATCCACCCTCCGGAAACGGACGGCATCGGGGGCAGTGTGGGGAACGTCGCCTGCACGGCGGTCGGCGTCGCCGCAAGGGCGGCGAGAAGGCCGTCGGGCCCGGGCACGCCGACCAACAGGAAGCCCGCAAAGGCAGCGGCCGCTGCGGCCGCGAGCTGCCAGCCGCTGCGGTGGCGTCGGCCTCGGGCCGCGTTGTGCCCCGGACGGTCAAGCCCCCCCGGGGGCAGATCCGCACCAGTGGCGACGCCGGCGGATCGGCATCCGGCAAGGACCCACCACGCGGTGCAGGGGAGGTCGGGGTGCGCTCCGCGCGGGCCACGGGCGCCCCTGCGACCCGGTCCGGTTCGGCGCGGGGCAACAAGTCGAGGCCGTCATCGTCGTGGTCCTCTTCCCCCACGTCGGCCGTCATCCACGCCACCAGCTGCTCCCGCCTGCGCTGGTGATCGGTGTCCAGCCCCGACGGGATCAGAGCGTCCGCCTGGCGCAGGAGCTCCCCCAGCGACAGGGTGGCCTCGTCCTGGTCGGTGCGCCGGTTCTCGTGGTCCATCATCCGCCCTCCTCCCCGGTGACCGGTTTCGTTGCGGCCGCCTTTGCGACCGGATACAGGCACTCGGCGGCCATGGGTACGTCGACGTACGGCTGCACGGCCGACCGGATCGTTTGAGCCGCGAGAGCCAGCTGCTTGCGCACGCCCGATGACGCCACGCCCAATACCTCGGCGATTTCGGCCGTCGAGTAGTCCGCCAGCCAGTACAGCTGCGCGATCACCCGGCGCCGGTGCGGGAGGCGTTCCATCGCCCCCAGCGCAGCCTCCAACGCGGTCCGGGCCTCAGCCTGCGCTGCCGGGTCGGGACGCTGGTCAAGCTCTGGCACAGCCAGGGCATCGTGCAGGCTGCGGAACCTCGTGCGGCGTCGCAGCTCGTCGAACCACTTATTCGCCGACACCCGGCGCAGCCAGCGGCGCCGGGAGGCCGCTCCAAGATCCCGCACCGTCTCCCACTGGCGCGCGGCCTCCATGAAGGCCAATTGGGCCAGGTCCTTGGCCACGTCGGAGTCCCCAGGTGAGCCAAGTCGCGTGCCGCACCAACGCGTCCTGTTCCCTCCCGAAGAACTCGGCTACCTCTTCCACGTGTTCGGGTGAGATCCGTTGCGTCACGCCCCTCCTCCGCTCCCATCAACCTGCCGGGGCAGGGCGCCCCCTCCAGTCGTCCGAGCGTGCGGCCGGATCCCCATGCCTGGCGAGACCCCTCCACGGCCCTTAGTCGTACGGGGTCCTCGAAGCGCTGCCTCCTAACCGTGATGCAGCGCTATCCCGGTAACTGTCCTTCGTAGGGGCACCTCGTCGGCCTGTGGGTTCCCCGCGACTCCGGGACGTACCGCCGGTGGCCGCCTTGCCGCGAGGGGCCCGGCACACGTGCCTTCATGCGCTGATACCGCGGCCCGGGCCGCAAGGCGGAGAAACTGCCGCAGCTCTTCGCGGACTGGCAAACGGAAACGCTTCTTGTGGGCTTGCAGCGTCGCCCGGCTCAGCCGCGCCGGTGAACTCCAGGTCATCGGCCTTGCCGGGTGAAGTGCGGTGGACGCCGCCTATCGGTCAGGGGTAGGGCCCTTGGGCGTGGGTCATGCTGACGAGGAGGCGCCCTGGCGCCGACAGGCCAGCGTGGTGCGGGCCCATCCCTTCCACCTTCCGTTCCCGCACCACGCTCCACCGGGGGCCGCGCTGCCGCACCACGTCGTCAACCGATGCTCCCGGCTCCCAGCCGCGGACCACACTCCCCGGCTCGCCGATACTCGTAGCGGCCGCAACTGGGGCGTCACCCGTCTGCCGCCTGAGAACTTCCTCCCGGCGTGGATCCAGCTGACCGTTGCGTAAGCCGAACCGAGACGGCCAGCACGACACTCGGCTATTCGGGTGTCCCGCGTGTGAACGTGAACGTCAGGCTCGACGAGCCCGCCAGCTCCCCGCCGTAGCCCAGCAAGGAGATCTGGCCCTTCGCGCTGACCTCGGCGCGATCGTGACCTCGGTGAGCTGAAACTCGCCGCAGTTCACAGGTAGTTCGGCGATGGTCGAACGCATCGGCTCAAGGAACCCGGTGACGCGCTGCTGGAAAACGGCGACGGGAATCTCGGCCCGGCCGACCCGCCATTCCTGCGAGCGCCTGAACAGGGAGCGGTCGTCGCTGTCCTCCAGTCCGAGCACCCGCGCACGACGTCATTGCCCTCGGCCACGTCGGTCTGCGGCTCTTCGCGCTTCGGCCCATCAGTTTGCGAGCATTGGCTTTCGCTGCGCAACGGCCACGGCCGGGGGGGTTGCGCTCCAGCCTCCGGGCGTTGCGCAGCACCCGCGGCATCGACGTCAAAGTGACGCTGAGGGCCCTGCCGTTCACTCCACCCGTAAAGCTGTATCTGCTGAACCGCTCCGAGGCGTTGTTCGGGTACCACACCGTCAAGAAGCGGGAGGGGCAGATCGCGGAGACGGCGACCGAGATCTATGACGCGCTCGGCAGCGATTCCGTGCTGTTCCCGTTCGAAGTCGGTGGCGGAACCAAGGAGGTGACCGTTGTGACGCGGTCGCAGGCGTGGTTCGACGGCCTGTGGGGGACGATCGCCACGGAGATTACCCTCGGGAGACCAGCCACCGGTTCCGGAGGAGCGGTACGGAGCCAGAGCTCTCAGCCACGTGAGCACGACCGCGCCTCTCCAGAGACACGTCAGGCCCCGGACGGCGACGATGGCTTGGAGCTGTCGGCGTTCGAACGCCTGCCGTCCCAGAGCCACCTCATGCGGACCTCCGGAGCCACCAGCCTGACCGTGCAGAAAGCCATCCGCGCTCTGGGACGCAGGCCTCGTCCGCGGTCCGCCAGGGACGCGGAACCTTCTCCACCGCCGCGAGCCCCGCCTGCCCCCAGGACACCGCCGCCGATCTGCTGACCCTCCCTACCGCCATGAGCGGACGGATCGACGCCGCTGCCAGCCGGCCTGGCATCCCTGCCCGACTCCCTCACCGATCTCGCCACCTTCCTGCGCATCGACCCCGACCTGGTCGCCGCCGCACTCCTGCCCGACCCCGGCCCCGACCTCACCAGCGCTGCGTACGAGACCTGGATCAGCGCGCTGCCGCAGGGCGACAAGGACGCCGTCCTGCTGCGTCTGCTGCACGACGACGATCCCTACGCCGTCGCTGAGCTGCGCCGCCGCTTCCGCTGCGCCCACCCGGCCGCTACATGCGCCGAGCCCGGCCGCACCGTCCTGCGATCGCGTCGCGGCCGCGGCGCCGGGCAGTGGGCGTCGGCGCGAAGCACGAGACGGCACCTGCTGCAGAAGCGGCTGTCCGGCGTCGACGAGATGGTCATCTCACTTGCGGCAATGGACTGACGACCGGCGAGGTCCAAGCCCACCGAGCGGAGGTCTATGCCGCCGACGCGTCCCGCCGGTCCGGTGCCGTTAGCGGACGGCATTGGTGACCAGCTCGCTGACGATCAGCTCCGGGGTGAAGGCAATGCCGGTGGCCGGGTGCCTGACACCTTGGCCGCTTTGGTGCGCCATCCCGATCTGTTGAGTGATACGTGCCCTTCGGTGGCCAGCTGCTCCGTGGGGGTCGACCGCCGGAAGAGTCTGTGAGCTGCTGATTCTGCCCATCTCTTACAACACCTGCGGCTACGTATCTGCCGCCAACGGTCCGGGGCCGCTGCGCCGCGTTCGCGCGCGAACGGCATAACGAACTCGCTGTTCGTCGCGCTTCGCACCTCCCCGGTCGTCCGAGGGCCGATCAATACGACTTCGGGCCATGGCCGCTGTTTCCCTGTCAGTTCTGTAGACAGCTCCGACTGTGAATGGAACGCTCACTACAGAGAGGCAGGGTTGTCGCCGAGAACGCGTCGTCCTGCCTGCGCAGGGGACGGCTTTGACGGGCAGGTCGGTGTGACACCAGGTGGGCTTGGGCCGTGGTGCGCAGCGGTGCCCGGCGGGGCCGTCGGCGAGCCGAAATGGTTTTTCGCTCCCGCACTCGGCGGTGGCGATTGCGTTCGTCCGCGCTTTCCTTCTCCACGGCTGCTCACCCCGCAGCCCAGACCGGCCTCGGAGCGATCCCGGCAGGTCGTGAAACCCCGGCAGACATTGCCAGTCGGAGCACCAGTCAGCATTCCTTCGCGGACAGGAGTTCACCAGATGAGCAACCGAGCCACCCCAGGAGCACTCGCCGTCGTCGTACTCGTCACGTTGGCGAACTTGGCCGCCGCCGCCTCCTCCGCCTCCGCCTCCGTCTCTGCCGCGGCCAAGGCCGCCGGGCCGACTGAGTTCACCGTGGACACCACCTCCGACGCGGTGGACGCGGACCCGTCGGACGGCGTCTGCCGCACCGCGGCCGGTGCGTGCAGTCTCCGCGCGGCGGTGATGGCCGCCAACTCCCGGCCGGGCAGCACGATCACGCTGCCCGCCGGCCGGTACCGGTTGACCATCCCGCCCAACCCCCTGTTGGTCATCGGATCGCACCCCGACCCGAGCACCGGTGACTTGAACGTCAATGCGCCGACCACGATCCGGGGCGCCGGCACGCGTACCGCCATCATCGACGCCAACCGCATCGACCGGGCCTTCCGCATGCGGGCGAACACCTGGCTGTCCGACCTCACCGTCACCGGAGGAGTCGCCAGGCAGCGCGAAGTGCCCATCACCGACACCGGTGGCGGCGGCATCGCCAACGACAAGAACATGACCCTGAGGCGGGTTGCCGTGACCGGGAACTCCGCCGGATACGGAGGCGGCCTCTTCAACACCCCGGATTCGCACCTGGACCTGATCGACAGCACCGTCAGCGGGAACATCGCGGGGGAAGCCGGGGGAATCAGGTTCGACGACAGCGGCACAGTGGTCAACTCGACGATCGCCGACAACCGCGTGATCGATCCCGGCGGCCGTCCCGGCAGCCTCGGCGGCTACGGCGGGGGCGTGGACATCCGTGGCCTGGGGCCCGTGAAGATCCTCAACTCGACCATCACCGGCAACAGCTCGACCGACGGCGGCGGCGGAATCAACATCGCGCCCGCCTACCTGGACAGCCTGCCCTCGCCGATCACCGACATCATCGATCTGCCACTGGGACATCTCACCCTGCAGAACTCGATCGTGGCAGGCAACACCAGCGAGGACGCGTCCGGTGACTGCAAGAAGGTCTTCGCTGACATCGAATCGCATGGTCACAACATCGACAGTGACGGCAGTTGCCACCTCACCGCCGCGGGCGACCTGCCAAGCCGTACGCCGCTGGTCGGACCTCTCGCCGACAACGGCGGGCCCACAGACACCAACGCGCTGCTGCCCGGCAGCCCTGGCCTCGACGCGGCCGCCCACTGCCCCGCTACCGACCAGCGCGGCGTCCCCCGTCCCCAAGGCGCCGCCTGCGACATCGGCGCCTACGAACACACGCAGTGACACCGGTAACCCTGCTGCGACGGGAGCACCAGACAGGCACCCGCCGTGTGCTCGCGTCCGCCACCGAAGGAAACAGAAGGAGACCGATGAGATCCCGCAGCGTGCGCCGCACCGCGACCCGCGCCGTGACCGCCGTCGCGGCACTGCTGCTGTCGATCACGGCACCCCCGGCAGCCTCCGCCGACTCCGGACACGACCCTCTGGTCGTCCGCACCACGCACGGCACGGTGCGCGGCGCCGCCGGTCCCGATGGCGGCCGGGTCTTCCAGGGCATCCCCTTCGCTGCCTCCCCGACAGGGGAGTTGCGCTGGCGCCCGCCCCAGCCGGCCGCAGCGTGGTCCGGCGTACGGGACGCCACCGCACCGGCCAGCCCCTGTCCCCAATTACCGCTGACGCTCCTCCCGGATGGCGGACCGGTCCTGCCAGGTGACTCCAACCGGACCGGCAGCACCACGGAGGACTGCCTATACCTCAATGTGTGGACCCCGGCCCGGACCGGCAACAGGACCCTGCCAGTGCTGGTGTGGTTGCACGGCGGCGGCAACGCCTACGGCGCCGGAAGCGATTACAACGGCGCGGCGCTGGCCGCGCGGGGCGTGGTCGTGGTCACGGTCAACTACCGCCTCGGAGCACTGGGGTTTCTCTCCCACCCCGCCCTGTCGGCCGTGAGCGCGGACCATGCCTCGGGTGACTACGGCCTGATGGACCAGCAAGCCGCGCTGCGGTGGGTACGGAGCAACATCGGAGCGTTCGGCGGCGACCGGACCAGGGTCACCCTCGCCGGCCAGTCCGCCGGATCAGTCGACACCTGCCTCCACATCACCTCGCCGACGGCGAAGGGCCTGTTCCACCGGGCCGTCCAGCAGAGCGGCAGCTGCGTATCCCACGGCGCTCTCACCCCGCTCACCCTGGCCGCGGCCGAGATGAAGGGGCAGAGCTTCGCGGCCTCGGTCGGCTGCACCGCCCCGTCGACCGCCCCTGCCTGCCTGCGTGCCGTACCCACCACCGAGCTCATCCGCGGCGCCCCCGGGGCCGCCCCACCCTTGTGGGGAGCCAATACCGGGCCGAGCATCCTTCCGGTCTCGCCGGACAAGGCGTGGGCTGCGGGGCGGGTGAACGCGGTGCCGACACTGAGCGGCAGCACCCACGACGAGTACCGGTACTTCACAGCGCTGTATGTGGACCTGCTCGGCGGCGGGCCGCTCACGCCCCAGACGTACGCCGCCTTGATCAGACTGCAGCATCCCGACCGGGCGGCCGCCGTCCTCGACACGTACCCGGCCTCCGCGTACCCGTCCCCCAACCTGGCCTATTCCGCCGTCGGCACCGACCAGCGGTTCGCCTGCCCGGCGAGAGCGGACAGCCGCCTGTACAGCGGCCGGGTGCCCGTCTACGCCTACGAGTTCAACGATCCCCAGGCGCCGCCGTTCATCCCCGCGCCACACACCCCGCAGGGCGCGTTCCACGCTTCGGAACTGGCCTACCTGTTCCCGATGAACGCTCTGCCACTACTGACTCCCGCCCAGCGCCGGCTGTCCGCCACGATGGCCGGCTACTGGGTCAGGTTCGCCGCCACCGGCAACCCCAACGGGCCGGGAGCGGCCATCTGGCCGCGATACGCTGCCGACCGCGACCGCATCCAGGTACTCGCCCCGGACCGGATCGCTCCCACCACCGGCTTCGCGGCCGACCACCGCTGCACGTTCTGGCAGCCCTCCGGCACCTCCTGACGGGCGCCTCGTCGCTCTACGGAGCGGGTCCACTTCCGCTCCGACGGGCCCCTTCGGCGGCCTCGCCCCGTACGGTGAGGCCGCCGTCCCGGCCCCCGCGCTGGGGTACGGCTGCCTACAGGGATGGCTGCATATCCACAGCGACTGGGTGATCTTGGAGCCGGTCGATGCCGCCTATCGCCCCACCGCACCCGGCCATCAGTCCATCACCGTACTGCTGACCAGCCTGTGCCGATGGGCGCAGCCGATTCTGCGCTACGACATGGGCGACAGCGTGCTGTGGCGTCCGGATCCATGCCCGTGCGGGGACCCGCTGCCCGCGATCAAGGTCCGCGGCCGCGCCGCGGACCTGCTGTCCTTCTCACGCCGAGACGGCGAGTCCGTCCGTATCGTGCCGATGGCATTCGAGACCGTCACCGAGCGTACCCCTGACGTCGACTTGTTCCAGATCGTGCAGATGAATCCCACCACCTTGCAGGTGCGGATACGGCCGACCCCCGGAGCGGATCCGGACAGGGTGTGGAGCGCGGTGCGAACCGAGATCGTCGGCCTGCTCACGGCCCATCAGGTGGGCCACTGCACCGTCGAACGCGCCCACGAGCCACCCCCGCAAGCCCAGGCGGCAAATTCCGCGTTGGCATCCCCTTCACGTGACCCATGAGCGCGCGCACGGTGTGCCGGCCGGGCCATGGGCTTCGTGCTTCAGGGGGTGCTTTCCGCGAGTAATGGTCACGAGCACCGGCGGGACACTCGGCCCGCGGCCAGGCGTGCCCGGCAGTGCGGGGCGGCCTCGTCTGTCTGGCGGCGACCTACCGGTTCGCGACACTTCCGGGACGCGGGGCCCCCGCGGATGCCTTTCCCAGGGGAACGCCGTGGTGGGCCGCCAAGGCCATCAACGCGACGTGAAGCGGCTCTGTCTCCAAGTCAGTGATTGGTTCGAACCAACGGGCAACGGCGGTTCCACTCGCCGTTCTGAGGGTGAAGCGGGCAAGTTCGTCCGACACCTCCGGGCGGCCGCGCAGGTCGAAGACGACACTCAGGGAGTCCTGGGCCCATGCAGCCAGGGCGTCGCGGTAGTGGTGCAGCTCGGCCACGGCCGCCCTACTGGCGTTCTGCTGCAACATGCCCAGCCCGAGCAGCAGCTTCAGGCCGTGCGGGTGGCGTTGGAATCCGTCTCTGACCGCTTCGAGGAAGTTGTTCAGCCGTTGTGCAACGTCCGCGCCGGGTACCTCGACCGACGGCAGGGCTGCCAGCAAGGTAATTCTGGCGCGTTCGAGCACCGCGACGTAGATGCCGTCCTTGCTGCCGAAGTGCCAGTAGATGGAGCTGGCGGGGAGGCCGCATGCGGCGGAGATCATCGAAATGGACGAGGCGGCGTAACCGTGCCGCGACATCAGCTCGGTGGCGGTGTCGAGGATCGCGTCGCGTGACCGCATGCCGCGGTCATGGCCAGGTGCCTCCGTCATGCGACCGACTCTAGCCTCGCCGTTTCATTTGGTGTGCGGTCGGGTTTTGAGCGGGAAGGTGAAGGTGCCTTCTGAGCTGGGACGATGAGTCTTGTCGAGGGGGCCTGTCGTCACCAGAGGAAGGCACTTTCTGCGTGCAGGCCAGTCGGTTCACGTCCCAAGTTCGTCGTATCCGCCGACGGAACGGGGGTGGTCGGGCAGGCCGGGGCACGGTTGTTGCCTGATCTCGCCGATGCCACTGGACAGACCACCGCGTACTCCGCCGCGCTGCGGTCGCTTCGGCCGCGCGGGATCGAGCTGATCAGTCTGCGACAGGCTTTCCCAGCACAGACGGAGGAACTTGGCGCCGGCTGATCGAGCGCCAAGCGCCACCCTGACGCACGTCGAGGCGATCCTGAAGCTCAGTCAGCTGATCGGCAGCCTGGCCCCGCAGATGTATGTGCTTACGAACCCTCGGGATGAGCCGAGCGGCCGGCGGGGGCACCGAGACTCTGGACGAGGTCTGCCGGAAGGCTCAGCAGCGTCATCGAACCGCTCGCCCCAAACATCGACTTCAAGCTCGTAGCCGCGAGAGAACGGACCGTGCGGGCAGCCGCACTCCGCTAACCCGAAGGCGCGCTGTCCCCCAGAGAGATGCTCCGTCACGCAGGTGGCGCGGACCGCGGGTTGTCCCGGACAACGCGTTGACCAGCTCGGGCAGTGGCGTCGTGTTCGGAACAGCCTGTTTTTGGCAGGGTGAACGGGTTCAGGCACAGATTCCGTGAAGTCGATCGTGTTGCCGTGCCCCGGTGACGCTCCGTAAGGCCCTTGTTAGTAAAGGGCCGGCGGCCCCTGCTCAATGCGGCGCAGCACCGGCGTGAGCTGGTCGAGTTCATCGCTGCCCTGGAGCTGCCGTTCGTCCCACCAGGTGGCGCCGGCGTCCAGCAATGGCCCGATCAAGTCGCGCGCCTTCGCGCCCTCGCCGGCAGTCGCGCCGCCGAGGACGATCTCGAAGGGACTGTCCTTCTGGTCGTCGCGGTGCTGGTGAAGGTATGCGATCAGGTCGCGGACCTGGTCGACGGGCGGAACGTGGCCGTGCCTGGCGGAAGCGAACAAGGGGACCGCGCCGTCCCAGCGGGCGGCGCGGCGCATCGGCGGGCGGTTCGGCCAGAATCCGGCAATCCAGACCGGCGGTCGGGGGTGTTGCACGGTGGCGGGCAGCAAGGTCACGTCTCGTACCTGGTAGTGCTGTCCGTCGTGGTTTACGGGCTCGCCCGACCAGTAGCGTTGCAGCAAGTGCAGTCCCTCGTCGAGGCGTTGGGCGAGTACGAGGAGGTCGGTTGTGTCGCCGAAGCTGCCGTACTCGTCCTCGATTGGACCGCCCAGACCCGCCCCGAAGATGACCCTGCCGCCGCTGAGGGTGTCCAAGGTGGCTACTTGGCGGGCGAGTTGCTGCGGACGCCGCCGGGCGACGGGGGTGACCAGCGTGCCCAGCCTGATCCGCGACGTCGCCAGCGCTGCGGCCGTCAGCAACATCCAAGGATCCCCGAACGGCCGCTGGTGCCGTCTGTGCACAACGTGGTCCCAGACGAACAGCCCATCCCAGCCCGCCTGTTCCGCCGCTGCGGCGACGGTCGCCACCGTCCTGGGATCGGCGAAGTCCCCGAAGTTCGGGATGTTGATGGAGAAGCGCATTCCCGCATAGTCCTCCCGCACGGCCAGGCGCGGCAATCGGATAACAGGACATGGCCATCCGAGCGTGTGCAGGTGGAGACCCGGCCGCGGACCGTCGTTGGTCACACCCGGTCGGGAGATAAATCCGTTGGTCACGCTCGCCGACACTGGCAATACTTCCGCTATGGATCCGGTGACGCTCGAGACCCCCCGCCTGCTGCTGCGGTCCTTCACTTCCTCCGACGCGGATGCGGTGTACGAAGCCTGCCAAGATGCGGACATTCAGTACTACACGCCGGTGCCGTCGCCGTACCGGCGCGAGGACGCAGAGAAGTACGTCAAGGAGGTTGTCGCCAAGGGCTGGGCGACGGACCACGATCACATCCTTGGCGCGTTCCGCAAGGACAACGACGCCTTGGTCGGTTCCTGCTGCTTGTCCGCACGCGGCCGGGGTGTCTACGAACTCGGCTACTGGGCCGCCAAAGAGCAGCGGGGCTGCGGGTACTCGACAGAGGCCGCGCGGGCGCTATGTGAGTGGGGCTTCACCGCGCTTGAGGCACACCGCATCGAGTGGTGGGCGATGGTCGGGAACACGGCCTCGCGCGCACTTGCCGAGAAACTCGGCTTCGCCCTTGAGGGAACCCTCCGCAACCGCAGCATCGCCAACGATGGCCAACCGCACGACTGGTGGGTGGGCGGACTCTTGAAGCCCTGACACCACTTCCGCCACCACTTCGGGCTCGGTTCGGAGCTCGGCCATTCCTGCCGGAGCCAGACGCCCCGCGCGGCCGAGGCTCCAGCCGTGGGGCTGTGAGCTGGCGGTCAAGGATGTTTCGGCTCGGATGCGGATTTCGCTCTGCGGCTGGCGGCGATGAGCAGAACCTTCTTGCGGAGGAGCGGGAGCCCGGACCGCCCGAATAAGGCCCTTTTGAGAGCCTTGAGATCATTGACTCTGCCCTCGACCGGGCCGGAGCTCCACTCCGTGCTCAGCCCGTAGATGACTGCGTCGAGGTCGGGGATCAGTCCGGCGGCGAAGGAGGTCAGGCCGCACTGCTCGTCGGCGCAGACGTTGGCGATCCACCCGCGCAGCCGGTCGCCTTCGCGGTTGCTCATGATGGTCGCGAAGGTGCGGACGTGGCCGGTGGCGGCCGTGAGCTCGGGCGAGCGGGCCAGCAGCGCCTTGAGCTGCAATTGGTCATCCGTGCGCAGGTGGTCGGGATGGCTCATGATCCAGCGGGTGGCCTCGCGGGGCGAGGGCGGCCGGGCCATCGGCGGCCGGCCGGAGGCGGGTCGGCGTCTGGGACGCAACGGGTGGACGTAGTCGCGCAGGGTGCTGTTACTGCATCGGGCGCCGCGTTCCTGGATCTCGCGGTGGAGCCGGGACAGGTTCGTGCAGCCCTCGGTGATGCGTTGCTCCAGGTAGGGCCGGTATGGGTCGAGCTTGCTGGTCCGGTCTTGCCACTGGCCGTGCAGCATCGCCTCCGGGGTGGCGGCGCGGGCGTACTTGCGCACGGTGTTGCGGCCCAGCCCGAGTCGACGGGCGACTTCGCGCAGGCTCAGGCCCTGCTCGACCTGGGCGCGGACCGCGGCGTGGGTGTCACGGAGCCGGTCGAGGAACTTCCCCGGCGGGTAGGGCTCGGGCGGCTTCTCCCTGACCGGGGCCGGCTCGGGCTCCGGTTGTGACTCGGGCACCGGTTCGGGCTCGACGAGGTCACGCAGGAGAGCGCGGTGGCGGGAGACGAGGCGTTCGACGGCTTCGCCGAGGTTGTGCCACACATGCCATTTGTCCGCGCAGTGCTGGGCCTGCGAGGCGCCAGCGCGAGCGCCCTCGGCGAAGAACGCCGCACGGTCACGGCAGACGATCTCGACGCCGGGGTGCTCGCGCAGCCAGGCGGCCAGGGTCCCGGCCTCGCGATCGGGCAGCAGGTCCAGGGGCTGGCGGATCTCGCAGTCGATCAGGATGGTGCCGTACCGGCGGCCCTTCCGGGTGGCGAACTCGTCCACCCCCAGCACCCGCGGCACCGCCCAGGCCGGCTCCGGCAGCGCCATCACCACGCGCAGCACGGTCATCCGGCTGACCACAATGCCCAGCAGCAGCGTCAGACGGGCCACGGCGCGAGCGGCCAGGACGACACCGAGTGCGCCGATCACCCGCTGCAGGACGGGCGTTCGCCGACCGTAGCGGCTGGTCAGCCCGTCCACCTGCTCGGCGAACGTCACCCGTGCACAGCCGCCGTTGTCGCAGAACGGCCGGCGCACCGACAAATCGATGAGCACCGGCCGGGCGCCGACCGGCGCATCGGCGATCCTGCGCCCATAGCGGCTGTGCACCCGAGTCGACGCCGAACCGCACCCCGGACAGACGGCCACTGTCCCGTCGTGCTCGCCGCGATCCGTAGCACGCCGCTCTCCACCACCACGTGTTCCACCAGCACCGTAACCAGGTGCGGGAACATCAGCTCCAGCAAGTTCTCACACAGCCGAAGGATGACGCCGCATGCGACGGAGCGTCACCGGCGCACGGCAGCACGATCGACTTCACGGAATCTGTGCCTGAACCGGTGAACGGAAGCCACCCGGGCAACGGGAACGAGAGCCACGTTGCTCCATCCGTGAAGACCACGGACATCGACACAGGTTCATGATCGGCAACGGAAATGGGAGCCACCCCCATCGGGTGACATCCGGCGGTGCCGGGTGGGGCCCGGGAGTGGCTGCGGTAACGATGCGGTGGGAAGCGAGTAAGTTGGCGGTCCCGGGCCCTGCTGGCCTGTGTCCCTGACAGGCGCGTTTGGAAGGGCCCGGCCCGAGCGGGGGTTTCTACCTCGCCTCAGGCGTCCTCGATGATCGAGCAGACGGTGGATGGCTCTCTGCAGGGGCGGTCGTCGGCGGCCCCGTGGATTAGACCGACCGCCACTTGATGGTGGCGGTTTCTAGGGATCGTCGCAACACGTGATCGGTTGTGTCAGGCGGCGAGCAGTTTATGCAGGCGCTCGGCTGGGGTTTCCCAGCCGAGCGTTTTGCGTGGGCGGCCGTTGAGTTCGGCGGCGACAGCGGCCAGTTGCTCGCGGGTGTGGACGGACAGGTCGGTTCCCTTGGGGAAGTACTGCCGCAGCAGGCCGTTTGTGTTCTCGTTCGAGCCGCGCTGCCAGGGACTGGCGGGGTCGCAGAAGTAGACCGGGATGTCGGTGGCGACGCTGAAGGCATGGTGGGCGGCCATCTCCGATCCCTGGTCCCAGGTCAGCGAGCGTGTCAGATGCGACGGCAGGGTCTTCACGGTCTCCACCAGCGCGTCGCGCATGTGCGCTGCGCTGCGGCCGTCAGGCAGGTGCACCAGCATCACGTAGCGGGTCGCCCGTTCGACGAGGGTGCCGATCGCTGAGCGGTTGTCCATCCCGATGATCAGGTCCCCTTCCCAGTGGCCGGGCACCGCCCGGTCCTCCGCCTCTGCCGGGCGTTCGCTGATCATGACCATCGGATGCGTGAAGCGCGGCTGACGACAGGCCGCCTGGCGCTGCGGGCGGCGGCGGGCGCGGCCCGAGCGAAGGGCCCGGGCCAGCTCGCGGCGCAGTTCTCCGCGGCCCTGAACGTACAGGGCCTGGTAGATCGTCTCGTGCACCACGTGCATCTCCGGCTGGTCGGGGAAGGTCCGGCGCAGACTCTCGCAGATCTGTTCCGGGCTCCACTTCAGGTCCAGGCCGTCCTGGATGAAGTCCCGCAGTGCGGTGTTCCGACCGATCTTGCCGGGCTTGGGGCGGGGCCGGCGGGCATCCGCGCGGGCCTGGGCGGCGTGTGGGCGGTAGTGCCACTGGCTGCCTCGGCCGGGACTGCGGTTGCGGTGGATCTCCCGGCTGACGGTGGACGGGCTGCGGCCCAGTTCGGCGGCGATCGCCCGGACGGTGGCCTTCTCCCGCAAGCGGTCGGCGATGTGGATGCGCTCGGTCTCGCTCAAGTACCGGGACGGTGCGGCAACGGGCGCCCGCTCGATGTGAGCGGGCGCCCGAAGCCTCTGCGGATCCGTCCGGCCATGACGCCACTCGCGACCGGTCCGCTCATGCACGCCGACAAGCCGGGATGCTTCTTTGTTGCTGTAGCCCTGTTGCACGAGCCGGAAGTATTCCGCCCGCTCACCACGGAGCTTCCTGGGCCCCTGCGGCTTGCGATCCCCACGGATCTCGAAGTCCATCGCATCCCCTGAGCTGAGGCGTTGCGACGACCGCTAGAACCCAAGTGGTCAGCGAGGGGCTTCAGGCTGCCGACTGATCGGCGTGATTCGTGCAGCCAGGTTCAACATCAGCGCTTGTCTGGGCGACGAGTCAGGACTCGTTGGCCTGGGCAAGGATCGCCTCGATGCGGGCTGCGGCCTGTCTCCAGACGGTGCGGAACTCTCCCTTGTCTACCTGTGCTTCGCGCCAATGCGCATTCTCGTCTCGGGAGCGGAAGCTGAACAGGATCGCGCGGTTGGTCATCTCGGCGTCGACCTGCATGTGGTCGAAGGTGTCACCCAGGCTCAGTTGATACCGCTCGTGCGGTTCGCCGCTCTCGGCCAGGCGGGCGAGATCTTGCAGGTCACAGTAGTGCGGATAGAATGCCGTTGTACTTCCGTCGCCTATCGGCCCAGCCGTCGAGCAGGATCTGGAAGAGACCGAACCGCCGTAAGCCGACCGCTCGTTCATCGCCCGACGATTCCGTCCTACGCAAGGATTTCGGGCCGGTCGAGGCCGCCCCGCACGCCGAGGCCGTGGCCGCGACCCTCAACTGGTACCGCCACCGCTAGGGCGGTCGAGCAGTAGATCGCCAGCGCGGGCGAGGACCTGGGCCCGGGAGCGGCCGTCGTGGTCGGCGACGAGGAAGTGCGCGCCGATCGCCACGCAGAAGGCGAGCAGGCTGCGGGCCTCGACCTCGTCGGGATCGGCGCAGAAGGTGCCGATCATCTCGCGCAGCAGCGCCATGCGCCGGTTGTCCACCCGGCGCAACCGTGCGGCGACCGCCTCGTCGCGGCGGGCCCAGTCGCGGATCGCGAGGTCGATGGGGAGCAGGCGGTCGCTGGAGAAGGTGAGCACGCCCGCGCGATGGATCTTGGTCTTCGGGTCGCCGCCCTCACGCTCGACGCGATCGATCACCTCGTCGGTGCTCTCCCGCTCCCAGCTGTCCAGCATCGCCCCGAGCAGCGCGTCACGGTCGGCGAAGTAGCCGTAGAAGCCGCCCTTGGTGACGCCCAGCCGCTTCGCCAGCGCCTCCACGCGAACGGCGTCCGGGCCGCCGGCGGCCAGCGCCCGCAGCCCCTCCTCGACCCATCGCTCACGCGGGGTGCGAACCGCGCCCACCATGTGCGTCACCTCACTTCTCGGTCATATATACGCCAGCGTATAACGCGCGCTAGCCTCGCCTTATACGTCAGCGTATATCTCGAGGTAGGGAAGGCTGCAGTGGCAATGAGGCTCCCTGGCACAGCCCACACCGATCAGCCGTGGCGGATCCACGAGCTCACCCCCGACTTCCGGCTGGAGGACGTGTGGGCCTTCCGCGCGCCCGGAGCCGGACCGGACGACTTCCCGGTGATGCTCGCCGCGATGCAGGCGGCCGGCGGACCGGGGACTGGCTCCTGGCCGGTACGGTTCCTGTTCGCGCTGCTCTGGAAGCTTGGCGCCCTCTTCGGATGGGACGAGCCCAGGGCGGCGCGCGTAGCGCCCCTGCGCGACCGTCTGCCACGCGATCTCCGCGAGACCGCCGGCGGCTCGGTCGCCGGGGACTCCCCGTTCACCTCGGTGTACGAGCTCGGCAACGAGTGCGCCCGCGAGCTGGCGAACAAGACCGTCCACGCGGTCATGCACCTCGGCTGGGCCCCGGCCGCCACCGGCGGGCACGAGCTGCGCATGGCCGTCCTCGTCAAGCCCAACGGCCTGCTCGGACGCCTGTACATGGCCGCCATCGCCCCGTTCCGGCATCGCGTCGTCTACCCGGCGCTGACCCGCCAGTGGGAACGCGCGTGGCAGAACCGCAACGGCTCGGCCACGGTCCACGGCGCCGTGGGGACGTACAACGTCTCGGCGTCCGTCCTCGCCCTCAGCTCGCTGCCTGACATCGACTACGTCGACTTGTTCATCCTCGAAACCGGCCTCGACGCGACCCCGGAGCAGTGGGCCCGGGCGATGTTCGGCGACGTCCCCAGCGCCGCCGAAAAGCTGATCTGGCGCGGGTTTCTAGGTCTCCGCCTCAGCCCAGGCCGTTCCCCGCACACGGTGGCCGGCTGGCGCATCGCCGCACGCGGCGACAGCTGGATCCGTCTCGAAACCGCCTCCGGGTTCCTGAGCTGCAACCTCGTAGTCCACACCGCCGAAGGGCAGGTCTCCCTGGCCACCTACCTGCACTACGACAAATCCCTCGGCCGCCTCATCTGGCACCCGCTCTCCGCCATCCACCGCCGCCTGGCCCCGGGCCTCCTGCACGAGGCTGCAACAAAAGTAGCCACAATGACAGAGCCCAACACGGAGAGCTGAGCAGGAAATCGGGACGGCGCGCGCCTGAACCGTTCCCGATCACCCTGCGTTACGTTGAGGCTAGGTGCAGGTTCGGGGGAGGATGCCGTGTGGGCCTTGCGCTCGGCTTCGGTGGCCTGGAACCGATAGGACTCAGTCCGGGTCTGGATCAGCGTGCAGCGGAAGGCGATTCGGTCGGCGAAGGCCGCGCAGAGCCTCGGGTCGTCGAAGATCTTGTCCCACTCGGCGAACGGCGAGTTGGTGGCCACCGCGGTGGCCTTGCACTGCGGGGGAGTGGGGTGGAGTGGGCAGCCTCCACCCCAGGATCTCAACGGCGGACGATGGTGACGGTCACGGTCGTTGCTGCACCGCCAACAGCCGTTGCGGCGCCGAAAGCGGCGACGGCTTGGATTGGCTCCGTGTTGCCCATTGCGATCAAGGCCAGGATTGCGGCGGCGGTCAGCAGCGCCACCAGCGCCGGCACCCACTGGGCCGCCTGCAGGAGCCGATGTGAGGGCCTGGCACAGGTGGGCAGTTGGAGAGGCTCATCCGGCATGGGAACCCCCTGACGCCGTCCTGCGCGTGACTCCCGGATGGGTTCTGGCCCGGCTGGTCTCACTCACTGGTGGCATAGGGCGTCTCGCTCGCTCTGTGACGACTCTCCGAGATAGCCCAAGGGGGTGAGCAGGTGCTCGGCTCCCGCTGGCCCGGTCACCTCCTGGAGGTGCTCGTCGACCTCAGCGCGCAGTGCCGGTTCGGCGGCACCGACGCGCGCGGGGGAGGTGTCCCAGTCCTCATTGCACAGGAATCCGCTGCCGTCCAGGGAGCGGTAGCAGTACACGGCTTCGATGGGTTCGTCGCGCAGGATCACCCGCGCCGAGGCCTACCAGCGGATCACCGAGCTGGCCGACGCCGGCGACCCGGCCGTCATCGCTGCCACCCGCCAGACCTGGGTACGCCGCGCGGACGTCGGCCCCGAAGAAGCCCCCGTCCGGCGGCTGTACGTCCTGGAGCGCACCGACACCGGCGTCTTCGTCGCGTACGTCGACCTCGACGCGGCCGTCGACTTCCAGGAGGCTATGCCTGCGCTCTTCCCGACAAGGACCTGGAGCTCAACGACCACTCAGAAGGCGCCGAGTTCGGCGTGGACCTGCTGGAGTTGTACGAGCTCGAGGACTGGGAGCCCTTGGAGTTCTTGCTGCCCACCGTCGGCGCCCTCGACAACGAGGGGGAGCGGAAGTCGTGAACACCGCACCGCCCCGTACTGCCGTCACCTCCTGCCGCCGGTGCGCCGACCGCCCGGCCACCGCGCTGGAGACCATCTCCGCCAGCAGGCACGACAACACCCCTCATCGCCGACCAGAGCGCCGGCGAGCTCGGCGGCGACGCCCACACCCACGCCGACCGCAACGGCGACATGCACGTGGTCCGCCCGAGCGGAGCGACGTCGTGAGCGCCCGCCTCGCCCCGTACCCGCAGTTCACCGGCGCCGAGCCCTGCCAGGCCCGGACACCGACCCCGACTGGTGGACCAGCGACGACACGAACGACCGAGCCGCTGCCCAACTGGCCTGCCTGCGCTGCCCGAACCGCGAGGCCTGCCTGGCCTGGGCCATCGACCACCCGACCGACGCCGGCGACGCCATCTGCGCTCACCGGTCCCAGGGCCAGTCGGCGTAGGCAGATGCGTCCGTGGGAACCGGTGACCAGCAGGACAGCCATCCGGCGAGCTGACATCGCCGGCTTCATGAGGAAGCCGTCACATATGGGGCTGCCCGTAGTACCTGGCGAAGTGCTCGAGGTAGCTGGCGTCGCCCGAGTACTTTGCCTGCTCGAACTCGGGAGCGTCCTTGATTTGGTCCTTGGTGCGGTTGAGGTAGACCGTTTCCTCAGCCTGGTCAATACGGGTGACCGTCCCGGCCGGGAGCAACACATGCTTGCCGAAGATCCACATTCCGATGTCGACGACAATGTGGGCGGAACCGACCTCGTCAGACTGCTTGTCGATCTTGCCGATGTGGCCGTCGGTCGCCTCGACCTTGAAACCAACCAGGTCAATCCCCAGGTCATACCCCGACCTGGGCTGGTACTCCCAGATGCGTTCAGTCACGGACTCACTTCCCTTCTTACCTGGCAGAACGTCGGTAGCGTTCGTTCGCTGTGATGCGCGTCAGTCGGTGGACAGGGCGTTGAGGAGGTCGCCGACCTGCGGGTCGGGGAGGGCACGGGCGACATCGGCCTGGGCGACCATCCCGACCAGGTCGTGGCCGTCAATGACGGGCAGACGGCGGATCTTGTGCTCCCCCATCGTGGCCAGAATTTCTTCAACGTCGTCGGCGCCGATGGTCACCGCCTCGCCCTGCGCCAGCTCTCCGGCCTTGGTCTGGGCAGGGTCCTTGCCTTTGCCGAGGCCCTTCACCACGATGTCCCGGTCGGTGCGCATCCCTTTGAGCTCTTTGTCGGTGCCGCAGGTCGGCAGCGTACCCACGCCGAGCTCGGTCATCTTCTCAGTGGCCTGCAGGACGGTTTCTTCGGCTCCGATGCACTCGGTTCCAGGCGTCATGATCTCTCGTGCGGTCGTCACGTCGGCTCTCTCCTCACGGTGGGCGTGGTCGGCGAGCTCGTCGTCCGCGATGGCGTCGCCGCCGGTGAGGTGGGCCGGGTAGAGATGCTGCTCCTCGGCGACCGAGTGCCGCACCAGCTCGATGGTCAGCTGATCCAACAGCAGCCTGCGCTCGGAAGTCCCGGCTGTGGCCGCCTGGATCTGCCCGAAGAGGCCATCGGCCTCACGATGATCGGTGGTCAGCTCCTTGATGACGTCTGCGCCGTGTCCCACAGCGCCCCCAAGCTTTCCTCACGTGACCTGCCGTTGCCGGCCGGTATTCCGTCCGGCGGGTCACGAGTTCCCCGGCATCGCCCCCGGCTAACGCGGCCTGCCCCCGATTGATCCGACGGGGCTAACCACGGGTGGCACCCCACACGATGCGTCCGGCGAGGACGGCGCGGCGGCCATGCCCGAGGCCATCGGCGCATCCCGCCTTCCGGTCCGCACGGCCGACGGTGAGGCGCAGGCGCCGTGAGCTCCCGGCGTAATGCGGCAGGCGAGAGGGGAGCGCAGAACTCGGCTGCACCCGGCCGCCGAACTGCGGCGACGCGGCTCCGACGACCTGCGTTGCCGGGGAGTTTCGGTGTCCTGGAAGCGGGACCTGATCTCGGGGTCGGGCGAATCGGCATGGCTCTTTTCCTCAGCGGCGTGGCACCATGCGTGCGCTCCCAGTACGGAGGCGAGGCACCTGATCGGGCATCAGGAAAGGTGCCCGCGCTTCGCAGCACCTGCTTCGCAGCACCATTGTTCGTCCAAACCCGCCTCTGCCGGCGGTCAGTCATTTGGAGTACGCCCGGCTGCACGGTCCTCCGCGCGGGGATCGGTAGTGTCCGTAGAGCACGGGAGCGGTGGCTCCCCTGGTTCTCTCCCGTGCCACAAGCCCTGACTCCCCTCTGTCGGTAGCCGGGGCCTTCTGCGTCGGTCTAAAACTGACGGACATCGTTAACACCTGGGTCTCCGGCGACTACGGAGATCGTGCATGTCGAAGTCCATCCCCGCTCTCGATCGTGAGGCCAAGCGGGGCCTGGCGGTCATAGTCACGTCGAAGAGGTCACGGGCAACGTTGCGCTGAACTGCCGATACTTCGGGATCAGCCGGCAGGCGTGCCGCATCTGGTACCGGCGTCTCGTGCTCGCCTTCTCAAGGCCCGCTTCCATTCTTCGGGTGCGTGGAGCGCGTGGTGGGGGTACCCGACCAGCGTGCCCGCTCTGCGGGCCGGATTTCCTTGCCGATCAAGGGTGGAGCAATGGCTCAGCAAGTCCGCGAGATCATGACGGGAACTCCCGCCGCGGTGGGACCGCAGACGTCAGTGACCGAGGTCGCCCGGCGGATGCGTGAGGAAGACATCGGGGCGGTCCTCGTCGTGGAGGACGAACAGCTGCGCGGCCTGGTCACCGACCGGGACCTGGTGGTGCGGGTCCTTGCCGACAGGAAGAACATCGAAGACACCACCGTGTCGGCGGCCTGCAGCGCCGACCTGGTCGCCGTCTCCCCCGACGACGACATCGACCGCGCCGTGCAGCTGATGAGGCAACGGGCAGTACGCCGGCTGCCGGTCGTCGATAACGGGCGCCCGGTGGGCATCATCTCCCTCGGCGACCTGGCCATCGAACGCGACCCCGACTCGACGCTGGGCGACATCAGCTCGGCTGAACCCAACCAGTGAAACGCTGGTCGCCGTGCGAGCGAGCCAGTTCCCGGACGAGCCAGTTCTGCCAGTTCCGCCAGGATGGGCGTGTGACCGTTAGCGGTGCTTGTGTTCATGCCGAGTCGGAGGCTCGCCCGAGGCTGCTGGGCTCATACCTGGCCCGCCGCGAGGCCCGTGGGCGAGGTGCTGTAGAAGTCCCTCCGTTGTCCTGTGGTCGACGTCCGGCTACATCGCGGCCTTCATGCGCCTCCAAGGCCGTGTACGACATCGGCGCGGGAAGGGCACTGTGACCCGCTTCCCCGTCGAAGTGGCGGGCCAAAGCGCCGTGCCCTTATTGACCAGCAGCGACCGGCCGGTGGACGTTCCAGGCCGGGGACAAACGGCCAGCCTGCGGATGCGGCCGATGCCCTGCCTGCGACCGAAGCGGAGGCGATGGCGGCTCACCCCCGCCTGCGCGGGGAGGACCGGGCGGGCCAACGGCCATGCGGTGACGACTCCGGCTCACCCCCGCCTGGCGCGGGGAGACCGGCACCTTGTCCGCATGACGGCGCACCGAGGGAAGCCCGTTGGGCGGCTGGCAGACGCCGGGCCGACAGCCTCACCCACGCGCCGCCCTTGCTGTGGCCGGTGGAGCGGCGTGGGTTCCGGTACGGCGTGCAGATGGCGCCGGTGTGAGGTGTGGCCGGGCTCGCCCAGTACGCGTTCCTCGTAGCGGCCGAGGGCGAGCAGGGCGCACAGCAGTAGAGGAGGTAAGAGGAGGACGGTGACAACCACGAGGTTCCTTCCGGCCAGGGCTGGTCCGTGAGCCTCGAGTTGCCCTCCCTGTCTGCCGGAAACCCTTTCGGTGTCCGTCAATTGCCGGGCGTTTGATGGTTACCGCCGAAACTTACAGCGGCACCATCATCTACAGCGCGCGTTCTGTCACCTTGTCCGGGCCGTACTGGCCGCCGTGCTGGATGCTTCTGCCGGGCCGACAGCACCGCCCCGTCACCTATTGCGGCCCAGTGCAGCCGTCGGCCGGCGTCCGCCACATTTCTCACCGCCAGTGGAGAGATGGCAGCCATGCTCGTGGATTCTGGGCGGCCCCGTGTGTGGGTGGACCGACGCCTCGACGACGACATGGCCGGTCCAGTGCGCCTGACCAGGACTATTCAGGGGAGTCAATCTGCACGTGCGGCTCTGGAGGCCCCCTTCGCCGTACTCCTCCTGGGAACGCGAGGCGCGCGTTTGCGGCGCTTCGCACGCGGGCGCAGGGTGAACAGGTGGCGCACCACGCCGAAGGCAGACTCCGGCGGAGAGGACACCGAACCCGATGAGCAAGGGCAACGCCAGTGCGAACGAGATCAAGGGCAAGCTGAAGGCGACCCTCGGCATGATCACGGGCGACAGGCCCATGCAGACTTCGGCCGGGGCAGCAGCTGTGCGGCAAGCCGCAGGAAATAGCGTCGAAGGCGGCCGAACGCGTCCGCAAGGGCACAAGGCGCTGAAGTTGACCAGGGCACGGAGCGAGATGTTCGCACGGCGGCACGCTTGTCATGGGCGGAACCTCTGACGTGGCACCTGACGTGGGGGAGGGGCAGGAGGGACAGGTGTACGACGCCAAGCCGTTCCTGCCGGGTCGGCGCGCGGGCCTGCCGGGGCTGCGGAAGGCTGCTGCCGACTGTCACGGATGCCCGTTGTACCGGGAGGCGACGCAGACCGTGTTCGGCGAGGGGGACACGGGCGCGCGCGTACTGCTCCTGGGTGAGCAGCCGGGCGACCAGGAGGACCGGCAGGGCAGACCCTTTGTCGGCCCGGCCGGGAAGGTGCTGGCGCGGGCCCTCGCAGACGCGGGCATCGACCCGGAGCGGTCGTACGTCACCAACGCGGTCAAGCACTTCAAGTTCACCGTTCCGGAAGGCGGCAAGCGCCGTATTCACAAAGCCCCGAACCTGCGCGAGATGACGGCCTGCAGGCCCTGGCTCCTCGCCGAACTGCGGCTCGTGTCCCCGGAGGTCGTGGTGGCGCTCGGCGCGACCGCAGGAAAGGCCCTGCTCGGGTCCGCCTTCCGTGTGACTGAACAGCGCGGCGTCCTGCTGCCCTGGCCTGATCTCGACGAGGACGGTGAGGCCGGCGAGGGGATCCGGGGGCTGGTGGCGACGATCCACCCGTCCGCCGTGCTGCGTGCCGACGACCGCGAGCCGGTGTACGAGGGCCTCGTCTCCGATCTGCGGCTCGTCGCGGACGTCCTGGCCGGCGCCAAGGAAGGCGGCGCGAAAGGCGGCAGGGACCGATGACGATTCAGCATCCCGCCGACCGGCCTGCATCGGTAACGCCCACCAGAACAATGCCCTGGTCGGCCTCGCGCTGGTCTTCACTCGGACAGAAGGCTCCTGTCGGCCTGGATGCCCATGTGCAAACCCTCTGTCTTCCTTTCAGCGTCCGGGTCCCCAGCACGCTGGGACGGACCTCTCTCGCCCGGCCTGGCGGGTACGACTGCGGCTGAACGAGCGATGGGACGCCGCTATTGGACCACCGCGCGAGTGACCAGTATCCAGTGCGAGGAAGCTTGCTGTAGGTCGTGACCACGAACGGAAGGGTGTCCGTGCTTTAGTCCATCAGGAGTGAGAACGCCCCGCCAGTGATCCGTACAACCGATAACGCCGGATGGAGGGACGCTTGCACAGGCCAACGATGCACAGGATGGTGCCGCTGCTGCTCCTACTGGGCGCGATGAGCGGGTGCGGAGGTGCGCAGGCGCGCAGTGCGGACGCTTCCGCTGTGGTTGAGAAGTTCGAGCGGGCCGTCCACGGCGGGGACGCGGCGGTTGCCTGCACTCTCCTGGCCCCGCAGACACGCAGCGAGCTGGAGGATTCTGCCCAGGTACGGTGCGACGCGGCCCTGAAGGAGGAACAGCTTCCCGACGGAGGTGCGGTGCGGGACACGGCGGTCTACGGGCAACAGGCGGTGATCACTCTGCAAGGCGACACGCTGTTCCTGTCGCAGTTCCCAGGCGGCTGGCGCGTTGTCGCCGCCGGCTGCGTGCCTGAGGCGGGCAAGCCGTACCAGTGCCAGGTCAAGGGAGGCTGACCTTCGGTGCGCGTCATGTTCACGCTCTGCCTGGTCACGGTGCTCGGTGGCCTGGCCTATTTCATCACACTGGGACTTCTGCACCGATGAGCGCGGGGAGGGGAGCAGGAGATGCGCAGGTTCGTACGTGACAATTCGCTGACCTTGGTGTTCGGTATCGCCTTCCTGCTGGTCCTCTTCTGTCAGGCTGTCGCAGGCCATTCCGAGTTCAACCAGCAATCGGCCGTCGACGGCCTCGCCTCGATCGGATTCGGCGACTACCTCATGTCATCGGACTTCGCCGTGGACGTCACCGAGAACTGGCAGTCGGAGTACCTGCAGTTCTTCCTGTACATCTTCGGCACCGTCTACCTGTTGCAACGCGGCTCACCCGAGTCGAAAGAGACGCACAAGGCCGGCGTGGAGTCCGAGAAGGATCAACGGATGGGCGAACACGCCCGCCCCGACTCGCCACGCTGGGCCAGCACGCGGGACTGGCGTCAGACGGTGTTCTCCCGATCGCTGGGCCTCGTGATGGCGAGCCTGTTCTTCTTGTCCTGGGTGGCGCAGTCGATCGCGGGAGTCGCCGCCTACAACGAGCAGCGGTTGCGACAGCTTCAGGCGCCCGTCGGCTGGGGTGAGTACGTGATCTCTGCCGACTTCTGGAGCCGGTCCCTGCAGAACTGGCAGTCGGAGCTCCTCGCGGTCGCGTCCATGGCCATTTTGTCCGTCTACCTTCGCCAGCGCGGCTCACCCGAATCCAAACCAGTGGGCGCCGCTCACAGCTCCACCGGCATTGAAGGCTGACGTCCGAGCTTGAATCCGCCGGTCGCTGTCCTTTTCACAGTGGGCGTCTCTGCTACCGGAATGCACGGGGCCGCTCAGCGCGGGGAAATCGTCAGTCCACGTCAGTCCATGAAGTCAACGACCGATCACCCCGCACTTCGCACTCGCCTCGCGCCCATAGGTGGATCTGCTCCGCGGGAGGAAGCACGTCATAGGGCCACCCGGTCGGTAGTCGCCCAGACTTGCCGCCGCCCACCTTGTGCTCGGCCTGTCCGAAGGATCTCGTCGGCGTCGACCGTCACCGCCTCGCCCTGGGCGAGCTCACCCGCCTTGACCGCTGCGGGTTCCTCGGCGGAGCCAAGGACCTTCACCACGATGTCACGGTCGGTCAGCATGCCCTGGGGCTTGTTGTGCGTGCCGCAGATGGACAGCGGCCCGAGGCTGCTTCATCTTGCGTGCCGCGTCCAGAGCGCTCTCATCCGCGCCGCTGCATTCGGCGCGCCCCGTCATGATTTCTCGCGCCGTCGTCATGGATCGGCCCTCTCTCACACACGGATCGGAAACCATCCTGCAGGCGGATCGCCCCGTGAACTGCGGCTGACATGGCACGTGTTCGCACGGCTCAGCTCCCTAACAAACCGGTCAACATTGACGGGCCTCGAGCTCGGCCAGACCTCCCAGTGAAGAACCTGCTCACCACGTCGCGCGTCGCAGTCGGTGTAGGCGGAGAGTGGCGGGGTACCGGCTTTGCCTACCCCCCTTTGCGGCGGTGTCTGTGGCCGCGCAGGGTGGGTGGGACATCCCACATCTGGTGCAAGGAGTAGTCATGCCACGAGGTTCGAGCCCCAAGCGGGAACGTCAGTACGAGCACATCAAGGAAAGCGCCGAGCAGCGCGGAGAGAGCACCGAGCGGGCCAAGGAGATCGCCTCCCGCACCGTGAACAAGGAACGGGCCCGCTCGGGTGAATCAAAGACAGCGAGCAAGACGTCGACGCAGGACAAGCCTTCGACACAGCGCGGTGGCGAGCGCTCGCACAGCGGAGCGGAAGGGCCCACCTACGATCAGCTCTACCAGGAGGCCAGGAAGCGCAACATCAAGGGTCGCTCCTCGATGAACAAGTCCGAACTGAAGCAGAAGCTCGGTCACTGAACCCACGTCGGGAGCGCGGGACACCTCGTGAAAGATTGCTGCTGATCACGGTGGCTCTGTCCTTTCCAGGGTGCCTCCGGATGCTTCCCGCAGCATCGCAAACACCGTTGCAGTGCCAAGACCCGTCCGACCCCTCACCGACGTGAGGCACGCGGCGGGAGCGGTCCGGTGCGGCTCTTCGTCGACGTAAATCAGCTGGACCTGTCCGGACATCTGAGACGTACGGTAAGCACCTGGCTACCCCCTGCCCGGGCAGGGTCCCCCCGCGGCCTTCCGGCCGCAGTTGCGGGGTACCCCTGATCGCGGACGAAACCCGAGGCCACTACGCAGGCAGCAGCGGATTCGGAGTGCCGCATGACTCACGAGACGACAGACCGCATCGCCGACCCATGGGGAGCCCCGGCGCCGGGCGGGCGGGGCGCTCCCTGGGCGTCTCGGACGGATCAGTGGCTGGCCGAGGGCGTACGGGCCGAGGAGGTCGAACGGTGGGTGCGCTCGGCCTGTCTGCTGTGCAGCAATGGATGCGGGCTGGACATCGCGGTTCGTCACGGCCGCATGGTGGGCGTGCGGGGCCGCACCGGGCGACAGGGTCAACCGCGGACGGCTGGGGCCCAAAGGCCTGTTCGGATGGCAAGGCCAGCAGTCCGGCGATCGGCTCACCCGCCCCCTGGTCAAGAACGCGGACGGCCGACTCGTCGAGACGGACTGGGATTACGCGATGGCCCGTATCGTCCAGCGCTCCCAAGCGCTCCCAAGCGCTCCCAAGCGCTCCTGGCCGACGGTGGGCCGCTCACCCACGGCTTCTCACCAGCGGTCAGCTGATGCTGAAGGAGTACTACACCCTCGCCGTCCTGGGTAAGGCTGGTCTCGGCACGCCGCACATGGACGGCAACACACGGATGTGCACCGCCACGGCTGCGGCGGCCCTCAAGGAGAGTTTCGGCTCCGACGGCCACGGTGCTGTGGACCCGTATGCGTGACCGGCTGCGCGGCCCGGACCGGCCGCTGCTGGTGCGCCTCGACCCGCGCTCGACGCCTGTGGCCCGCGAAACCGACGTGCATCTGGCGGTCCGCCCCGGCACCAACCTCGCCCTGATGAACGCTCTGCTACATCAGACCATCGCCGACGGCCGGATCGATCAGGACTATGTCGGCCAACATACGCAGGGATTTGAGGAGCTGCGCTCGGCCGTGGCCGAGTGCACGCCCGCGTGGGCGGCGGAAATCTGCGGTGTCGGGGCGTCCGACATCGAGCGGGCCGCCGAGATCTTCGGCCGCAGCGAGCGCGTCCTGTCCACCGTTCTGCAGGGCTTCTACCAGTCCCACCAGGCCAGGGCCGCTGCCGTCCAGGTCAACAATCTGCATCTGCTGCGAGGGATGATCGGCCGTCCCGGCTGCGGAGTCCTGCAGATGAATGGTCAGCCGACCGCGCAGAACAACCGCGAATGCGGGGCGGACGGCGACCTGCCCGGCTTTCGGAACTGGACAACGAAGAACACGTCCGGGAGCTGGCCGAGCTGTGGAACGTCGACCGGCTCACGATTCCGCACTGGGCCGAACCCACGCACGCGATGGTCTGGCTCGACTACGCACGCAGGATGGGCTTCACCGACCGCGACGGCAACGAACTCATCCCGTGGAAGAACCCAGAGGACGCCTACCAGGCGTGGCAGGCCTGCTCCCGCGGGCGCCCCTGCGACTACACCGGAATCAGCTACCGGCAGCTGCGTGAAGTCCCCGGCGGTCTGCGGTGGCCATGCACCCCGACCGCCCCCGACGGCGCCACGCGGCTGTACACCAACGGGCGGTTCCCCACCGACACCGCCGGGTGCCAGACCTACGGCCACGACCTGGCCACCGGAGGCACTTGCACCCGGCAGGAGCATCAGGCACTGCGGCTGGACGGCCGCGCCCGGCTGAGGCCGGCAGCCTACGAGCCGTCGCCGGAGACGCCTGACGCGGAGCGCCCGTTGCTGTGCACCACAGGCAGGACGGTCTACCACTGGCACACCCGCACCAAGACGGGGCGGGCTCCCCGTCTCGCCGCCGCCGCACCCGGACCGTGGGTGGAGATCGCACCGCAGGACGCGGCATCGTACGGGATCGCCGAAGGCGACCTCGTACGCCTGGAATCGGCGCGCGGGGCGGTGCAGTTGCCGGCCCGGATCTGCGGCACTCGTCCGGGAACGGTGTTCCTGCCCTTCCACTACCGTCACCAGGCCGCCAACGAACTCACCCGCACCGTGTGGGACCCGGTCTCCAAACAGCCGGTGTTCAAGGTGAGCGCGGTACGGCTGACGCGGCTCGGCCCCGGGGACGGCAGGCCGGCTCCGGCCCCCACTGTCGGCGCGGCCGCGCCCCTCGACACAGGGGAGTGAGCACGATGCATCTGCCGACCTACCTGGGCATGCTCGAACACGCCGAACGCACTCTCGCGGACGCCTTCCGGCAGGTGGCCGAGTCCCGCAGGGACGAGTCCGACATCCCCGTGCTCGCCCGCCGGATGTCCGCTCAATGCACCGCCCACGCCGGACGGCTGCAGCCTGTCATCGAGCGTTACGGGAAGCAGGAGGACGAAGAACCAGAGCGTCTGTGCGTCAGCGAATTCTCCGGCGAACGAAGCGGCGGCCTCGGCCTGCTGCGCGATCTGCACGACGTCTACGTGCTGGCCCACTTCGCCGACATCACCTGGACCGTGATCCAGCAGACGGCGCAGGCCCTCAGCAACCAGGAGCTGCTGGACGTGGTGGCCCTCTGCCAAGGAGAGACAGCCGAGCAGATCCGTTGGCTGAAGACCCGTATGAAGGCGACAGCCCCGCAGGCGCTCCTGGTCGCCCGGTAGCGCAGCCGGCGATCCGGTCGTCCGCCGCAATCGTCCGCTGGGCCGAGCGCTCGAATCCGTATGTCTGTGGCCGACGACCCCGCTGCTCCCGAGGGAGAAACCGTGGACACCTGGCTGCGATGCCTGGCGGGGCAACGGCTGGCCCGGCTGCCGCGGTCCCGCGCCCGCATGGCGCTGGGCAACCGCCTCGACGGTGAGTAACCCTTCCCGCGTGCTTGAAGGAAGAAGGGCTTCGCGAAGGACCTCAGGATGAGCCATCGCTCCTGTCGTGCTCCGCTCACGTGCAGACGCCGCATTTCGGAGGTCCGTCCGCCCCGTGCCGTTCGGCGGCAGCGATACGGCTGCCCTGCCACGCGCGCTTTTCCAGCCGGGCGCGTGTGTGGGGCAGCCTCCATCATCAAAGTCCGCCTCGGCGACAGCCACACGCTCGTGTGGGTAACCATGCGTTCAATCTTTCGATCACGGGAAGGGCAACTGCGTAGAGCGCCGGGATCACGCATCGTGGAGCCATGCACCTGCTCCTGACCTCGGACACACATCTGCCCAAGCGCGCCCGGCAACTGCCCGCGGACCTGATGGACCGGATTGACCACGCCGACGTGGTATTCCACGCCGGCGACTGGCTCGACAGCGCGACCCTCGACCTCCTGGAGTCCCGCTCGGCTCGTCTCATTGCCGTCTACGGCAACAACGACGGCCCCGAGCTTCAAGTCCGGCTGCCCGAGGTGGCTCGGGTCGAACTCGGCGGGCTGCGGTTCGGCGTGGTGCACGAGACCGGCCCGGCACAAGGCCGGGAACGCAGGTGCGCCGACCGATTTCCCGACCTGGACGTGCTGGTATTCGGGCACAGCCACATTCCGTGGGACACAACAGCTCCGGGGGGATTGCGGCTGCTCAATCCCGGCTCACCGACCGACAGACGGCGAGAGCCTTTCTGCACGTACATGACCGCTGATGTGGCCGACGGGCAATTGGCCGACGTCCGCTTGCACCGTCTGTAAAACGCCCCTCACGCGGAAACACATCCACAGGCGGTTTCTCACGCGACATAAACAGGGACGTACCGGGCACCCGCCCCATATGAATACCACCAACCCGGACCCAGATCCCCGTAATACCCCCGGTCTCAGCCCCGGAGGTTCCGTACCAGCTGGGGAGACCCCTCCGGCGGAAGCGAGTACCGCCTCAGGGGCCGGACCCCGCGACGATCCGCCGCGTGGATGGAGCAAGGGCCCCATCATCATCATTCTCGTTGTCGCCGGCCTTTGCGCGGCCTTGTTCCTGGCCATGGCGCTGAGCCTTGCTCTGTGAATCCCTGCCGTGGCCGACTCGGCTCAATTCGTCTACCTGGTGCCCGGCCGGCCCGGACCGGTGCCCGCGGACGACGTAGTCGACGCACGCAAGCATGGCAAGGACCTGGCGACGCTATCCGTGAACCGACCGGCGGACGGGGAACGGAGACCACCCCGCGCACGGCTGCGGTGGGCCGCAAACCGGCCCGGAGACCGGCTACGCGCACGACTGCCGGGACCCTCCGGCGGAGGGTCGCCCCGCCGAGCGGGGCTCCCGGTGAACGGCCGGACCTGGACACAGTCATCCGGCCCGGCGAACTCATCACCAGTGTGCTGCTGCCCGGCGACCCGGCAGGTCTCCCCTCGGCCTACCGCAAGGCGCGCGACCGAGCCTCGTACGCCTTCGCGCTCGCCTCGGTCGCGGCCGTCCTGGACGTGGTCGACGGAGTGGTACGCCACGTGGGGCTGGCCTTCGGCGGCCTTGCCCACGTGCCGTGGCGGGCCCGCCGAGCCGAGGCGCACCTTCTAGGCGTGTCGCCCACCACTGACAACATCAGCCGCGCCGTCGACGCTGAACTCGCACCGGCGCAACCGCTGCGCGACAACGCTTTCAAGGTCGGCCTCGCGCGCAACCTCGCGACAGAGGCCTTGTCCCAGCTCGCCGAGCGGACCTGAGCCGAAGAGCACCGCAGTAAGGAGCCCGCGATGGGTCACACCCCTTCGGCGCTCGGCACGCCCGCCGCGCGCAGAGAAGGCCGGGACAAGGTCACCGGCGCCGCACGCTACGCATTCGAACACGTCCCTCCCGGCTGCGCCTACGCATGGCCGGTGCCGGCCACCATCGCCCGCGGGGAGGTCGTCACCATCGACGACTCCGCTGCGCTGGCCCTGCCCGGCGTGCTCGCCGTCCTCACCCACGCATCGGCCCTGCGGCTCGCCGGGCCGGACGATCCGACGCTCGCCGTGCTCCAGAATGCCCGTGTGCCGCACCGGGGTTGGTATGTCGCCCTCGTCCTCGCGAACTCCTTGGAACAGGCCCGCGAAGGCGCCCGACTGGTCGAGGTGGCGTACGCGCCACAGCCCCACGATGTCACCCTCACCACCGAACACCCCCGCGCCTACACTCCGGAGGAGGCCAACGGCGGCCATCCCGCCGTCCGCGAGCGTGGGAATGCCGACGCTGCCTTCGCGGACTCGCCCGTGCGCGTGGACGCCGCCTATGTGATCCCGCCGGAGCACAACCATCCGATGGAACCCCACGCCGCCACGGCGGAGTGGCAGGACGGGCGCCTGACCGTGCACGACTCCAGCCAGGGCTCGTCCAAGGTCCGCGAAGCCCTGGCCGGTCTGTTCGGCGTGCCCGAGGGCGATGTGACCGTCGTGTCCGAACACGTGGGCGGCGGATTCGGCTCGAAGGGCACCCCACGTCCGCACGTGGTACTCGCCGCGCTGGCCGCCAGGCACATCGGCCGGCCCGTGAAAATTGCCATTCCCCGGCGCCAGATGCCGGCGGTCGTCGGCCATCGCGCCCCCACGCTGCACCGCGTACGGCTCGGTGCGGAGCAGGACGGCAGCCTGAACGCCCTCATCCATGAGGTCACCACGCACACATCACAGCTCAAGGAGTTCGTCGAACAGGCGGCGGTCCCCGCTCGCATCATGTACGCCTCGCCCCACAGCCGCACGAGCCACCGCGTTGTGGCTCTCGATGTGCCGAGCCCGTCGTGGATGCGGGCACCCGGAGAGGCACCCGGCATGCACGCCCTGGAATCGGCCATGGACGAACTGGCCGACAGCCTGCACCTCGACCCCGTCGAGCTGCGGATCCGGAACGAACCCACCACGGAACCGGACAGCGGCCGGCCCTTCAGCAGTCGCCACCTCGTCGAATGCCTCACGGAAGGGGCCCGCCGCTTCGGCTGGTCGCAGCGCGACCCGCAGCCCGCGATCCGGCGCGCCGGTCCGTTTCTGACCGGCACCGGCGTCGCGGCGGCCACCTATCCCGTTCTCGTGAGCCCCTCCACGGCCACGGCCCACGCACGAGCCGACGGCACCTACATCGTCCGCATCAACGCGACGGACATCGGCACAGGTGCCCGTACTGTGCTCGCCCAGATCGCGGCCGATGCACTGGGCGCACCGCTGGAGTCCGTACGTGCAGAGATCGGCAGCAGTGATCTGCCCTCCGCACCGCTCGCCGGCGGATCGTCCGGAACGGCGTCGTGGGGCACGGCCGTGCACAAGGCATGCACCGCACTGGCCGGACGCCTCACCCAGCAGGACGGACCGTTGCCCGCCGAGGGCATCACTGCCCAGGCCGACACGTCCGCCGATATGGACCATGAACAGCCCTACGCCAGGCACGCGTTCGGGGCGCACTTCGCGGAGGTGGACGTGGACACGGTCAGCGGGGAGGTACGTGTGCGCCGCCTCCTCGGCATGTACGCAGCGGGCCGCATCCTCAATCCGCGTACCGCGCGGTCCCAGTTCGTGGGCGGCATGACGATGGGCTTGGGCATGGCCCTGACCGAGGGCAGCACCATGGATGCCGCGTTCGGTGACTTCGCCGAAAGCGACCTGGCCGCCTATCACCTGCCCACACATGCGGACGTGCCGGTCATCGAGGCGCATTGGCTCGACGAGCCGGACAATCATCTCAACCCCATGGGAAGCAAGGGAATCGGCGAAATCGGCATTGTGGGCACCGCAGCGGCCATCACCAACGCCGTCCACCACGCCACTGGCGTCCGTTTCCGCGAACTCCCGCTGACACCCGACCGGGTACTGGCCGGGATCCAGGGACTTGACGGCGGGACTACCCGAATGCCCCGCTGAGGGCGGTCAGCAGCGTCTTCGCCGGCCAGTGGAGGTATTCGCTCTGGGTCTCGTCGCCAAACCGTGCGAGTGGCGCCGCCGAACCAGCGGAATTGGTCGAGAGCCCGCCGCACCGCCGCACCCCGGTCGGTGTCCTAGCAGACGGGCAGTTGCCCGACATGGGGCGTGCCCTCTCCGCCGTGCGGGTCGAGGGAGGTCAGCAGTTCCGCCGCTTCCGGCTCCGTGGCGATGACGAAGTCGGCGAGGGAGCACACCTGCTTACCCCGGCGGCCAGCCGCCGCCCACGACATGATCGTTGAGGTTCTCCCCATGGGGAGAAGCGACGTGGACTTGGAACAACTCCGAATGCCGGCCGGTACGGCCTACGCGGCAACCGGACTCGCGCTCCCGGTAACAGCCGTGGCGGGATGAGGCTCTCGAGCGGGCCCGTTCGCGCCGCCAACGAGCGGGAGAATCGAGGCCGCCGAGATCAACGCGGTGACCGTGTTCTTCTCGAAGCGCGCCTACGCCAAGTCGAGTGGACGGCGGACGGCCCTCTACCAGTAACCTCTACGACCACGTCGCAACGTCTGTGGTGGCGCTTTCGCCGTACGCCGTCGCGCACGTCTGAGCGAGAGCGAAAGTCGCATGAGAGGTCTAATTCCGAAACGGACGAATCGAACCGGTTACTGGAGATCTGCCGCCGTAGCGTGCGAGATGACGTCGGAGGTGCACCCTGCCGCGCGTCCTTCTCGCCAACGGCAAACGTAGGGATTCGTATGGCCACCTCCACCGAATCGGTCGCTCCTGTCCCGGTCGCGGGACGCACACGCGGGAGCGTGGTGATCAGCTGGATCACGACGACCGATCACAAGAAGATCGGTCACCTCTATCTCATCGCCTCGTTCATGTTCTTCGTGATCGCCGGTGTGATGGCACTGATGTTGCGGGCGGAATTGGCTCGCCCTGGTCTGCAGATCATGTCCAGTGAGCAGTACAACCAGTCCTTCACGATGCACGGCACGATCATGCTGCTGTTCTTCGCTACCCCGACCTTCGCGGGATTCGCCAATGCGGTCATGCCGCTGCAGATCGGCGCACCCGACGTCGCATTCCCGCGGCTGAACATGCTCTCGTTCTGGCTGTTCCTCTTCGGCGGGCTGATGGCCACCGGCAGTTTTCTCACCCCGCAGGGCGCCGCCGACTTCGGCTGGACTGCCTACACCCCGCTCAGCGGCGGCGAGCGGACCCCCTTCATCGGTGGAGACCTGTGGGTCATGGGGCTGGCGCTGTCCGGGTTCGGCACGATCCTCGGTGCGGTCAACTTCATCACGACGATCGTGTGCATGCGCGCGCCCGGGATGACCATGTTCCGCATGCCGATCTTCACCTGGAACATCCTGTTCACATCGGTCCTGGTCCTGCTGGCCTTCCCCGTCCTCGCGGCCGCGCTGCTCGTCCTGGAGGCCGACCGCAGGTTCGGGGCCCAGGTGTTCGACCCGGGAAACGGCGGCGCCCTGCTGTGGCAGCACCTCTTCTGGTTCTTCGGACACCCGGAGGTCTACATCATCGCGCTGCCGTTCTTCGGCATCGTCACCGAGATCATCCCCGTCTTCTCCCGTAAACCGATCTTCGGCTATGTGGGGCTGGTCGGCGCCACCATCGCTATCACTGGCCTGTCTGTCACGGTGTGGGCTCATCATATGTTCGCAACAGGCGCCGTCCTTCTGCCGTTCTTCTCCTTCATGACGTTCCTCATCGCTGTGCCGACTGGGGTGAAATTCTTCAACTGGATCGGCACCATGTGGACAGGCTCGCTGTCCTTCGAAACACCGATGCTGTGGTCCATGGGGTTCCTCGTGACCTTCCTCTTCGGCGGCCTGACGGGCGTCATCCTGGCCTCCCCGCCCATGGACTTCCACGTCACCGACAGCTACTTCGTGGTGGCCCACTTCCACTACGTCGTCTTCGGGACCGTCGTGTTCGCGATGTTCGCCGGCTTCCACTTCTGGTGGCCAAAGATGACAGGCACCCTGCTCGACGAGCGACTCGGAAAGATCCACTTCTGGACGCTGTTCATCGGCTTCCACACCACGTTCCTCATCCAGCACTGGTTGGGTGCCGAAGGCATGCCCCGCCGATACGCCGACTATCTGGCCGCGGACGGCTTCACCACGCTGAACACCATCTCGACCATCGGGGCCTTTCTTCTCGGCTCCTCCACGCTGCCGTTCTTCTACAACGTGTGGAAAACCGCCAAGTACGGCAAACGCATCGACGTCGACGACCCCTGGGGATACGGACGCTCCCTGGAATGGGCGACCTCCTGCCCCCCACCCCGGCACAACTTCGTTGCCCTGCCCAGGATCCGCTCCGAATCACCGGCCTTCGACCTGCACCACCCCGACCTCGCTGAACTCGAAAACATCACCAGTGGCGACCGCCGTGACGTCATCGAACCCGGCAAAGGCGTCGCACCCCCGCTGGGAGACGACAAGGGCGACTCCTGATGGAACAACCACCACCCACAAAACAGGAGACAGCCGCAGGTATCAACAAGATCGAGGGCTACCTGCTCTACCAGGCAGAACTGCGCACAGCACGCAGCGAAGCCGAAGCATTTGCCCGCAGCATGCCCTGGCTCACCACCGCCGAACAGGACGAAATCGCCCGGCGCTACGCCGAGCAGCGCGTCAACCTGTCGAAACAGATGCTCAGAGCGATTGCCGCCCGCTGCACCGAACTGAATAGCACCTACACTGCCCGCTACCTTGCCCTCCGCCGCCGACTGCTCAGCCTCAGCGTCGCCTGCCTCCTGCTGTCGGTTGCGCTCTGCGTCGGCTTGTTCTTGCTCTCCTGATACGGCAGCGCGTGCTCAGTCGTTCTTCTCGACAACGTCGCACAGGCGCCGAAGCGGCGAGCGATGCCGAATCTGGAGCAACACATCGACGGCGGAGTTGTGCAGGGAGCCGGCCGGGCCAGCACGTCGCGGGGGTCGGCGCAGGCCGAGCAGCCTTGCGCAGGACACTCTCCATTTTTCCCGCGCCTGTTCGGGACGGATTCCCGCAGGACATAGGACGGAGGCGACGAGCGAGGTGAGGTCGCTTCGCTTCCTCGACGCCGATATGCGTACTTTCGGTGAGGTTCTGTTAGGCGATCTCGGTTGTGGGAACACGTGCCACGTCACCGCAGTCAGCGTTCGTGGGAGTTTTCCTGCAGGGCTGGCAAGATCCGTAGGAGAGGGAGCGATCCATGACGACGGCACGAGAGATCATGACGGGGGGCGCCGAATGTATTGGCGCCGAAGAGAGCGTTCTGGAAGCGGCACGCAAGATGAAGCAGCTCGGTGTCGGCGCACTGCCCATCTGCGGCACCGACGACAGGCTCAAGGGCATGCTGACCGACCGCGACATCGTCGTGAAGGTCCTCGGTGCCGGCAAGGACCCCTCAGCGGTCAAGGCCGGTGAGCTCGCCCAGGGCGAGGCGGTGACGATCGGCGCCGACGACGACCCCGACGAGATCCTGCACACCATGACCCGGCACAAGGTCCGCCGCCTGCCGGTCATCGACGGCCACGAACTGGTCGGCATGGTCGCCCAGGCAGACGTCGCCCGCGCCTTGCCCGATGCCAAGGTCGGTGACCTGCTTGAGGCCCTGTCCACCGACTGACCCCGCATTCCCTCACCCTGCGGGGCCCCGGTTCCGCCTCCCCGCGACCGGGGCCCCGCCCTGTTTCCGCAGGCCAGTGCCCTTCGAATGCATGGTGGCACCAGGCGCGTCGAAATCCTCGGCAGCGAGCAAGGCGTCGGCCACCAGTTACACAGCTTGGGCAGCCGCCGCCGTCTCCTGTGCCAGCTCACACAGGAGCTGCTGAGCTTCGACCAGAAGCTCACCTCCCACCGCCGCGGCTGTGCCTCTCTCCTGCTCGAAATCCCTGGTGAGGCTGTCAAGGAGATCCCACGCGCTCCTCAGGGCCTTATCGCGCCGGTCTCACACAGGCCGTGGCTGGTCGAGGCCTTTGAGCAGCTCGGCATTGGCGATGCACGCGATCGCGGCCTGCTCCAGCACCGCGGCATAGCGGCGGAGGTAGGCGGGGGAGGGGGAGGTCAGCTCGACCTTGCTGTCTGCGGCAGCCGCCAGGGTGCGGGTTACGGCCATGAGCCGGCTGCTTATGCGCGCCCACACCCCGTCCGCGTCGGTGGACGGCGGAGACGGTCCCACGCGGCGGAGGCGCCAGCCCGGATTGAAGCGGAAACTTTCTCTTGCCCACTGCCGGGCGTCGGCAAGAGCCCGCACTTTCTGGGTGAGCCGAGAGGCGCGGTTGTGCCACTCGTAGTTCCTCCGCCATGTCGGCCAGTAGTGTGCCGCTGCCACAGGAGGCCGGGCGTACCTGCTCAAAGACCGTCATCCCACCAGGAATCTTGGTGCTATCGCGGTTGGCGCATGGCGTAGGACGCGTACGAGGCTGCGATGCGCCAAGCTCGCGGTCTGTGTCGTGCCGGGCGTCGGACGATGACTCCGCGTGTGGGGACTCACGGTGAACCGGTCCGTAAGCATGGCGGGATGGGGCACGTGGCTAGGGCGTCCTCCAGCAGGCTGCCGAGTATCAGAGTCTGGTGGTGCTCATAGACACTCGTGATCATCCGGTATTCCGTGGAGCGTCGCTGTAGGTCATATAGCGCGTGACCTTGTTGGTCGATGCCGAGTACCTGTGCAATGCGCCGTGGTGGTAAGCGCAGCCGAGTTGTCGCGCGTGCTGCCAGGTGCCGCCAGGCCAGCGGTCTGCGGTGCAGCCAGTCGAGTGCTGCTTCACGCGGCGAGGCCAGGGCGATCCAGATCGTGCCCGAAGGTCCGCGTGAAAGGTTGTCGGGAAATCCCGGCAGTTCATCGATGAGCACGTCACGTCGTCCCGTATGGGGGCCGGTGAGCCACAGGCGGGTCAGGCGGTAGGCGCCGGTCTCCGCCACGGCGACGTAGGACTCGTCGGCGGAGAGCACGACACCGTTGGCAAACTGCAGGCCCTCAAGCAGGACTTCCGTCCCACCGTTTGGTACGAGGCGCAAGAGCTGGCCTGTTGGGGAATGTTCGACGATGTCCGCGCGCCAGTCGCTCAGCCCGTGGCGGCTGCTGGAGGTGGTGAAATAGACGGTGCCGTCCGCGGCGGCCGCCGCGTTGCTGCAGAACCGCAAAGGCGCTCCGTCCACCGAGTCGACGAGCACTTCGACTCCGGTGTCGGGCGCGGGAGTCAGCCGCAGCAGGCCCCGCTGCGCGTCGCACACGAGGATGCGTCCATCGGGCGGGGCTTCGAGCCCCAGCGGCCTACCCCCTGTCTGTGCGACCGCTTCAACGCTGCCGTCTGTCCGCGGGCCGGGCAAGGTGATCCGCAGGATCCTTCCGTCCGCCGTTCCGGTCAGGACCCGCCCCGCTGCGTCGACGACGACGTCTTCGGGCCCGGAGCCGCCGATGCGCAGGATACGCAGCGGTGGCATCGTGGTATGCGTAAACCTGCGCGACTCTGGCGTCACTGCAGGCCTGCCCCTCGCCGGGCGCGGAGACAACGGGTCATCTCCTCCGCATATGGCAGGATCACGCCGGCTCCGATTACCGCGCCGAGTGCAGCGAGGTACTTCGCCGAAAGGGGCCGGTCCTTCGGCAGCAACCGCCAGTCCTCCGGAGCCTGGCCGCCGCGCAGCAGGGACCGCACTTCGTCGGCGTGGAGACAGGCGGTGAAAGCCATCGCGGAGAGAGGGAGGACCTCGAGAAAGCTGTGAATGTGCTGCTCCACTGGCCGTACTTCGCGTTCCTGCGTCGCCAGGCCTACGTCGTACAAGGCGGTCGCTCCGTGAGCCAGGGCTGCCCCGCCCATGACGGAGAGAACCAGCGGGTTGATCTTCGCGAGCAGACTCATCGCGACGGGAATCCCGGCTTCGGTCATCATAAGCGCGTGCACGGCTGACTCTTTGGCACCGCCCGTGTGCTCGATCCGGGTCCGATGACGCCGTACAACAGGAACCGGCGCATGGTGTCCTCGACCGAGGTGGTTTGTAGGGGAACGGAAAGATCGCGCCCCTGGCGCCAGTGCCGCCACCTGCGCATCAGCGGCGCGGCTGCGGTAGCCATGGAAGTCCTCCTGAGCTTGTCGATGTCTGCTGACAGGTCACCAGGCGACATCGGCCTGGCGTTCGTGCCCCGACTGCCGACTGCCGACTGCCGACTGCCGACTGCCGACTGCCGACCCAGGCTCAGGCGCCGAGCCGGGGCAGTACTTCAGTGCGGTAGAACTCGAAGAAGCCCCGCTGGTCCCTGCCGATCTGGCTGACATACACGGTGTCGAATTCCGCCTCTACGTACTTCGTGATGGCCTCAAGGTGTGTATCCACGTCATCGCCGCACGGCAGGACGGCCTGCACCTGATCCCGAGTGACCAGTTGTGAGGCCTGCTCGAAGTGCCGTGGGGTGGGCAGAATCTGGGGGAGTTCGCCGGGCAACTGCTCGTTGGCCCACAGGCGGTGCGCAGTGCGGACGGCCTCCTCCTTGTCGGTTCCCCAGCACACCTTCAGCCCGCCGTAGACGGGTTTACTGCCACCACTTCGCCGGAAACGCTCGATCAGGGTTCTGTCCGGCGTCATGGTGATGAGGCCGTCACCGATTCGTCCGGCCACCTCGGCTGCCTGTGGACCAAAGGCCGAGACGTCGATCGGCACCGGATCGTCGGGCACGGTGTACAGACGGGCGTTCTCCACCGTGTAGTGCTTCCCGCGATGGCTGACCTGTGCCCCGGTGAACAGACGGCGCATGATCTGAACGGCTTCCTCGAGCATCTCCAGCCGTACGGAGGCCTCGGGCCACGCGCTACCGAGGATGTGCTCGTTCAGTGCCTCACCTGTGCCGACGCCCAGGCGGAACCGGCCCCCAAGCTGGACGGCGCTCGTGGCCGCCGCCTGCGCCACCACCGCCGGATGGGTGCGCACGAGGGGGCAGGTGACGGCCGTCTCCACGGGAAGGGACACCGCCTGCGACAAGGCGCCGATCACAGACCACACGAAAGGACTCTGCCCCTGGTGGTCGTTCCAGGGGTGATAGTGGTCCGAGACCCAGAGCGATGTGAAGCCGGCCTGCTCGGCCATCCGGGCCTGTTCGACAAGTTCTGCTGGGCTGTGCTCCTCGCAGGAGAGGAAGTATCCGAACTCCGGCATGGCATCTCCTCGGGCGCGCGCCTGTTCCCGTTGTGGACCGGGTACCTGAGACAGGTCGGTTCGAAACGAAGATCCGCGATCTCCGGACATCCTGAAACCCGGCAGACCTGGGTCGCCTCGGTGGCAGCGCCCTGAGGTGGCGGCGCGCCCGGGGGCGGTCCTCTATCGAGCGGCAGAGGCCCGAGGCCTGCGGAGTGAGCTGATCAGTGGTGAGCACCGCCGCTCACACCTTCCAGAGGCGGGCGGTGCGCGGTCTGCGCTTTCAGCATCCGAGCCGGTCCATGAGCAGGACCACCACCGGGAATCAGGCGCAAGGATCACGACGCCTACCCGACCGTCGTCTTCCCTGCCGACTTAAGGATTCCTTGCCGCGTCCGGTCAGGGCGTCCCTGATCCGGCCCACCAGGCCTGTCCCCTGGGGCGAGCAGTTTGTTGGCCGGGGGGAGTGTCTGGAGCCGACGGGTGCGGCCGGGTCGGGGCCGTCTTCTTGGCCTGGCGAACCTTCTCGCCCAGCTGCATCAGCGCCTCTTGGGAGGCTGTGGTACGCAGCTGGGGAAAGAGGTTGCTCTCTTCGTCCCGTACGTGCGACGGGGCCTCCGTCATCAGCTCGCGTAGGAGCTGATCGAACAGGGGATCGTCAGCGTCGAGGCCTTCGAGCTGCTTCATAGTGCGCTCTGCCGCAGAGTGATCCTCGATCTCCTTGTCGGCGACGGTGTCACCGTCGGACAGGTACTCGCGGACGGCGGGATAGCGGTACTCCTCCTCGGCTACTGAGTGCCGAACCAGTTCGATGACCGCCTGATCGGTGAGCCGCTGGCGCTTGCTGTCCCCTGCAGGCAGGGACTCAATACGGGTGAACAGCTCTTCCACTTCGTTGTGATCGCTGGTGAGTTCTTCGATCACGTCTCCGCCATGGCCCATGGCATTTCCCTTCCAACGAACTGCGGGGACGGAATGCCATGACCCTGTATCCCGGACGGACGTGCCCCAAACCGCGATTCATCCAGGCAGCCGCGACGTAGGGTCAGTTGCATGGCCCGAAGCGTGGTCGGCTGCTCCGCACCCTGGAAAATATCTCAATCAAGACGCTCGAGGAGCCCGGGACGGTGCAGGTCGGCTATGGGTCGAAGCAGGTCAGGATGACGCAGGAGTGACGCAGCCTCCCGCTCCTGGTCGTGCGGACTGACGAATCGGCGGAATCGGGCTGCCGTTCTGCCGTGAGGCGGGGATCGCGCAATGCATCCCTCGCCGCGGCGGCCGGCTCCGGACAGCACAACAAAGTCGCAGCCCAGCTCGCCACGACGCCAGTGCTGCGTCCATCTCGGTGGGGTACCGCAGCCAGGCCGGAGCATGGCCGCCGCCGCAGGCGTGTCATGTCCGGCGGGGGTGCCCGTGCATCGTGTTCGTCCCGGCCGGTCAGTGGTGCAGTCCCGAGGCCAGGGACGCGTTGATGCGGCGGCTTTCTGCCGTGTCAGACGCCTGGTCATGAGGGTGATGGAGGCCCAGGTGATGAGTGTCTCGGATTTCTCCCGAGCCGGCGGGCACACTCATCCAGGCCAGACTGCGTTCGACGACCCGGCGGCGGGGCAGGAAGACGAAGCCGGAGGTGCCACGGGGCGGCTGACGGTCTTGATCGTCAGATTGATGTGCTTCTTTGCTCAGGTCACGAGCTTTCCCGCGTTAGCGGAGTCGGCCCAGACGATGGTGATTTCGGGGTGTATCAACCGCATGTTCGCCTTCTGGCCGCTGATCGCCCAGGGCGTCACGTCCGTCGGGCCATCCGCGCACAAGCCGCCCGCAGGTCAGGCATCTACGGGCCGTCCCTTGGAGGCGCACGATCCCGAGGTCCGGATCATCCGGCTCACAAGCCAGGTGCCCCGCAAGGACGAGGCCGGAGAGAAGAAGCGGGTCTACAACCATCGGTGGCCGGTACAGATGCACAAGATCCGCCAGCGGTACCCAGTCGGCAGGAGCACCGTGTGATCTGTCGTAGCCCCTACATCAAGGGGCCCGCCGACGCGCCCCTCATGGTCGGTGAGAAGGCCTATCTCATCGACTCGTAGATCACGCGCCGCCTACCTCGGCCCATTGCCGAGGCGACACAGTGGCGCTCGAGGGAGCACAACGACCCGCTTCAACCCTTGTCTGTGCCGTCGGGAGTGGGAGCGGCGCCGGGGTCGGACCGGCCTGCTGCGCGGTGCAGGCGGAGTCCCTCGGCGGAGGGCACCGCTTGGACCGGGCTCACCTGCGAAGCTTCCTGGATACGACGGGTCAGTGGTCCTGAGGGGGCGCCGCGGGGTACGCACCTGCCGGCTCTGAGGTCGTCCGGCCAGAGTCCGCAACAGTCGCCGTCGATGTCCTCGTCCATGAGCTTGACGGAGTGAGGTCCTGTGGCTGCTGACAGATTTGACATGTCGAGATTACATGGGGTCATAAGGGGACCAGGCGGCCGAAGGCGTCGACCACGGCGCTGTGCGCGACGCCTGCCCGGGCGGAGCGGGACGCCAAGTCTTCCTGGTCAGTGGCGTAGTGCAGGGTGAAGGTTGAGTCAACCAGCTCGTCGAGCCGCTCGCGTGCCTCGGTGTCATCGATGAGCAGTTGGACCTCGGCCAGGGCGACGGGGGGCAGACCCCCTGCCCTCCGGGCGCTCCGTGTGGCGACGACAGCGGATCCGGCCGGTGCGACCTGAGCCGCTACTGGGAGCGCGACATGCGGTGTACGGAGCGTCGTCCTTGGGAGTTCATGCGTCTTCGCCTGCTGCGGTGCTCACCGGCCCAGGGCCCGGCGTGTCAGGGCGGGTGAGTCCGGGAAGGCGGTAGGCAGGGTGACATTGCTCGAGCCTTCGTCGGTGGGAATGGAGGACACACGGATGGACCACTCCCGGGTCCCGGTACTGGACGCTCTGGAGGATTTCCGCGGCCGGGGCGACGTCGTGTACGGACCGCCTGGCCATAAGCAGGGCCGCGGTGTCGATCCCCGGGTGCTGCAGATCCTCGGTGAAGACCTGTTCCGAGCGGATGTGCTGATGCTCAACGGTCTCGACGATCGCCGCCTCTCCCAGAAAGTGCTGACCCGGGCCGAGGAGTTGATGGCCGACGCCGTACGCGCGGAGCACGCATTCTTCTCCACCTGCGGCAGTTCCCTCTCGGTTAGGACCGCGATGCTGGCGGTGGCCGGCCCCGGAGAGAAACTGCTGGTCTCCCGCAATACCCACAAGTCGGCGGTCGCGGGTCTGATCATCAGCGGCGTCGAACCTGTCTGGGTGCACCCGCACTTCGACCGCGAGCGCCATCTGGCCCACCCTCCCGAGCCGGAGGATGTACGGCGTGCTCTGCAGGACCATCCGGATGCCAAGGGCATGCTGCTGATCACACCGACCGACTGGGGCACGTGCGCCGATACAACAGGCGTCGCCCACGTGGTTCACGAGCGTGATCTCCCGCTCATCGTCGACGAGGCATGGGGTGCGCACCTGCCGTTCCACCACGGGCTGCCGACGTGGGGCATGGATGCCGACGCCGATCTAGTCGTCACAAGCGTGCACAAGATGGGTGGGGCCATCGAGCAGAGTTCTGTTTTCCATCTTCAAGGCGACCGAGTGTCGGCGACGGTGCTCAAGCAGCGCGAGGACGTGCTCGGCACCACAAGCTCCTCCTCGCTCGTGTACGCGTCGCTCGACGGCTGGCGCCGGCAGATGGTAGAGCAGGGCACCGCGTTGCTGGAGTCCGCATTGCAGCGGGCGCGCAGGATCCGCTCCGAGATCGCCGCTCTGCCCGGTATGCGGCTGCTCGGCGCGGAGGTGCTCGGCGCGGGCGGTGCCGCCGACTTAGATCCGCTGCGGATCACGGTCGATGTGCGCTCGCTGGGCATCAGCGGCATGCAGGCCGCCGAGTGGATGCGCACAGCCTGCCATGTGGACGTCGGCGCTTCGGACACGGTCCGGGTGAACGGACAGATCACCCATGCAGACGACGACGAAACTGAGTACCGCTTCGTCGACGCCTTCCGGCGGCTCATCGACGCGGCCGACAGCCTGGAACCCCGCCCGGACGTGGCACTGCCGGAACCGGAAGCTTTCGAACTCGAACAAGCTGTGCCAACGCGCCGGGCCTTCTTCGCCGACGCCGAGCAGGTCCCGGCCCAGAATGCGGTGGGCCGTGTCGCCGCCGAGATGGCCAGTCCCTACCCGCCAGGTGTACCCGCGATCGCACCCGGCGAGGTAATCAACCAGGACGTGGTGGACTACCTCCGCAGCGGCGTCCAGGCGGGCATGCTGATCCCGGATGCCGCCGACCCCACGATGGAGACCATCCGCGTGATGACCCTCTGAGGGGTCTTGCGTAAGTCTCGTGCTGGGTGGGCATATCGGCTCGTGGGAGGCGTCTCGCCCTGCCGAGCCTGCTGAGGCGGCCTGCGGCTGTACGGCTGAGGGCCGAAGCCGACGAGGTGGACCTTTACTACGTCGACGAAGCAGGTTTCTCCCCGACCCTGCCCTCTGGATACACGTGGGCGCGCCAAGGAACCCGCGCGGTGATCTACCAGGAAGGCACCTGCGGTCGGCGGGTCAACGCACTCGGCGCCTTGCGGTGCGACGGCGACCGGCCACACCTGCTGTTCCGCACCACTACCGGGAAAGTCACTCCGAACTGCTGCTGGACTTCATATGGATGCAGGTCGCGGCACTCACCGGTGCTCCGGACACCTCGGCTGTCCTGCCCTCCGCCCGAGCCGCGACTCCCGGCTCTTCTTGCCACCAGCACCTATTCCGGACGCGTAAGGCTCGCCGGTGTACTGCGGTCCCTTTCAGCCGTTCGTCCGCTGCCGTGGCGAGATCATGGCCGGGGGTTAAAGCTCGCCTCAGGGGCCGCCCAAGAGAACCAAAGAAGTCCGGCGCCGTGACCGAAGGAGCCGTCACGCCTGCAGGATCCATCCTAAAGCGGGAGCGCCAGTACGAACACATCAAGGAAGGCGCCAAAAGCGCGGCGCCTCCGCCTCACGTGCAAAAAAGATCGCCGCCCGCACGGTAAACAAGGAGGGAGCACGTTCCGGCGGGTCCAAGACCGCGAGCAAGACCTCGGCCCAGGACCGCAAGTCTGCCTCCCCGCGCGGCGAGGAGGGCTCCCACCAGGGCTCACAGGGAGCAACCAAAGATCAGCTGTACGAGGAAGCGAAGAAGAAGAACATCGAGGGACGGTCCTCGATCGACAAGGTCGAGCTGCGCCGCGGCCTGGGCCGCTGACTCTGGAACCGCCTAACACTCCCTGCCTGGGATCGCTCTGGTGGAGGAACACCCGAGTGGCAGCCCCTGGGCTTCGGAAGTACGTTCACCGACATCGGCGGATTCTCATATCTGTCACGCACCGGAGAGGAATTGCTGTGAGCGAAGACATCTGGGGTTATAGACCGGGCGCGGGATATCAGAAGGGGATCGACCTCATCGGTTACAAGGTCGAGGCCACTGATGGCAGCATCGGCAAGATCGACAAGCACTCCGAAGACGTTGGTTCCTCCCACGTCGTTGTCGATACCGGTATCTGGATTTTCGGCAAGCACGTGCTGCTGCCCGCCGGGACCATCGAGCGCATCGACAGGGCCGGGGAAACGGTCTTTGTCAACCGGACGAAGGATCAGATCAAAGACGCGCCCGAATTCGACGAGGCCAAGTACACCGGCGAGCCCAGCTACCTGGAGCAGTTCGCCCGGTACTACGGCCAGCCGCACATGTAGGGGCGGGGTCACCCCACCAGCGCTGCGGCACGGCCCACTGCGGTGGATCCCCTGCGCTGCGTCAGTGCAGGGGTGGCGTCTCTCCTCACTGCACCCCTCAGGCGTGTGCCGGTCAGTCGGTGGACAGGGCCTCGAGGAGGTCGCCGACTTGGGGGTCGGGCAGAGCGCGGGCGACGTCGGCCTGGGCGACCATGCCGACCAAGTCGTGGCCGTCGATGACCGGTAGCCGGCGCACCTTGTGGCTGGCCATGGTGCGCAGAATCTCGCCTGCGTCGTCGTCGGCTCCGATGGTCACCGCCTCGCCCTGGGCGAGTTCGCCTGCCTTCGTCTGCCCGGGGTCCTTACCCGCGCCCAAAACCTTCACCACAATGTCGCGGTCCGTCAGCATGCCTTTGAGCTTGTTGTCGGTGCCGCAGATCGGCAGCGCGCCGACACCGAGCTCGGTCATCTTCTGCGCCGCCAGCAGTACGGTTTCCTCGGCACCGATGCACTCGGTACCGGCAGTCATGATCTCTCGCGCGGTCGTCACGTCATCTACCTCTTTCGCACAACGGCTCGTGAACCGGCCCCTGGGCATCCCACCCGGGCGGTTCCTCCCCTTGTACGCCTGACCCAAGGTCCCTGCCGCAAGCCACGACCCTGATGCCGTCAGCGTCATCCGAATACCCGAGTCATGGGGCGAAGCGCATCCACGACCGTGCACCCAGGGGCCCCCATATCTGTGGCAGCTCGGTGCCGAGGCCATGACCCTCGTACGTGCCCAGGAGTTCAACGCGTCAACGGTGCGGATGATGATGGATGCCGACCCGGCCCTCGGCCCGGCGTGGGTCGACCAGGGAGACCTCACCGACGAGCAGGAGGAAAGGCTCGGGTCCACGCTCCTGATCCTGCACGAGCGCATGAGCGAGTTGTGCGACCAGTACGGACTGACCATGGAGGACCTCAATCTGGACCTCGGACCGCTGGGCACATTGCTGCCGCCCTCGGATTGAGGCCGCCGGCACGCGCACGGGCGCCACCCGGCCTCCTGAGCCTGCGGAACGACAACATCCGCCGATGTGAACCGGGAACGGCCTTCTGGCTGTAATCCGGGTGATCTGGGGTACCCGCCGTATCGGCCGACCGTGTGCGGCAGAACCGCTGCGGACGTGATGAATACGGAAAGGAAGCGCAGGCATGAGCACGGTGAAGGAATCGGTCGAGGTCGAGGTTCCCCTCAGCACCGCTTACAACCAGTGGACGCAGTTCGAGGAATTCCCGAAGTTCATGGAAGGCGTCGAGGAGGTGACCCAGCTCGACGACGTCCACAACCACTGGACTACCAAGATCGGTGGCGTACGGCGGGAATTCGACACCGAGATCGTCGACCAGCTGCCGGACGAGCGCATCGCCTGGCGGACGATCAGCGGCGACACGAAGCAGATGGGGATGGTCCGCTTCCAGCGCCTGGACGACACGCACACCCGCGTGGAGCTCGTGATGGACGTCGAGCCGACCGGGGTGACGGACAAGACTGCGTCCGCGGTCGGGGTGATCGACCGGCGGGTCAAGGGCGACATGCGGCGCTTCAAGGAGTACATCGAGCAGCGCGGTGGGGAATCCGGTTCGTGGCGAGGCCGCGTCAGCCCGGCCTAACAGCTGGAGACCGCTGCCCGGAGGGATCTGCTGGAGACGGTTCGGGATGCAAAGTCGTGAGGGCGCTGATTCCCTGAGTAGTGTCGGCTCGTCCCGAACGTTCGAGGAGTGACCATGAGCGATTCAGGCGAATCCGGGAGTCACGTCCGTCAGCTGCGACAGGAAGCCGAGGGACTGAAACAGGAGGCGGAAGGGGCGACCGACCCGGGCGAGCGCCAGCGGCTCCAGGACAAGGCGCGCAAGCTGCTTGCGCAGAGCGAGCAGGAGAGCGCCATGGCCGCGGGGGACATTTACCCCCAGGAGTAGCCGCCGTGACACACCCCGCCGACGAGGGCCGCGTCCCGTCGGCGCCGTGGAAACGGTCTACTGACGCGTGCGCGACGGATGGAGTTGGCTGTCGTGTCGACGTCAGGTCATGAGGTGTTCGGCGCTCCCTGTTGGGTCAGCCTCATGGCCCGCGATCTGCGCGCCGCGGAGCTACGGCGCCGCGTTCGGCGGCGGCGCTGTACCTTGCCGCGCCCTCTCCGCCGGTGCAGCGCCTTCTGGAGATAGCCGGACCGGACTCGGGGGTGCCCGCCGCGGCGTCGCTGGGTGAGGCCTTGGACGCGGTGGGAATGTGACCGCTTGCTTCTGCCTGCGCCCACGACCGATCGCTAGCCTATGCCGACCTTCACTACCCCGGCGCGGTCGTCGGCTGGGCCGTCCCTGGGCATGACAGCGGCGGCTGCTCGGCGGCGAGCTACCCGATGGCTGGGTGTGCGCTCCGACATCCCATGCAGATGTCGGAGTGAGGCAGGGCCAAGAGGCGTTCCCTCCCGATGGGCCGCCCGTAGGCCCGGCAAAGCCCGAAAGCGGTGGCGTCCAACCGGTCAAGGGCGGCGAGGGTGTCGTCGAGCAGCGAGCGAGTCCCCGCCGCTCCGGCTCCGCAACTGTTAGAGGGCTTCCGCCTTCGCCCCCGCATCGCCGACCTACAAGTCGCAGTCGCGGTGCAAGTCCGGTCACCGCCGTGGGCCGGCACCATCCGGGGTGACCCATACAGTGCGGGGCCGATGCCCGCGTCCTTACGTTCGGCACGAGCCGGTGGGGGCCCGCTTCGTGCTCAGCTGGTGGGGGCGTGCAATGGGCCCGCCCGCTGACGGTACGCGTGACGACGGCGGCCCATCTGCCCAACGGCCGGTACCGTGTCGCCTGCCGCGCCATGCCCCATGTCCGCGATGCGTTCCCTTCGGCGAGCGAGTAGACGCCTGGCGCGGTCGACCACTTCGGGGCCAGACCCGACCGCGCCGAGGCGCCTCTGCCTCGGGTTCAGCTTCTCGTCGCTGCGGGGTTTCGGGCCAGCCGTCAGGCGTGCCGGTGGGAGCGCCTGTTTCCGGTGATGAGCCGGTAGAGGACGAGCAGGATCAGGGAGCCGACGATCGCCGCGACCCACGTGGAGAGGTCGAAGAAGCCGTCGATCGAGTCGACGCCGAAGATGACCTTGCCGAGCCAGCCTCCGAGAAGGCCGCCGGCAATACCGATGAGCATGGTGATGATGATGCCGCCGGGGTCCTTGCCAGGCATCAGGAGCTTGGCGATCATTCCGGCGAGCAAGCCGATGAGTATCCAGGCGATGATGCCCATGGTGATCGTCTCCGGTCTCAGGGGATGTAGGGCTTAGTTCATTTATCCCCTGCGCCGGGAAAGCGGCTTCAAACCCTCCGGTCAAGGCCATTCCGTGGCGAGAGCGGGGGAGAGGGCAGCGGGGGAGAGAGGGCGCATGACGTCGGGGTCCGCGCTTGGGGCACGCTCGCCAGACCATGCTCGACATCCGCAGCGGGGAGCGCGCATGCACCGTCGTCCAGCAGGTCTTCGCAGCGCGTTGCGTGGCGAATCCGCGAACTGAAACCCGCCACCGCCTGTTTCATGGCGCGGGTTCCGGGTTCTCGTCGGCGGCGGGCACGTCTTGGGGCGCGAGATCGGTCCTGATCCGCTGCACCTGTACCGGATGGCGCCACCTGCCGGCGCCGATAGCGGTTTCGCCGAGGAACTCGGCGACGAAATGCGGTGCCACGCAGGTGAAGGACAGTGGCTCTCGGCTGCCCCCTTGGGAAGAGATGCGCACGTCCTGCCAGGGATGCTCGCGGCCGGCGGGGGACAGCAGGCGACCGAGCTCGCGCTGAAGGGGAGGCGACAGCGGCATGCTGCGGGCGACCAGGCGCAGGCCACCACTGGAGGTGTAGCGGCCGAGCAGCAGCGTGGTGGGATGGGTGAAGAGACCGGTAACAGCTCCGATGATGGCCTCCGCAGTGTTCCGGGCGCGGATCTTGCGCCAGCCGCGGCGCCCGGGCAGATACGGCTGGTCGGCCCCTTTGGCCACGACCCCTTCCACCCCAGTGCCTGCCCGTTTTTGAAGCCACCGCTCTGCCTGTCGGTGATCGGTAGTGGGAGGGGTGAGAGCCCACGGGGCGTGCAGCCCGTGTCCCTGAAACAAGAACTCGAGTGCGGCGCGCCGCTCCCGGTAGGGCCAGTTGAACATCTGGGTGCCTTCGAGCTCGAGGAGATCGAAGGCGATGAAGTGTGCGGGCTGCTTCGCGGCCAGCTGCGCGACGGTGCCCGGCCGGCGGCCCATCCGCTTCTGCAGGGCGGTGAAGTCCAGTCGGCCGCCCGGGTGGATCACGGCCTCGCCGTCCAGTACGACGTCCTCGCACAAGGCTGCCGCTGCGTCGGCGATCTCCGGGAACAGGGACGTCAGTTCGCGCAGGTTCCGCGACTGCAGATACACGTGACCGGCGTGCGCGAAGACGAGCATCCGGTAGCCGTCGTACTTCGGCTCGAACACCGTGCCGCCGGGCAACGCTGCGGGCCCGGGCAGTTGCGGGACAGCGAGAGCGAGCATCGGCGCCACGGGGGGAGTGATCGTCACGGTGACATCCCCTTGGCTATGGATAGGGGGGTCTGGATCGGCGGAGGACCGTGAACCGCAATGCCGGACTGCAGCTGTCATGCGCGGCTCTCCGTCGCGGGCGAGTCACAAGCCCGAAGCTGATCGCGCCGTTGGCCAAGGCGTGTCGCATGACGTACCTCCAACCGCCCCCTGTTCAAGCCTACGAGCGGCTACGGTGCCCGTCGCGGGCATCAGGGTCGTGGCTTGCGGCAGGGACGTTGGGCCAGGCGTACAAGGGAGGAAAGGCCGGGGTGGGGATGCTCAGGGGCTGGTTCACCGGCCGCTGTGCGAAAGAGGTAGATAACGTGACGACCGCGCGAGAGGTCATGGCCTCTGGTACCGAATGTATCGGGCAGAAGAAACCGTGCTGGTGGCTGCGCAGAACGACTGAGCTTGGCGTCGGGGCGCTGCCGACCTGCGGCACGGCCAGTGCGCACGCTCACGGGCGACCGGTACCTCAGAACCAGGACAGCTGTCCCTGACGCTACACGGAAGTTCCACCCTCACCGCGGGAACGCTCAGGTGGAAGGGGCCCGAACCTCCGCTCGGCGGCGTGACGTGGCGGAGCTGCTCATCGCGCTGCCGGTAGCCGTCCATGGCCGCGAGGAAGTCCTCCGGCGACAGGTCGCCGGTGACGCCCACGTCGGCCATCGTCGCCACGTAGGCGCCGTGCAGACGGTTGTACCAGCCGTCCAGGTAGCGGCCGTTCTCGTACCGCACTCACGCCTCGGCCGGTGCGAGGTCGTAGCCGAGCTCCACCGCGTGCGCGACGGTCGCGTACCAGGCCGGACCTTGGGGCGTCTCACCCTTCGGCGTGAACGGGCTGGGCAGCAGATCCCTTTCGAGCTGCTGCCACTCCTAGCCGATCAGCACGCGCGCCAGGTCGACGTGCGAGAGGTTGACCAGCCAGGAGCCGGGCGCTTCGGGTCGAACCGCCGGCCAGCACCGTCGCCCGCGCCGCCGTCGTGGGCACCGAAAGCGTTCTACGTCCCTGAGAAACGCCACGTTCGACTTCCGAGAGGGCGGCGTGGTGTGCTGGTCAACTCCTCGAAGCCGAAGCAGTCTGATCGTGACAGGTCACCTGAACCGCTCAGCCACAGCAGGAGCCGCATCGATCAGTCGGCGAGCTTCGTCGGTCGAGGCGTTCTCGACCGCAGCGCGATGCCCACGCACTACGCACTCGAGGCTGGCCGCCGCGTTCGCCGCGGTTGTTCTGGGTAGGGCGAGGGTGTGAGCTATGTGAGTCCCGGCGGGAAGTACTCGCGCGACAGCCGGTACATCACCACCCGGATCACCACCGACGGACGCGACGGCTTTCCTGTGGAGCCCGGCCGCTACCGGCTGGTGGTCAGTCGCGCCTGTCCGTGGGCAAGCCGGGCGGTGATCGTACGGCGGCTCCTCGGCCTGGAGAGGGCGCTGCCGATGGCCGTCGCCGGGCCCATCCACGACGAGCGCAGCTGGACGTTCGACCTCGACCCGGGCGGCCGCGACCCGGTGCTCGGGATCGAGCGGCTCCAGCAGGCGTACTTCCGCCGCGACCCGGGCTACGACCGGGGCATCACGGTGCCGGCGATCGTCGATGTGCCAACGGGCAAGGTGGTGACCAACCACTTCCCGCAGATCACGATTGACATGTCGCTGGAGTGGATGCTGTACCACCGCGACGGAGCGCCGGCGCTCTACCCGCCCGCGCTGCGGTCGGAGATCGACGCGGTGAACGAGGTGGTCTACAAGGACGTGAACAACGGCGTCTACCGGGCCGGGTTCGCCGGGTCGCAGGAGTCGTACGCCGAGGCGTACGAGCGCCTGTTCGCCCGGCTCGAGTGGCTCTCCAAGCGGCTTGTACGGTCCCGCTATCTTGTCGGCGACACGATCACCGAGGCGGACGTGCGGCTGTTCACCTCGCTCGTGCGCTTCGACGCCGTCTACCACGGCCACTTCAAATGCAACCGGCACAAGCTTTCCGAGATGCCGGTGCTGTGGGCGTACACGCGGGACCTGTTCCAGACGCCCGGCTTCGGTGACACGGTCGACTTCGACCACATCAAGCGGCACTACTACACGGTGCACCGCGACATCAACCCGACCAGGATCGTGCCGGCTGGCCCGGACCTGACGAACTGGCTCGAGCCGCACGATCGCGCAGCGCTGGGCGGGCGGCCGTTCGGCGACGGCACGTCGCCCAAGCCGGTCACGCCCGAGGAGGCAGTGCCGGCCGACCATACGCCGCTGGCATGGTGAGTCCATGACCGAGTCATCCTCGTTCCAGTAGCTTGGTGCGGGGACGTATGCCGCGCAGGGCGGCGGCCGCGATGTCCGCGCTCAGGGCCCTGCCCGGCGGGCTCGGTGCGGTGTTCGGTCAGGGCACGTAGAGCGGCAGGTATACCAGGGCAGATCCGCCGCCAGGGCAGGAGCGGCCTCCGACGCCAGTGCTGGTAGGAGTGGCGGCCTGCGTGAGACCGCTGGTTGTGAATGGGCCGTAGGCGGCGGGTTGCCGTGAACGAGCTGCTGTTCTCGAACCCCTCGGTCAAGGAGGCTGTGGGTGGGTCAAGAAGCCCGGGATACGAGTGCGTCGTACTCCACGTCGGACAGCTCCGTGGCCTGTACGTAGACCTGGACACCGTCGAGCATGTTCCGGAGTGTGTCGTAGCTGGAGGAGTGCACCATCCTCTGCTTGATCTCCGTGGTCTCGGGGGACCAGGAGATCATCACAATCATCTCCCTCCGGCTCCCGTCCGACGTCGCGAAGACCAGGTCGTAGACGACAAACCGAGGCTCGGCGGCTGGCAGAGACTCCAGTAGTTCGTCGTGCGTCAGGTTCCCCTTGAAGTCGAGGATGACGGTCTCCAGATTGTCACTGAGCCGGTAGATCACTGTGTTGATCTCCCGCTTGCTCTTCAGCTCCTGGAATGCGCTGATACAGCTGTCTTCCACTCCTGGGATACCACTGCTCACGACATGTCCTTCTGATCATTGGGGGAGCAGGACGAGCGGCTCAACGAACTGGTCCCCCGGGAGGTTCTGCAGGGAGTCAGGTCCAGTACTCGGACCGGCTGGCCTTCCCAAGCCGTCGGTGCGGTGGTGGCGACGATCGCTCCGTCCGGCCGATCCGGGGTGGGCTCGGACGGTATGCAGTCCGGAGTTCCCCAACCAGGGAGAGGCGATCGGGGACTGGCGCCGCCCCGCACGCCTGGTCGTGGGCCTTGCTGACGCAGCCCTCCCTGTCGCTGGTGCGGGAGCTGTACCGAGGTATCGACGCGCCGCTGGTGGTCACCGATCTCACCTCCGCGGAAGTGGTCAAGTACGCCAGCAACGCGTTCCTGGCCCCCAAGATCAGCTTCGTCGGCGATCTGATCACCTGTGCGAGGCACCGGCGCCGACATCGACGACGTTCTCGCCGGCACCGGCACCGGCCTCGACCCGAGGATCGGCACCGCTTTCATGCGCGCCGAAGGCGGATACGCCGGCTCGCGCCTGCCCAAGCACACCGGCTCTGCGCCACTGGGCCCGGCTCACCGGCCGCCCGATGCCTCATGGAGGCGGTCATCGCCGTCTGATCCGCGGTCGGACCTGGTCCGGCTGATCCGCGGTCGGACCTGGTCCGGCTGTCGGCGCACGAGCTGGTTGCTGGCCCACGCCGAGAGGGTCGGGCGCCGCAGGGACTGGATATCCCCGGCCAGCTTGCGGTCGCCCGCCTTTCTCGCTGCAGCCGCATGCTCGTTTCTGGCCGCGATGAAGTCGGCCGGGTACAGCCCGTACAGCTCGTCCGCGATGGTCTGCAGATACACAGGTCACCCAGCACCCTTCACTCTGGCTAAGAGAGGAGATTGCACTCTTTGCTCGGGTAATTGCCTTATGCGAGTCTTGTTCCCAGTGGAGCCGATGCTGGCCCGATCCGTGCCGCGTCTGCCGGGGCCCGCCGCCGTGCCGGGCGGCACGGTGTTCGAGCCGAAGTACGACGGCTTCCGGCTGTTCGTGTTCGCCGGGGCTGATGGCGCGGTGTTTCTGCAGTCCCGCAACGGGCGGGACCTCACCGCGGCGTTTCCGGAGGTCGCTGACGCCGCTGGGCACTCGGCGAGGACGTTGGCGACGCCGTGATCTACCGGGTGGCCGACAGGACTTCTCGGCGCTGCAGCAGCGGATGAACCGCCGGTCGCGAGCGGTCGCCCAGAGGGCCCGGGCGCGACCGGCCCATCTGGTCGCCTTCGATCTGCTGCGGCATGTCGGCACGGAGTTGCTCAGCTGGTCCTACGCCGAGCGCCGCGCAGCCTCGAGTTCGCTGTTCCAGGGGCAGGGCCTTCAGGCTCCCTGGGCGCTCACGCCGTGACGACCAGTCGCGCCACAGCCCAGGAGTGGCTGACCGAGTGGACCGCGGTAGGGGTGGAGGGCCTGGTCATCAAGGGTGTCGACCAGACCTGTCAACCCGGCCGACGCGGTTGGCTGAAGTACCGCACCCGCAACTCTGCCGAGGCGATCGTCGGCGCGGTCACCGGCAGTCTCACCCGGCCTGAGACGATCCTGCTCGGCCGCTACACCAGCGACGGGCATTTCCTGCTGGTCGCCCGGAGTACCCCCTTGTCGCCGCGGCTTCGTGCGGAGCTCGGTGGCGGCTTGCTCGCACCCCGGGCGCGGACCACCCCTGGCACGACGTGCAATTCAGTTCGCACTGGGGCAGTCGCGAACTGCTCCGGTTCACTCCCGTCGCACCCCTGCTCGTGGGTGAGTTTCACGGTGACACCGCGGTTGATCACGGTCGCTGGCGCCACCCCGTCAACCTGCACCGGCTCCGCATCGACATCACCCCCGACGACGTCCCGCTCTACGGCACGGAAGGACCTACCGACGCTGATCGGGGGCCAGCAGCGGCGGAATCATGACGCCGGGCTGCGCCAACGTCGCGCGGGTGGGGGTTTCCCTCATCGATGTGGTCTCGTGCGCCACGGTCGCCGCGCACTGCATCACGCGTTACTGTTCTCGAACAGAGGTTCGAAGTCGCTTTTCGGTGTATTTCGCACGAAAATAGACAGAGGGGGTTGTGGTGTTCGGAGGCGCGGCATGGGTTTTACCCACGTGCACGTCGCGTCCGGCTACTCCGCCCGGTACGGGGCCTCCCACCCCGAGGACCTGGTGCGGCGGGCAGTCGAGCGCGGCATGAGCGCGCTGGCGCTGACCGACCGGGATACCGTCACCGGCGTCGTGCGGTTCGCGAAGGCGGCGATGGAGCACGGCATCCGCCCAGTCTTCGGCATCGACCTGGCCGTCGCTCCGCTGGCTTCTGTCCGTGCGCAGCGCCGCCGTACCCCGGTGCGCGGCGGCGCCCACGTGCTCGAGCAGCCGTTGCGGTTGGTGCTGCTCGCCGAGAACCGGACCGGCTGGGCGCGGTTGTGCCGCCTGACCTCCGCCGCCCACCAGCAGCCGCACGGCGAGCCGCCCGTGGTGTCCTGGGAGGCGCTGCGCGAGCACGCGGGCGAGGGACTGATCGCGCTGCTCGGGCCGGTCTCCGAACCGGTCCGTGCCCTGTCCGCGGGCCGACCGGACATCGCTGAGCAGCTGCTTGGCCCCTGGCGCGACATCTTCGGGACCGGGCTGCGGCTCGAGGCAGTGTGGCACGGCCTGTCCGGCACCGAGCCCGGCTCGCTGCGCCTGGCCGCCCGAACCCTCCAACTCGCCGACCAGGCGCACATCCCCGCCGTGCTGACCAATGCCACCCGGTACGCCGACCCTGGCCAGCACCGGCTTGCCGATGTCCTGGACGCGGCCCGGCTGCTGCGCCCCATCGACTGTCACCGGCTCGATACCGGGGAGCGCTGGCTCAAGTCCCCGGCCGCGATGACCGACGCCGCCTCCCGTATCGCCGAAGCCGCGGGCACGGGAGAGCGGCGGGTCCGCCGTCTGCTCGCCGACACCGAAGCGACGGCCGCACGGTGCGTGCTCGATCCGGTCGCGGACCTGGGCCTGGGCACACCCCATTTCCCCGAACCGGAGGTGGTCGGCGCTGGTGGGGGAGCGGGGGAGGCATCCCGGCTGCTGCGTGAGCGGTGCGAGGCAGGCATGGTCCGCCGCGGCCTCGACCGTGACACTGCGGCCCTCCAGCGCCTGGAGGAGGAGCTCGCCGTCATCGCCGAGCTCCGCTATGACACCTATTTCCTGACTGTCGCCCAAGTCGTCGCCGATATACGGGAGATGGGCATCCGGGTCGCGGCCCGTGGCTCCGGCGCGGGCAGCATGGTCAATCACGCGTTGATGATCGCCACCGCGAACCCCTTGGATCACCGGCTGCTCTTTGAGCGCTTTCTATCCGTGCGGCGCGCCTCGCTGCCGGACATCGACATCGACGTGGAGTCTGCACGTCGGCTGGAGGTCTACGACAAGATCATCGACCGGTTCGGGCTGGAGCGGGTCGCGGTCACCGCTATGCCGGAGACGTACCGGGCACGGCACGCGCTGCGCGACGCCGGGCTGGCACTGGGCATCGCGCCATCGGATGTGGACCGGATCGCCAAATCGTTTCCGCACATCCGGGCCTGCGACATCACCGCCGCGCTCGCTGAACTGCCGGAGCTGAAGCAACTGGCAAGCGAGGCGGCGCCGTTCCGGCTCATGTTCGAGCTCGCCGAAGGCCTCGACAAACTGCCGCGCGGCATCGCTATGCACCCCTGCGGCGTGATCCTCACGAACACCTCGCTGCTGGACCGGCTGCCGGTGCAGCCGACCCCGGGCGGCTATCCGATGGTGCAGGCCGACAAGGAAGACGTAGAAGACCTCGGCCTCATCAAACTGGATGTGCTCGGGGTGCGCATGCAGTCCGCGATGGCGCACGCCACCACCGAGATTCAGCGCACCACCGGCGACACCATCGACCTGGATGACCCGCGGCAGGTGCCGCTGGATGATTTCTTCGCGTTCAGACTCATCCAGGCCTCCGAGACCCTGGGCCTGTTCCAGCTCGAATCGCCCGGACAGATGGACCTGCTCAGCAGGCTGCAGCCGCGCAATGTCCAGGACGTCGTCGCCGACATCAGCCTGTTCCGGCCAGGCCCGGTGGCCGGCGGCATGCCGGAGCAGTACATCGCCGCCCGCCACGGCAAAGCCCCCAGCTACCCGCACTCCGATCTCGAACCGGTGCTGTCCGATACGTACGGGGTGGTGATCTGGCACGAGCAGATCATCGACATCGTCGCCACCCTGACCGGCTGCGACCGGGCGCTCGCCGACATCGCCCGCCGCGCCCTCGGCGATACGGAGCGCATGCCCGAGGTCCGCGCCTGGTTCCTCAAAGAGGCCTCCGCCCGCGGCTACCCGTCCGACGTGCTGGACAAGGTGTGGGACACGCTGGAGGCGTTTGGCGCCTACGGCTTCTGCCGCGCCCATGCGGTCGCCTTCGCCGTCCCGGCCCTGCAGTCGGCCTGGCTGAAGGCCCATCATCCAGCCGCCCTGTATGCGGGCTTGCTCGAGCACGACCCGGGCATGTGGCCCAAGAGGGTCATCGTGGCCGACGCTCGCCGCCACAACGTCGCGGTGCTGCCCGTCGACATCAACCACTCCAAGCCCACGCACACCATCGAACAGGCCCCGGACGGCACCTGGGGAGTGCGCCTGTCCCTGTCCGGCGTTCGCGGCATCAACGAGGGCGAGGTTTCCCGGATCGCCGCCGGCCAGCCCTACACGTCCCTGTCTGACCTGTGGCAGCGCGCCCGCCCCAACCGGCCGACCGCCGAACGCCTCGTCAGCATCGGCGCCCTGGACGCGCTGCGCGGCGCCCTCTCCCGCCGCGATCTGCTGCTGAACATCGCCGAGCTCCACCGCCAGTACCGCGGACGCCGCCACGATGACGGGCAGCTCCCGCTCCACACCGGCGACGAGGCGGCCGGGCAGGCAGCCGGGCTGCCGGAGATGACCAGCCGCGAAGCCCTCAGCTCGGAACTGCAGATCCTCGGCATCGACGTGTCGCAGCATCTGATGGACCACCACCATCAGCTGCTGCGCGAGCTCGGTGCCACCGACGCCGCCCACCTGCGTGCACTGCGCCCAGGCCGGCGCGTTCTGGTGGCGGGCGTGCGGGCCTCCACCCAGACGCCGCCCATCCGAAGCGGCAAGCGGATCATCTTCGTCACCCTCGAAGACGGCTCCGGCATGGTCGACCTGGCCTTCTTCGAAGACAGCCACGACGCCTGCGCGCACACGATCTTCCACAGCGGGCTGCTCCTGGTCCGCGGCACCATCCAGCGCCGCGGCGGCCGCAACACGATCACCGGCACCATGGTCTGGGACCTCGACAAACTTGCCGCCGCCCGCCGCGACCACGGCCCCGAAGCCGTTCATCGCCTCCTCGGCCCCGACGCCACCCCCACCCCGGCCACGCCGACGGCCAGGGGCGATGCGCCGCAGCGCACCATCACACAGGAGACCGGAGCCGAACTGCACCCGTGGGCCGACCTGCAGCCGGCCGGGCAGCGTTCCGCCGACCTCAAAGCCCTCGGCTACACGAGTCCAGGAAGCGCCGGGTGACAGTCATGACGGAACGGCATATTCTCCGGATTCACTTCCATCTGCCCGACACGTCTGACGCCGATGTGTATGAGCGGCTGGTGGAGCAACTGCACGGCATCAGCCCCCGCACCCAGGCCCTGCCGCCCGCGGACGCCGACTGCGATGTGACCGGCGCCCTGCGCTACTACGGCCGCACCCCGTACGAGTTGGCGCAGCTGATCCAGCTGCGCGCCCTGGCCTTGTACGGCATCGCCACCACCATTGGCTCGGCGGGCAATCGCATGCTCGCCGCCATGGCCGCCGACGCCACCGCCCCGGGCGGCATCAGTCACCTCGACAACAGCCCCGAGGCGATCGCCGGCTTCCTGCGCCCCCGCCCCATCGGTGCGCTGTACGGAGTCGGCCCGGCGACCGCGAACCTGCTGGCTCGGCACGGCCTGCACACCATCGGCACGGCCGCCGACACACCGCCGGGCACCCTGCAGCGGCTCCTCGGCAAGACCCACGGCCGCCTGCTTCACGAGCGCGCCCGCGGCATCGACGACCGTTCCGTCGTCCCGCAGGCCACGGCCCGCTCCTGCAGCGCCGACCATGTCTTCGACCGCGATGAACTCGACCCCGACCGGCACCGCCAGGCCCTGCTCGGCCTCACTGAACACCTCGGCACCATACTGCGCACCGAGCGGCAGATCGTCCGGCGGCTCACCCTGACCGTCCGCTACGCCGACCGCACCGCCACCGTGCGCACCCGCACTCTGACCGAACCCACCCACCACACCGCGGCCCTCACCCGCGCCGCGTACGACATCTATGCAACGCTCGGCCTGCAACGGGCCCGGGTCCGCGGCATCGCCCTGCGCGCCGAAGACCTTCAGCCGGCCGAACGCGCCACGACACAGCTCACGTTCGACCCCGGCGACGACAAGCGCCGACGGATCGAGGCCGCCGCCGATAAGGCCCGCGCCCGCTTCGGCCCGGCCGCCGTCATCCCCGCCACTACAGCCATACCCGGAACCCCTGGGCCCTGCCGATCCTACGAATGACCGGCTCGGAACCACGGCTGAAACGTAGGACAAGCTGCACCGAGTCGGACACCCTTTCCGACGCTGCCCGATGCCGCACCCTGTACGGGAAGTTCGCCGAGTTCGTGGTCGACCCCGAAGCACCCGCCAGCCAGACCCGAGGCATCAAATACCAGATCGACGACAGCTACCTCGAGCCCTAGGCAGTCCGCCAATGGTGGCTGTGTCTGTTTCTTCAGGAGGCGTTCTGGGAGCGTTCACTAGATCAACATCGCTGGGAGATTTGATGTCACTTGGGCAGCGGTCTGCCGGGGTGGGAAGGCCGTGAAGCTGCGCGAAGTGTGCGCGTCTGGCATCCGGTGGAGACTGGCTGAGGGGGGACTGGACGGTGAGGACTTATGCGGGCGGCTTATCACGAGGAGTTGGCGTCGATCAGAGACGGCCTGGTGGAAATGGCACACCTGGCCGGTTCGGCCATGGGTCGGGCCACCAGCGCTCTACTGGATGCGGATCTGCAGCTTGCGGAGAGTGTGATCTCGGCCGATGTCACGGTCGATGCTCTGCAGCGGGATCTGGAGCACCGGGCGATCGCGCTGCTGGCGCGGCAGCAGCCGGTCGCCACGGATCTGCGCCTCGTGGTCACCTCGCTGCGCATGAGCGCGGATCTGGAGCGCTGTGGTGATCTTGCCCAGCACGTGGCCAAGCTGGCCCGGCTTCGCCATCCCGAACGAGCGGTGCCAGGCGATCTGCGGCGCACCATTTTGGAGATGGGCCAGCTTGCGCAGCGTCTGATGGCGCAGGCCGCCGAAGTGCTCATCACTCCGGACGTCGATGCTGCGCTGCAGTTGGAGAAGGACGACGACCGTATGGACGAGCTGCATCGCGTGATCTTTGAGCACCTGCTGGACGACCGGTGGCAGCATGGTGTGGAAACGGCCGTGGACGTCACGTTGGCCGGCCGTTATTACGAGCGTTTCGCTGACCATGCCGTCTCGGTGGCCCGCCGCGTGGTCTACCTGGTCACGGGCAAGTACGCGGACGAACTGGCCACGGATCCGCCCGCGCCTGCGTGATCACTCCGGCCCTTGGACAGGAGCGCAGCGGTCGAAACACTGGCAACTGTTCCGGCGCCATGCTCAGGCGTGACCCGCTGAAACCGCCGCGCCGCGGCGGTGCCCCGTGGCCCATATGACTAGAGATACGGGTAACCGCAGCATATGAACGTGCCAGCCGTTCTTGCGGCCGACCGGGCCCAGCAGGCCGCGCAGGTAGTCGCGCATCCGCCGACGCGGCTCGATGCGCGAGAATCTGCTCGCCGAGGAAATGGTCCGCTGCGCTCGGGCGCGCCGAGCCCGCCGGGCCCGATGACGCGTCAACGCAGCCACGCTGCGAAGGCGACACGTCACCACTCTGCGTCGGCGCTGCTACCCCGGCTCATCCCCGGTTTGGGGCAGCTCGCGAGGTCCCAGAGGCCGGATGGCAGGCCCGTGCAGGACCGAGCCGTCCGTCGCAAGCGGGAGCCGTGGCATGGGCATTCCCAGATCCGCTCGGCATCGTTGAACTGCATGAGGCAGCCGAGGTGACTGCATCGTGCGGAGAACACGCTGGCGTGGCCCTGCTCGTCGCGGTACACGGCGCAGCGCCTTCCGTTCAGCCGTAAGACCGCTCCGTTGCCGGGCGGGATGTCATTCACCGAGTCGACGTGGCTTGTATGCAGGCAGTCGCCGACAAAAGTGCCGGGCGACAGCAGTCTGGAATTTCGCCAGCTCCGCTGTCTCGCTCACCCGAGGCAGGCTCCTCGGGTCGTACAGGTCGGTCCAGGCAGGCCGTGCTCCTCCGGTGGTGTGGGCTGCGAGCAGGCGGCCGGCCATCACTCCGTTGCTCAGCCCCAGCCGCCGAAGCCGGTGGCCACGTAGACGTGTTGGGTGCCGGGGTCGGCATGGCCGACGTACGGCAGGTGGTCGCTCGAGTCATTGTCCTGCGCGGCACAGTGATATGTGATCTCGGCCTCCGCGAAGCCGGGCATCCGCTAGCGGGCCCATGAGTCGAGGCGCGCGAACCGTTGCCGTACGGATCCGGCTACGGGATCGTGGCTGTGGTGTATCCGATCACTCCGGCGGCGATCCGGTCCGCCTCCAGAACGACGACGTCCAGCCACGCACTGACCAGTTCCCATGCTTGGCGCGACGGGGACGCCCGGCTCGTTCCCGGCAGCGGTGGTGGGCCAGGTCGGCATCGTAGATTCCGTAGTCGTGGGGCGGCTGTTGCGCCGCAGCTCCCGGCTGACCGTCGACGGTGCCCGGCCGAGCCGGGCGGCTATCTCCCGGATCGTCAGGCCGCGTTCGCGCAGCGAAGCGATCCGCTGGCGTTCCAGCAGGGACAGGTACCGCCCTGACCGGGACGCAGCCGGAACGTAGTCCGGCTCCAAGCCTCCATTCTCCGCCCGCCACCGGTACCCGGTCTTCCGCCCGATCCTCAGTTGCTTGCACGCGTCCACAGTGCCCACCCCGGCCGCCAGCAGACGCCAGACTCAGCCTCGAGCTCCAGCCTGCGTTTACGTCCCCGCCTCGCCACCAACACACCCCTAATGATCAAGGAATGTTGCGATAAGCGTTAGAACCCAAGCGTCGATACTGGTCCACTTTTCAGCCGTCGCCGACAGACGGTCCCGGTCAGGCGGCGGCTCTCAATTGGCCGGGCAGCACCGGCAGTAGCGCACACGGGCGGCGAATTGGTTCGCGGGTAATCGGCCAACGCGGAACGGGCCAGGTCAGCCCCGAGTGGCGCGAACCCGGTCACCTGGAGAACCCGGGGCCTGTCGGCGCAGTGCGTGCTCAAGGGCGAGACGGAGAGTGAGATCGATTTCGCCGGTGTGCGCCCAGGCAGTCAGGGCCTCCGCGAGGCAGCGCAGGTGAGGTGGGTGTGCTGAGAGACCTCCTGCAGGACACTCCAATGCCTGCCCAGTCACGATGCCGTCGCCTGGTCAATCACCGCGTGTGAGACCAGAGCCTGCTGCACTGTCCCACCTCCTGCAGCATGGCCACCGAGTCCTCGGGCGCCGGTGCGGGATCCCGGGGCCGGGTTCTCCCAGGTCGTGGGTTGCCTGTCGTGCGCCATGGCTCCTCCCGGGCCTTCGGAACGGTTGGCAAGGGCCTGCTGCAGCGCGGATTCCGGGTCTGTACCAGCAGCAATCGGACGGACACGCACCGTGGCGTCGCACGCCCCCGGCCGGAACCTGGTTCAGCTGGCAGCGAGTACTGAATCGTCCTCGGGACGGGCGCCGGGAAGCTGGTGGCGCGCAGCGATCAGGGCGGCATCCACGTCGCAGGTTCCAGTCGAGACGCACAACGTGTAGGCCACGTCCTCCATGCGCTGCCGCCCCGCAGGCCCGCCCTTCTCAGCATTCAGCGCCCGCAGCGTCTCGTACTTTTCGACCAGGTCCGTCAACACCGCCGGGTGAGCCATCAGCATGATGCGCCTCCTCCACAACAGGAACCACCCCCGTCGCCTATGAGCCGCATACCCGCGCCCTGCATCTACATGCGGCCGCTCCCCTCCACGCCAAGCGCTCCAGACTATGGAGTGGCTCGGCGAAGCCCTGGACAGCGCCGTCACACCCCGTCCAGGGCTTCGTCCTTACCCAGGGTGCTCCCGACGTGCCCACGTGCGCCATAGGTCTCAGACGCGCAAAAGAACCATGGTCCAGGCATCTGGCTGACGGACCGCAGGGCGCCGGTGCTGCCTGGTCGGTGAGAGGCCTCGCGTTTTCCGGACAGGCGTCTGACCGTCTATTTCACGCGGCGATTCGCAACTTCTCGTACTCGGCGTGGACTTCACGCGGAGGGCGGTAACCCACCGCCGAGTGGAGGCGTTTGCGATTGTAACAGAATTCAATGTACCGCGTGATGTCCTGTCGGGCAGCCTCTCGGGTCAGGTAAGTTCGTTCTTCAGCGTGCCGAAGAACGATTCGGCCATGGCGTTGTCGAAACATATCCCGGTGCGGCCGGAAGATCTGCGGAGTCCAAACCGGTGAGCACCTTCCCGAACTCGGCTGACATGTAGTTACTGCCGCGGCCCAGCTGGGCCCGGATGCGCCGGTGTCCGTAGGTGCTGTCGGATGTGTCGAAGGCCTTCTTGATGAGCAGTTTCAGATCTCCGCGACGCCGGGCCGTCGCGGATTCCGGGCGGGATCGCCAGTCGTAGTAGCCGGATCTGGACACGCCGAGTCGGCCGCACATGAACTCGACGCTGTATGCGTACTCCTCGGTGTCGAGCCGCACCTCGTCGATGAACTCGTACTTACTTGCTACCGGGGATCCTTCGCGAAGTACGCTGCGGCTTTTTTCAGGAAGGTAACTTCCATCTCCAGCTCGCGGTTGCGTCGTTCGAGCTCCTTCAGGCGCGTCCGCTCGTTCACCGTCAGTTCCGCATCGGGAGCCGGTTCCTGCTGCTTCTGGTGCTTCTTCACCCGGCCGCGTAACGTCTCCGGGTTCAACTCAAGCTCCCGGGCGACTTCGGAGATCGTCTTGCTTGACCTCAACACGATCTGGACGGCTTCCTCGCGGAACTCCGGCGAGTACTTACTGGGTGGCGCCACTTCTTCCTCGCTTCCTGTTCAGGACAACCCTATTGGGTGCCTGTCCGGAAACCTCGTGGCCCCTCATCGGCGGGGTTGGTCCAGCTGCTGCGATGTGCGTTCGGCGGAGCCTGTGACCCGGCCGACGTTCTCTGGGTTCGGCGTACGGCGGGCGCGATATCGTGGGGCCCCTGATATCCGCCTCTTATTGTGTCTGGCAGGAGCGCCCCGTGCCCGAGGACCCCATCGCTCAGAGCGAGATTGTTGCGCTCACCCGCCGTTTTGAGCAGGCGGAGGAGAGGACGGATCGGGAGTTCGGGATCGTCAGAGCGATCTCACGGCGGTGCGTCTGCAGGTCGGCAACTTGATCAGAAGGTGGGCAATCTCGATGGGAAGGTGGACCGGCTCGCTGATGACGTTCGGGGCCTGAACGAGAAGATCGACCGCAACCAGGCGCGATCGTCGAGCTACTGACGTAGCTGGTCGGGAAAGAGCCCGGACGCCGGTTGACCGTTGTGCCGCAGCCGCTACGGCAAGCGGGAGCAGGAAGGGCCCGAGCCCTGGTCACCGGGAGGTTCGGGCCTTTCTGTATGCCTATCTCTCACCCACGTCCGATGGCCAGAGACGTCATCGGGCCAGGTTCGTGTGATCACGCGGGCGGAGGCAAGGGTGAGCCACCGCTCGAGGGTGGGCTGTTCTCCATCGAGCCACCGGGCCGGTGAGGCCGTGTTGAGGGGAAGGTCGGCCATGAAGTGGGCGATGTCGACGTAGTACGTGTAGTCGCCGCTGCGGGTGAGGTCGTTCAGGCGCGCGATCTAGGCGGACACTGCGTGGTCAGCGCCTAGGACGGCGTGGTGGAAGCACAGGGCGAGTTCGGGGATGGGCTCGGCGACGGTGACGCCGGCGAGGCTGATCTCGGTGCGCAGCAGCTCGGCCCGGTTTTCGATGTCCTGGGTGGTTCGGCGTCGCGGATGAGCGCGGCGATGCGAACGGTCGCGCTGGTCACGTGCAGGACGAGTCCGGTGAGCAGTTGTTCGGCCAGCTCGATTTCGTCGGCGGCTTGGTGGGGTCGAATGAAGGGGAAGGTGAAGGCGCGTTGGGCTTGGGAGGTGGCGCGTTCGCCGGCGATGCCGTGTTCCTCGGCTTCGGTGCGGGCCGCGCCGTGCAGTTGATGAGGGAACAAGTGGTGCGCGGGCTGCCGGTCGTCGAAAACGGGCACCCGGTTGGCATAGTCTCCCTCGGCGACCTGGCCATCGAGCGCGACCCCGGCTCCGCGCTGGGCGACATCAGTTCGGCCGAACCCAACCAGTGAAACGCCACAGCCGGTGTGGGACCCCCGGATTCGACTGCTGACAGGTTTCCTCCCGGTTGCCAAGGGGCACCCGCGGGGTGCGGCTGAGCGGCCGCGGTGGGATGAGGGCCGGGCACGGAGTCCAGGGGCTCCGTGCCCGGCCCGCGGACCGCCTGGGCGATGGTCGAGCGGTCCCGGCCCGCCCTACCCGGACGGGCCAGCAGGCCAGCGGAGTGGCTACTTGCCGCGGCCGGTGATGAAGTTGCGGGCGCGGTCGACCAGTCCGGCCCCGGGCGCCAGAAGCTTGTTGCCCGGCGGTGTATCAGGTGCACTGGGGTGCGGGCGCGTGGGGGCAAGCTTCTTCGCCGAGCGGATCTTGTCTCCGAGTTCTTCCAAGTCGCCGGGTGTGCACGCGGATCGCAACTGTACGAAGAGGTTGCTCTCCTCATCCGCCACGTGGGCTTCCACCTCGGTCCTGAGCTGCGCGAGGAGGTAGTTGAACTCGGGATCGTCGGCCTCGCGCCCCTCCAGGTCCTTGAGCAGCTCCTCGACCCTTCCGTGGTCGGCGATCTCCTTGTCAGCAAGCGCGTCGCCGCCCGGCAGATGCCTGCGTACCGCGGGATACAGGTGCTCCTCCTCCGCGACGGAGTGCCGCACCAGTTCGATGGTCAGCCGGTCGGCCAGGTTCTTGCGCTCCGGGCTGCCCGGCGCGGCCTCCTCGATCTGTTCGAAAAGGCCATCCACCTCGCGGTGGTCCGTGGTCAGTTCGTTAGGCAGGTCCCGAACTCTGCCCGCGTGCTTCACCGGTGACCTCTTGGCCGGACTCACGGGCCTGATCGGTCACCTGCGCCGCCTGGTCGCCGGCCTGTTCCTTGGTGGTATGGGCGGCATCCGCGGCGGTGTCCTTGACCTGCTCGGCTGCCTGCTTGGCGGTCTCGGTGGCGTCCTCCCTCAGCTGCTGGGCCGATTCCACCACCGCCTGCTTGACCGGCTCGACAGCCTCACTTTCGGCGAGCTGTGTGGCTGCCTGCTGCTCGGTCTCGGAGACCGGCAGCAGTGAAGCGCTCAGCAGGCCGGCGCCGAAGGCGATCAGCCCGGCGGCGAGCGGATTGCCCTGCGTCTGCCGCACGGCCTGCTCCGGTGCGCGTCCGACCGTCTCACCGACCCGTCCGGCCGCATCGCCGACCTGCCCGGCGGCCTCTCCGGCCGCCTGGCGCACGGCGTCCGCGGCTTCGCCCGCGCTCTCCTTCGCCGACTCGGTGGCCTGCTGGGTTCGACCCCGGGCCGTCCCGGCGGAGTCGGCCACGGTCCCCATGACACGGTCACGAAGCCCCGACACTGCACCGCGCACCCGCTGCTTGCGGCGGCGCACCATCTGTCCGGGGCTGGCGCGGTCGGCCAGCCGGTCGACGTTCTCCGACAGCCGCTCCCGGGTGGTGTCGATCTGGGCCCTCATTTGGTCGGGTGACGTGCCCATTGCGCGTCCTCCTTCAGTGTCTCTACGGTCTGCTCGGGTTTCGGGGAGACCTCCCGCATCCGGGTGCGGCCCATTGCGTACAGCACGGCTGCGATTGCCGCCCACACCGCCGTGATGATCAGTGCCGACCACGCGGCGTCCATCACGTTCGATAGGCCGAAGACCGCTGCGAGCGACAGGAACAGCGCCACCATGTATCCGGCGAAACCGGCGCCTCCGAACATGCCGGCGGCCTTACCGGCCTTGGTGGCCTCCTCGCGGATCTCCGTCTTGGCAAGCTCCACCTCCTGGCGGAACAACGTCTGCACGTCCGAGGTCACCGCGGACAGCAGTTCGCCGACCGAGCGGTCGCGGCCCGAACCTTCCGCTCCAGGTGGCTGGGGTGAGATCGAGGACATCTCACACCCCCGGACGACCGGGCAGCTCCGACGGCGCGGTACCGGGAGGCAGCGAGCTGCTCTCCTCCGGCAGCGGCCGCACAGCACCGGGAGGCAGCGAGCTGCTCTCCTGCGGCAGCGGCCGCGTGGGCTGCGGGGACCGGGCGGCCTTGGTGCTGGCCTTGGCCAGGCGGCCGACCACCAGACCGGCCAGCACCGCCCCGCCCAGGAACGCTCCCGGCCGTCGGCGCCCGAACTCCTGCAGATCGCCTATCAGGCCCTCCACGCCGTTCTTGTCCAGGTAGTCCGCCGCACGATGGCCCCCGTCGGCGGCCTGGGCTGCCAGGCCGCGAGCCGGGGAGTCACCCGAAGCGTTCTCCGCCATCCCGGCAAGATCATCGGCCCACTGCCGCACGGAGGCGGCAAGACGCTCCACCTGTCCCTGGCCCTCGTCCTGCACCTGCTGCCGCAGATCACGCATCGCACCACCTGCCTGCTGGCGTGCCTCACCGGCAACCGCTTTGACCTGCTCGGCCGCAGTACCGGCGACCTCACCGGCCGCCTGTCCGGTCCGATCGGCGACAGCCGATGCCTGTTCCTTCGCCGTCTGCCCCGTCTGCTGAACACGACCGGCATCACTCATAAGCCATTCCTCCTCCGATGCCCGGAACGCCGACGGAGTCGGCTCCTCCGGATTCACGTCCAGGAGGGCGAGTACCCCACATGTCTATGCAAAACGGTCAAACAGTGGCAAATAGGTGGCACCGTAGTTCGGCAAGAGCACTGGGAGGGCCTGAGCGATCTGTCAGCGACCAGCATCTTGACTGCGGCGTCCGGCGACTGCCCTGCTGATCCGACCCTGAGACGGATAGCGGCCGTGTCTTTTGGACCTGCTGGGCTCCATCGAATGAGGCATAACATGCGAAGACTTGCCCAACCTGGTCACGGAGCTGCTGAAGGCCGATCCTCGGTTTGCTGCCGTGGGTCCGCGGCCTCCGGACCTCGTCGACCACCCGGCAGGCATCCTGGTGAGCATGGCCGCCCGTCGACCGGGAGTTCTTCATCGACATGACGCCTGCCTGAGAGCCTGATTTTCGAAGCTGCGACGGGGCCACTGCTTCAGTGATGAGGATCAGGCGGCAGCCAGCCCGGCCCGAGGAGCGGCCAGTTCTCAGTCAGGTAGAACAGCCGGGCCACGACGGGTGCCTGGGCCCCGACCACTGTGAAGGACATCTCTGCCTCACGGGCCCTGGCTCGGGTTCGCAGCAGGACGTTCAGTCCCGAGCAGTCACAGAAGGTCACGAGGTTCAAGTCGGCCTCGATGCGGTGGGGGTGGTCGGCCAGTGCTTCATCGAGTGCCTCTTGAAGCTGCGGGCCGGTCGTCAGGTCGAGCTCTGATTCTCGACGCTGAAGTCGGTGATCAGGCGGTCCGCGCCGTCAGCGGAGATCGGTGCCGTGAAGCAGCAGTTGGACGACATCGGCCCCGGCAATCGCCATGGTGGCCCGGAAAGCGAGCTTTCCGTCGGCCGCGCCGAGCGGTCGGTCAAGGGCGGCCGTGCACAACAGCGTCGTGGACCCCAGTACTGCCCAGCCGGACACGGAGACCGGCCCGGGAGGCGCCAGGACCAGAACGAAGGACGAAGCGAGCACCAGGAGAGCCGCCGTTGGGCCGGCCCGCCGCCTGCCCAGCCGCTGGGGAAGACCCGTCACGCCTGCTGCGAGGTCATGGTCGATGTCCGGCAGCACATTGGCGAAGTGGGCCCCCGTGCCCAGCAGAGCGGCGGCGGCCGTCAGCCACAGCGGAGGCCATGAGCCGCCGGGCAGGGCGAGGGTGACGACGGCGGGTAGGGTGCCGAAGGCGAAGGCGTACGGCAGCCAGGAAGCGGCCGTGCGCTTCAGATGGAGGTTGTACCACCAGGCTGTCGCTACACCGCCCAGATGAATGCAGCCCGCGAGTGGTCCACAGGCCACCGACAGGAGAATGCACAGCGCGAGGGCCGAGGCTGCGGCGACGGTCACCGCCCCAGCCCGTGCTTGGCCGGTGGCCAGCGGCTTGTCCCTGCGCTGGGCTTTTCGGTCGCGCTGCAGATCGATGCGATCGTTGCACCAGCCGACTGAGAGCTGTCCGGCGGCCACCGCGCATACCGTGACAGTGCCGCTGAGGAGGCTGTGCTCCACTGCAGCGGCCAGAGCGGCGGTGAAGGCGGTTACTGCTGCGGCGGGAAGCGGGTGACACGCTGTCAGCAAGCCTGTCGCTGGCCTGACCGGGAAGTCGATGGGTGCCGCTACGGTGTCCTCGGCGCTGGGGGTGCTCGGCACGATGTCACATTACGTCGCGCCACACCCTCTTTGCCACGTTCAACACCTTCTGTTAGTTCTTGTCTATGGTGGATCAATGACGCGTGTCCTGGCAGTGAGCACGGTGTTGCCGCCCCACCGCTACACGCAGGCCGACATCACGGATGCGCTCGCCCGTTGTCTCCCGACGGGTGCGGACGCCGGTCTGCTGCGCCGTATCCATGCCTCTGTGCAGGTCGAGGCCCGGCATTTGGCGCTGCCGCTGGACCGGTACGAACGGCTCGGCGGCTTCGGCCGGGCCAACGACGCCTACATCGAGGCGGCGCTCGATCTCGGGGCCCAGGCCATCGAAGGGGCGCTGGCCGAAGCCGGACTGACCGCCGACACCATCGACCTCGTGCTGTCCACCTCGGTCACCGGCATTGCCACCCCGTCCTTGGAGACCCGGTTGGCCGCGACCGTCGGACTACGCCCCGACGTGAAGCGCGTGCCCGTCTTCGGACTCGGTTGTGCGGGCGGCGCGGCCGGCACCGCCCGAGTCCACGACTATCTCGTCGGGCGGCCGGATCATGTTGCGCTGTTGCTCTCCACCGAACTGTGTTCGCTCACGCTGCAGACCTCGGACACGTCCACCGGGAACCTGGTGGCAGGCGCCCTGTTCGGTGACGGAGCAGCAGCTCTGCTGGCCGTCGGCCGTGACCACCCCCGACATGGCGACGGCCCCGGTCCGCAGGTGGTGGCAGGCCGCAGCCGCCTTTATCCGGGCACCGGAAAGCTTCTCGGGTGGGAAGTCGGCGAGTGGGGCTTCCGCATGGTCCTCGGCAGCGACTTGCCCGAGGTGATCAGGCTGCACGTGGGAGAGGAGATCGCGTCCTTCCTTGCCGATCACGATCTCAAGCCACCGGACGTCACGGCCTGGATCTGCCATCCCGGCGGGCCGAAAGTCCTCGACGTGCTGGCTGAAGTCCTCGGGCTGCCGCAGTCGGCGTTCGAGTTGAGCCGGCGCTCACTGGCCCGCAGCGGGAATCTCTCATCGGCGTCCGTGTTGCATGTGCTGCTCGATGCGATGACCTGCGGACCGCCCGAGTCCGGGTCCACCGGGCTCATGCTGGCCCTCGGGCCCGGCCTCGCCTCCGAACTCGTCCTTCTGCGCTGGTAATCGCTCGTGAACGCCTTGGCCGGGCTGATGCTCCTGGTCACCGTGGAGCGCCTCGCCGAACTCCTCGTGGCTCGCCGCAACAGCGCATGGAGCCGCGCACGCGGCGGCAGGGAATACGGGCGCGCCCACTACCCGGCGATGGTCGCCCTCCATGCCGGCCTGCTGGTGGGCTGCGTGGCCGAACCGTGGGCGTTCGGCCGTCCCTTCCTCCCGGTGCTCGGCTGGCCCATGCTGGCACTGGCCGTTGCCGCACAGGTGTTGCGCTGGTGGTGCATCATCACCCTCGGCCGGCGCTGGAACACCCGGGTCGTCGTGGTCGAAGGACTGCCGCTGGTCACCTACGGCCCCTACCGATGGCTGCGGCATCCCAACTACCTGGCAGTCGTGGTCGAGGGGTTCGCCCTCCCCCTTGTGCACACGGCCTGGGCGACCGCGCTCTGCTTCACCGTGCTGAACCTCGTGCTGCTCTCCGTGCGTGTCCGCTGTGAGGAGAGGGCGCTGGTCGGCGACCGTACCGTACCGATGCCGGGTACCGCACGATGATCGATCTGCTCGTCGCTGGCGGCGGCCCGGCAGGGCTGGCCACAGCCATCCACGGCGCGCTGGCCGGCCTCGAGGTCGTCGTCGCCGAACCCCGACCCACACCCATCGACAAAGCCTGCGGCGAGGGGCTGATGCCGGGGGCCCTGCGGGCACTTACGCAGCTCGGTGTCACGGTCGCCGGACAGCCCTTCCGCGGCATCCGTTACGTGGACGGCATCACCGGGCGCCATGCGGAGGCACAGTTCCGCTCCGGCCAGGGCCTCGGCGTACGACGCACCGGCTTGCACGCGGCCCTGGCCGCCCGAGCCGCCCAGCTGGGGGTGCGGCTGGTGCAGCGCCGCCTCGACAACCTGTACCAGGACGGAGCGTGCGTCACCGCCGGCGGGCTGACGGCCCGGTACCTGGCCGCTGCCGACGGTCTCCACTCCCCGACGCGTCGCGCACTCGGCCTGTGTGCACCGCACGATCCACATCGGCCCGCGCGCTACGGACTGCGCCGCCACTACGCCGTCGAACCGTGGAGCGACCTGGTCGAGGTCCACTGGTCGGGACGCTCCGAGGCATACGTCACGCCGCTCGCGCCCGACCTCGTCGGCATCGCGGTCCTCACCAGCGAGCGCATGGCGTTCGAGGCGCAGCTGAGCCGGTTTCCCGTCCTGATGTCACGGCTGTGCGCCGCCGCGGGCACCACCCGGGTGCGTGGCGCCGGTCCGCTGCGACAGCGGGTGCGCTCGCGCGTCGCGGGCCGCGTCCTTCTCGTGGGTGACGCGGCCGGCTACGTGGACGCGCTCACCGGGGAGGGCCTGACGCTGGCCCTGACCGCCGCCGGTGAACTGGTCCGGTGCGTGCGAGCCGGACACCCGCAAGACTACGAGCGGGCCTGGAGAAAGCTCTCGCATAGCCACCTGCTGCTCACCGGCTCCTTGCTGTGGGCCCGTGAACAGCCACTCGTCGGACCGCGCATCGTGCCGCTCGCATCCCGCCTGAGCTGGCTGTTCCGGCAAGGCGTCAACCTCCTTGCCTGAGCCACAGGCGTTCATCCCCTGCCCTTTTCGGCCGGTGAATGGGCAATGGGCAACAGCTTATGGCGAAGGTGCCCGCGGCTGATCAAGGTGGTTCAGCCCGGGCGTGGGGTACCAGGAGGCCAGGAGCGCTGGGCGGGAACCCGAAGGACACCCGGGCCGTTCACCGATATGTCCCTCCTGAGAGGAAGGAGTCGCTCCAACGCGTCAACGACTGCGCTTCGACGGCTGGATCGCTGGTCTCGGAACCTCCTCCAGTGTTCGGCTGGTGCTCGGACACTGGGCACGGTCGCCGTTCGGGCCGTTCAGTGACGTGATGCTCGAGCAGGCGAACGGAAGGGGTCTTCTGTTGGCTCCCACTGCAGAGATCGGGGACTTCATCGTCGGCACCTATACGTTTGACGAAGTGCAGATCGTACCGGTCACAGTCGACATCGCAGGAGAAGACTGGTCCGTCACGGCGCCGTCGCTGGACCTATGTTTCACCACCGGTCGGCGAGACCCGCTAGGGGCGCTGCTGCATGTCGTGCCTGGTTGGCTCGCCATTCGCCCGGCCTGGAGCGCACTGGTCGATGTGCCGGCTCAACTGCTGTTCGGCGTACGGACCCGCGGCAGTACCAGGGCGGGCCGTCGTGAGTGGTATGGCGTGCAGGACCTTCTGCCGATCTCCACTGCCGCGGCCATCTTCGGTGGAAACGACTTGGGCCCGCTCGCGCGGGTCGAGCCTCCCGTGCATTTCGGGGCCGGTTCCGTCCCCCGGAAACCCGCCGTTGTGCGGCTCACCACAACGGTAGGCCTGGAGAGAGGCGCTTCCCTTTGAACAAGGCGCCTCGGCTGTCCGGACGGCCCGCTGGTTCGTCAGCCCGGTTCCTCAGAACGCGTCACGTGGTCCGTGGGGTGGGCACGATGTGGTCGCACTGGACTGACGCCAGTCGTAGCTCCACTGCTTCAGGTGACTCGCAGGGCACCCGTTGTTGAGGGAGTCACCTGAAGACCGAGGCGGCGACGGGCCGGGGCATGCCGATACGGGCAGGCCCGACGCCGGGTGAATAGTGGACAACCGGATCGGTCGCGGGGGACGAGAGGCCGGCGTCGGACGTGAGCGTCTGCTGCAGCTGGACAAGAATGACGCGGGCGAAGGGCCAAGGCTGGTGTCGGACCGGCGTCTGCCACAGCGTGCCCGCCCGCAATGAGAAGGCTCTCCATCGGGAGGTGAGCCAGCGGTCGAATTCATCTGCGCTGATCGGTGGACCGGTCTCGACGGTGAGCTGGTAGGAGGCCCCTGCTCCGCGGCGCCGCCCCGCGTAGTGGACGAGGGGGCCGTCAACCCGGACCGTAAGGTCGGCGAGGTGGTAGGGAACACCGAGCGCTCGGGCCGCAAGCATCAGCGGATGGGTGACGTCCAGGGACAGGAACCACAGCCCGCTGCGTCCGTCCGGCAGCCGGACGTAGGTGCGCAGGTTCGTCTCCGGAAAGGTCGAACGCGGCAGCGGCGCTACGCCCCCGAGCCGGACCGATGCCATGACAAAGGGAGTCAGGCCCACCCATGCCCGGCCGTGGTAATCATCCACGCGCAGCCCGGCGGGCAGCAGCGCCTGTACTTCCTCCGTCGGGTAGGGCCAGTGCACGAAGGTCTGCCGCAGCCATCGTGCCGTCAGCGCCGCTGACCTCACCGATCGATCGGCGAGACGTTCAGCTCCCGCCAGCTGCGCAGCTGGCGGTCCAGCCGGATGCCTCGCTGCTCCAGAGGATTGAACTTCATACGATCACCGACTTCCAGGAGAAACGACGCACCAGCACGCCCAGAGTGACGCAGCTCTTGATAGATCGGACTCGCGCTCTCATGCCCCGGAACGTGTCTCACCCCATCGGCGGACACGAACCCCTTCGGTCACGTCCGGGAGTGGTGTATCGACGGCCACTCGGTGATCCAATTTTGAGGCTATGCGGTGAGTTCGCTCTGGAGTGCGGGTTCGTCGGTTTCTGACTCGATCGGGTGGAGGCGGGCCTTGGCGAGGAGTTCGCGGCCCATGTAGCGGCGGGCTTCGGTCCACTAGTAGGGCTTTGTTAGGTGGGTCTTGTCGCGTTGGGTGTCTGGTAGTTCGCTGTTGGTATGAGGGTCGGGGAACTCGCTTCGTGTCGTGTCCGGTTGGAGGAGTTCGGTGGGGAGGTGTTCGCGCCGCTGGTGCGGCGGGATCAGCGTGAGAAGGGTGCCCTGTATCTGCGGGGGCTGCTGCTGGACGGCCGGCGTAAGTCGATGCAGCCGATGGCCGGGCGCCTGGGGGTGGACCACCAGCAGCTTCAGCAGTTCATCACGTCCTCCACCTGGGCCTTTGACGCGGTGCGGGCCCGGTTGGCGTGGCGGGCCGTGCGGGTGGTCCGTCCTCAGGCGTGGGTGGTGGACGACACCGGGTTCCCGAAGGACGGCATCTCGTCGCCCGGGGTGGCCCGGCAGTACTCGGGCACCCTGGGCAAGGTCGGTAACTGCCAGATCGGCGTCAGCGTCCACGCCGCTTCCGACACCGCCTCGTGTCCGCTGTCCTGGCGTTTGTTCCTTCCCGAGAGCTGGGACACGCCAGAAGCGGCCAGCCGTCGGGAACGCTGTCGCATCCCTGATGACGAGCATCACCGCCCGAAGTGGCAGCTGGCGCTGGAGATGCTCGACGACCTGGCCGGCACCGGGCTGAAGCCGGCGGTGCTGGTCGCGGACACCGGATACGGCGCCAACGCCGACTTCCGCCGCGGCCTGGAAGACCGCGGCCTGGCCTACGTCCTGCAGGCCAAGGCCGAAATGACCGCCCACAGTGAGGATGCCGAACCCCACCAGCCTGCCTATGGCGGCCTGGGGCCCAGGCCCCTTCCGCGTTACCGCACCCGCCCGGTGTCCTTACGGGATCACGTGCTGGCCGCCGGACGACGCCAGGGACGAACCCTGACCTGGCGCAGGGGCTCCAAAGCCGCGATGAGCTCGCACTTCGTTCTTGTGAGGATCCGTCTCGCGGGGCGGCGGCCCAAGCCCGCCACCGACGGCACGATCCCGCTGACCTGGCTCATCGCCCAGTGGCCCGAAGGCGAGGACGAGCCGGTCAAGTACTGGATCTCGAACCTGCCCGCAGACATCCCCGCCCGCGACCTTGTCCGCATCGCGAAACTGCGGTGGCGCATCGAGCACGACTACCGCGAGCTGAAGACCACCCTCGGCCTCGACCACTTCGAGGGCCGCTCGTTCACCGGCTGGCACCGGCACGTCACCCTCGTCACCGCCGCCCACCTGTTCCTGACCGAACAGCGGACCTGCCCAAAAGCCCCTGCCAGGGCCTGACCCTCTACCAGGCCCTGGATCTCCTCCAACACCTCCTGGCCACCTGGACCGGCACCTGCCCCACCTGCCGACAACCCACCCCCTGGCAGCCCTACGACACCACCTAACAAAGCCCTACTAGAGGGTGTCTCTTCGATCAGTGATTCGTTGTTCTGGTCATGCTGAGCAGGGGGGATCTGACCGACGACGAATGGGCGGTGCTGGAGCCGTTGCTGCCCATGAGCAACAACCGGTGCGGCCGGTGGCGTGATCACCGGCAGGTGATCAACGGGATCATTCATCGGCTCAGCACCGGCTGTCAGTGGCGCAAGCTGCCCGAACGTTTCGGCTCATGGCAGACCGTCCACAAGCGGCACATGCTGTGGTCGGCCGACGGCACCTGGGAGCGGCTGCTCCAGCACGTCCAGGCGGTCGCCGACGCCGCGGGCGACGTCGACTGGAACATCAACATCGACTCCACCTCGGTCCGCGCTCACCAGCACGCCGCCGGCCCCAACAGGTCCGCCGCCGGCACCGCCCAGTACCTCAAAAGGGGCCGTACAAAGATCAGTTCACATGCGCGTGCACATGCGCCTGCGCCCGTTCCTGGCGGAGGCGGTGCGTCAGGCGAAGCACTCGGGCGCTCCCGCAGCGGGCTGACCACGAAGATCCACCTGGTGGTCGAGCAGGGCCAGCGCCCGCTGGCCCTGCTGATCACCGCCGGACAACGCGGCGACTCATCGCAGTTCGCGAACCTCCTCGACGCAATCCGCGTGCCCAGGCCCCGACCGGGCAGTCCGCGCACCCACCCGCGGCGGGTGCGCGGCGACAAGGCACCCCATGCGGCTATCAGGTCAAGCGGCCGTCGTGAGCGGGGGTGGGGCGGGTGTGCTGAAGGCGATCGTTTCGTCGAACTTCTGGCGGTTGCTCAGGCAGTGGTGGAGCTGGCCGAGCATGCGGTTGAACAGGTTGCGGAGGGCGGCGTGGTAGCGGTCGCCGGTATCCCGTCGGCGGTTGTAGTGGGCATGGGCGCCGGGTGAGGCGGTCAGTGCAGCGAACGCCCAGTGCCGGCCGGTCGAGGCCAGGCGGCTGTTCTTGATCCGACGGTGGGTGACGTGGCGGCTCTTGCCGGACTGGCGGGTCACTGGTGCGCTTCCGGCATAGGCCTTCAGATCGCCGGCCCGGGTGAACCGGCTGCGGTCGTCGCCGATCTCGGCGAGGATCCGCGCGCCGGTGAGCGTGGCCAGGCCGGGGAAACTCGTGATGATCTCCGCGTCGGGATGCTGCAGGAACAGTTCCTCGGTGTCGCGTGCCAGGCCGTCACATGCCTGGCAGGCTGCGTCGAGTTGGGCGAGGAGGGCGAGTGTCTGCCGTCCCATCGCCTTCTCGACCAGGCAGGCTGGCGGAGCCAGGTTCGGCGGAACACTTCAAGGAGCCGGTCGGTCTCGGCCTGGATGCGGCGTTGGCGTCCGGCCCTGGTGACGGCGGTCCTCAGTCGGCCGCGCGTCAGCCGGGTGGCCTCGGCCGGAGTGGGCGCGATCGCCAGGATCGCGCGGGCCTCCCGGGACAGCAGCCGCTCACGCTTGTCGGCAAACGCCTCGAGGATCGCGGGGTAATACTCGCGCAGGTGGGATCGGAGCCGGTTGTGGGCGCGAGTGCGGTCCCAGACCGCGTCCTGCTGAGCCCTGGCGAGGACGGCTATCGCTTTGACCAAGTCGGAGTCTGCCGGCAGCGGACGGTGCAGCGAGGCGTCAGTGCGCAGGATGTTCGCCAGGACGACGGCGTCTTGGTGGTCGGACTTCTTCCGGGAGACGGCGTGCCGGTCGCGGTAGCGGGCGACGGCCATCGGATTGATCGCATAGACCCGGCGCCCGGAGGCCTGCAGGCAGGCCACCAGCAGTCCCCGGGAGGTCTCGATCGCGACCGGGATCGGATCGTCCGGGCTGTCGCCTTGCTCGGCGAGCAGGCGCAACAGGTCCTGGAACCCCGCCACGTCATCGCTGATCCTGAGTTTGCCGAGCAGCCGGGCGTCGGAGTCGACCACCGCCACATCGTGGTGGTCCTCGGCCCAGTCGATTCCGCAGGTTACGTGCACCACGCGCTCCTCTCAAGGCTTCGCTGTCCATCGGCATCAAGCCGCGGCAGGACCACCCGGCGACCTAATAGAAGCGCTCGCGGGCGCACCACCCCATCAGCCGTCCGTGGCCCCAGCCCTGCTCAGGGGCCTCACTCTCGTGAAGAGCTCGACGGCTCCAGCTGAGTCGGGAGGTGGCCCTGGGAATGGCTCGAATCACGGAACGGTACGGCGACCGAACTCGCAACGGCAGGGGCCGGAACTCCATCCCTCTTGTCGAAGCACTCCCGGTGCTGCATACAGCCCAGACGTCTCGCCCGGCCCCTGCCTGGACTGGCTCAACGGCCAACCCACGTGCCTATTAGGCATACAGCAACGGCCTGATCCGCTCCTACCTGCGACGACGTGGCATCCGGCACGTGATCCCAGAGAAGAGCGACACCAAGTCCGCCCGCCTCGGCAGGGGTTCACGCGGCGGTCGGCCACCCGGCTTCGACAAGACCCGGTACAAAGCCAGGAACACCGTCGAGCGGGCGATCAACAAACTCAAGCAGTTCAGAGCCGTCGCCACCCGCTACGACAAGCGCGGATACGTCTTCCTCGGCACCGTCACCGCTGCCGCACTCCTCATCTGGCTCCGCTCGTGATCGAGGAGACAAGGCCACTAGGCGTCCCGGTATTGGTCCCGGACCTCGGGGCGTTGCTGGAAGCCGGCTGACTTGTAGGTGGCGACGGCGCCGACATTGGAGCTCGGGGCGCAGACGATCGCGCTCGACGAGCCCAGCTCCTGGAGTGCCGCCGCCGCGGCGACGGTGATCGCCTCGCCGTAGCCGTGACGGCGATGTTCCCGGTGCACGCCCATCGGTTCGAGCAACCCGGGCCTACCCGGACCGGCCGACCACACCGTCACCGCCGCCACCGCGTTGCCCTGGTCGTCGTACGCGACCAGACACCGAGCGTCGGCGTACGGCAATCCGGCCGCCATCGCCTGCCAGCGCTCGTCCGTGAACCTCGACCCGTCGAACGCTGCCCGATGTACGGCGGCAAACACGAGCGCCTGCTCCGGCCCGACCACCTCGATCCGCACGCCTGGGTTATTCACCGGCTTCGTGAGGTCGCGGCGCAGCGGCGTCCACGGCTCGTCGGCGTTCCAGCCGTCCTCGAACAGCAGATCTTGGATTAGTGCACCCATCGGCGCCTCGATGTTCGCCTTCCCCTCGGGCAGCACGCCGCGCTCCGGCTCGGTCACGTCTTCAACCAACTGCTGCGCCAGCTCCTCGTCCCGCTGAGCGTCTGGCGCGATCGTCAGCCGCAACAGCCTGGGACCGTCCAGCAGCCCGACGGCGAGAATCTGTCCGTCCCGGCTCCACGTCCTGACCGCCGCGGCGGTCGCTTCCGCACCTAACCGCCAGAACCAGCCCAGGTCCCCCGGATGCAGTTGCATCGGCGCCCCGTCGTACTGCCACTCCCGCAGCACGCCCACAGCCTCGCTCAGCGCGTCGACTCCCGGCTTGCCTAACACAATCGCCACACCCCCGATCACACACCACCGCACCGACAGTCCGCACCCGGTTTCCGACCGGCCGGCGTGGTGCGGGTTTGGGGGCTCGGGAAGGCAGCCGATGATCGAAGAGACACGGCCTAGTAGGGCTTTGTTAGGTGGTGTCGTAGGGCTGCCAGGGGGTGGGTTGTCGGCAGGTGGGGCAGGTGCCGGTCCAGGTGGCCAGGAGGTGTTGGAGGAGATCCAGGGCCTGGTAGAGGGTCAGGCCCTGGCAGGGGCTTTTGGGCAGGTCCGCTGTTCGGTCAGGAACAGGTGGGCGGCGGTGACGAGGGTGACGTGCCGGTGCCAGCCGGTGAACGAGCGGCCCTCGAAGTGGTCGAGGCCGAGGGTGGTCTTCAGCTCGCGGTAGTCGTGCTCGATGCGCCACCGCAGTTTCGCGATGCGGACAAGGTCGCGGGCGGGGATGTCTGCGGGCAGGTTCGAGATCCAGTACTTGACCGGCTCGTCCTCGCCTTCGGGCCACTGGGCGATGAGCCAGGTCAGCGGGATCGTGCCGTCGGTGGCGGGCTTGGGCCGCCGCCCCGCGAGACGGATCCTCACAAGAACGAAGTGCGAGCTCATCGCGGCTTTGGAGCCCCTGCGCCAGGTCAGGGTTCGTCCCTGGCGTCGTCCGGCGGCCAGCACGTGATCCCGTAAGGACACCGGGCGGGTGCGGTAACGCGGAAGGGGCCTGGGCCCCAGGCCGCCATAGGCAGGCTGGTGGGGTTCGGCATCCTCACTGTGGGCGGTCATTTCGGCCTTGGCCTGCAGGACGTAGGCCAGGCCGCGGTCTTCCAGGCCGCGGCGGAAGTCGGCGTTGGCGCCGTATCCGGTGTCCGCGACCAGCACCGCCGGCTTCAGCCCGGTGCCGGCCAGGTCGTCGAGCATCTCCAGCGCCAGCTGCCACTTCGGGCGGTGATGCTCGTCATCAGGGATGCGACAGCGTTCCCGACGGCTGGCCGCTTCTGGCGTGTCCCAGCTCTCGGGAAGGAACAAACGCCAGGACAGCGGACACGAGGCGGTGTCGGAAGCGGCGTGGACGCTGACGCCGATCTGGCAGTTACCGACCTTGCCCAGGGTGCCCGAGTACTGCCGGGCCACCCCGGGCGACGAGATGCCGTCCTTCGGGAACCCGGTGTCGTCCACCACCCACGCCTGAGGACGGACCACCCGCACGGCCCGCCACGCCAACCGGGCCCGCACCGCGTCAAAGGCCCAGGTGGAGGACGTGATGAACTGCTGAAGCTGCTGGTGGTCCACCCCCAGGCGCCCGGCCATCGGCTGCATCGACTTACGCCGGCCGTCCAGCAGCAGCCCCCGCAGATACAGGGCACCCTTCTCACGCTGATCCCGCCGCACCAGCGGCGCGAACACCTCCCCACCGAACTCCTCCAACCGGACACGACACGAAGCGAGTTCCCCGACCCTCATACCAACAGCGAACTACCAGACACCCAACGCGACAAGACCCACCTAACAAAGCCCTACTAGTCGTTCTGCTCGGCCAGCACGGCGCCGACCAGCCGGATCAGGGCGGTGCGGTCGGGGAAGATCCCAACCACGTCGGTGCGACGCCTGATTTCCTTGTTCAGCCGTTCCTGCGGATTGTTCGACCAGATCTGCCGCCAGATCTCGCGGGTGAAGGCGGTGAACGCCAGCAGGTCGCCTGGGGCGGCGTCCAGGTGGGCTGCATGCTTGGGGAGCTGGGCGGTGATGGAGACAGCACGGATCCCGCACGAGCTGATCGGCTGGTCGTCCATGCGCCGCGAGTGGATCCTCGCCGCCCTGGAGGGGCGGACCGACACCTACGTCGCCGACCACGGACGCCAGCCGGGGGAGCGGGCCCGGCACGGGCTGGCGCGGTGGGCGGCTGAGAGCACCGGCCGTCGAAGAAGCAACTGCTGCCCCTTCACGTGCTGCGGGAGCGGTGGCGGGAGTCAGCGATCCGACGGTTCGGTGTCGCCCTGGTCGACGGACCCCTGGCGCGGGCCCGGGCCGCGGCCGCTGTGATCCGGGCTCGAGTGCGGCCGGTCGTCGATGTCGCGGCAGTGGTCTACGTGATGCGTGGCAGCTTCGCCCGCCGGCACCTGCTCGCCGAAGCCCGACGGCACCTGGCCGAGACGCTGCGCGGACATCGCCATGACCCCGGCCTGGACGACTGGATCGTGGACATCGCGCTGCGCTGACACGACAGCACCGCCGCACCGACGAGAACCGACACCGTGGTACCGCCTGGACGAAGGCCCCGGGACTCCGCCCCTGTGGCGGGCCGGGGCCTCTGAGCAACACGACCCTTCAGTATCCGATCGTGAAGCGCCGCTGCACGAACTGCGGCAGCTCCGCCTCGTCGACCAGGGCGACCGCCGCGTCCTCCGCCGAGATGCGGCTGCGCCCCTCCGCGTCGCGGACCGCCTGGTCGCCGCCGATGCGGAAGCGTCCGGTGCGCTCGTCGGGGGCGATCTCCTCGGCGGGGCTGAAGTAGGTCCACAGCCGGTTCGAGGTGCGCAGGACGTTGAAGCCGTCGCGGGCGCCGCGCGCCGCCGCCGCGTAGGCGCGGGGCAGCCCGAGCTGGTCGAGGGTCTCGTGCATGCGCTCGTCCGAGTCGGCGAGCACCAGCCCGGGCTCGACCTCCAGGCTGCCTGCGCCGCCGATCACGATCAGCCGGGTCCGCGGGTGGCTCTCCAGGGCCTTCAGCAGGGCGCGCGCCACGGTGGAGTGGACCGTGGGGTCGGCGATCGAACGCCGGACGGTGTCCTCGAAGTCCTTGGCGGCATTGCCGGGCTGGTAGGCGCTGATGAGAACGTCGAGGCCGGGCAGCACGGCCATGATGCTCGCCGCATCCAGGACATCGACGCCCGCCCAGGTGATGTTCTCCCGCTTCTCGTCGGCCTGCGGCCGCGTCGCGTCACGGCTCAACGCCCTGACGTGATGCCCCCGGTCGAGGGCCTCAGTAACGACCCGGCTGCCGATGGTCCCCGTGGCTCCGACGACTCCGATGTGCATGGTTCTCCCCTGTTCATGCGGATATGAGGGCGCAACCAACAAGTTTGGGTACGTCCGTGTGACAACTATACGCCGTGAAGATTCTATACGGCCATCAATGTGGGTGACGCTGTAGAGTGTCTGGGTGGCAAGTACAGCGAGCAGGGCAGGAAGCAAGGGACGACGCGAGCGCCTGCGGGCCGAGACGACGGCCGAAATCAAGGACGTGGCGCTGGAGTTGATGGCCTCGGGCGGGCCCGAGGCCATCACCCTGCGGGCCATCGCCCGCGAGATGGGCATGACGGCCAACGCCATCTACGGCTACTTCGCCACCCGCGACGACCTGGTCACCGTGCTCATCAACGACGTGTACACCGAGCTGGCCGACGCCGTGGACGCTGCATGGGAGAGCGCCTCCGCCGAGGGTCCGGCCACCCGGATCCAGGGGTGGGCGGGCGCCTTCCGGAGCTGGGCCCTGGCCAACCCCGAGGGCTTTCGGCTTGTCTACGGCGATCCCGTTCCCGGCTACGACACCCCCCACGGAGGTGCCGCCCCGGAGGCTACCCACCGGGTCTGCGCGGGGCTCACCGCGCTCGCGGCAGCCGCCTGGCCGCACGCCGAACACCTTCATGAGAGCAGCGAGTTCGAGTGGTCCGACTTCGACGCCGGGCTCGTCGACACGGTCCGCGCGGACTTCCCCGGCCTGCCGCCCGCTGCCGTCGCACTCGCCCTGCGCCTCTGGGGGCGTCTGCACGGCCTGGTGTCACTGGAGGTCTACGGCCATCTGCGCACCCAGACGACCAGCCCGGACAAGCTCTTCCGGGAGGAAGTGACCCAGCTCGTACGGTCGTTGGGCATCCCCCTCCGAAGCTGAAGCCTCGTTGGGTGCAGCTCGGCGCATGCAAGAATTTTGTAGCCGAAGATCACCATCGAGCGGCGGAGTGGTCCGGGTAGCGGCGGCGTAGGTGTGCGATCAGCACGACCCGCTGGCACAGGAGCGCGACGCCTGCGCGACCTCCCATGATCCGCTTCTGGAGTTTCACGTCCGTAATGCGCCCCTCGTTGCCCCCGGAACTGAACGAGGTGGTGATCCCCTGGATAACCGCTGCCTGCTCTTCGGGGATCACCTTCGCCAAGCCGACCAGGGCAGGGAGACTGCTCGCGACGAGCCGGTCGAGCCAGTCGGGCAGGGATGCGGCGTCACGGGCAGCGAGCATGTCGGCGAACTGACATACCAGCTCGTGCGTGCGGTGCAATTCCGGGCACTGTTCGAGCAGCCGGCGCAGGCGCTGTTCGGTCTCAAGCCTGCGCCGGCCGGGGGCGGTGGAGATCCAGCGAGCAGCTCGCGTGGTGAAAGCGGCCGCTCGCGCGGCTCGTCCAGGGGCAGACCGCGGCGAAGGGGCGCTATGGCCATCTTTACTCGCTGGTAGTGGCCGAGGTAGCCCTTGCCGGACAGTTCCTGGTGCAGGATCTTGGCGTTGTGTTCGCCCTCGTCCCAGCGTTGCTGCAGGTAGTCGAGGTACGGATCAAGACTGGAGGAGCGGCGGGGAGCCCGACGCATCACCTCGTGCCAGGTGCTGGCCCGGGCGTACTTGCGCACCGTGCGGCGGTCCAGTCCGAGCTCGCGCTGCGGCGCTGTAGGGGCGGCCGGCATCAGTCAGCGCGTGCACGGCCTCGAACAGCCGCCGCGCATGCCGACCAGCCGGAGTGCCGGCGCCGTCGTCGAGCCCGCCTGGTCGCTGAATCCGAGCGTGGCATACCTCGACTTGAACTTCTGCGCGCTCTGAAAGTGGGCGGCCTTGACGATGGCGTGGATCCGCTCGGCGAGGACGCGGTCCGCCTCCGGCATCTCGGCGATCTTCGCGAGCACATCCCGCTCCGCTGCCGCCTCCTTCTCCGCCCGCGAACCGCGCCGTGCCGCCGCCTGCTTCTGCTCCTGCGCGTGCTCCTTCATCGCGGCCCGCTCTTCGGCGGTGAATCCGTTGTACTCCTCGGCGGCCGTGCCGGAGGTCTCGGCAGACGACTTCGTGTGCTGCATGGCAGATTTCCCCTCTCGTACAGGGATGAGGCAGGTCCGGGCGGGAGCTCAGGGCCGGGAGTCAGGACCGTGCAGACGCCGTGGACGGCGCGGGGGTGAGCGACGTGGCGGCCTCCCAGGCGAATCCGTCCGGGTCGGTGAAGGGGCCGGCGGTGCTGCCGAGGACGATGCGGTGCGAGCCTGTGCCCTCGGCGGGGACGCCGAGGTCCTTGGCCAGGCCACGGCGCGTGTACAGCGCCAGCTTGACGGGGCTGGACTCGCCGGAGGCGAACTCGGCGTACTTGCCGCCGAAGCTCCTGGCCACGGTCAGGCCCCGGCCGACGTAGAACCGCTTGCTGGCCTTCACGTCCTCGACGCCGAGCAGGAGGACGATCTCGTCGATCTCGCGGGTGGCCGGGCCGGTATCTTTCTTCGCCGAGGTCGCGACCTTCCAGATCGTCTCGTCCGGCGCCTGGACGACGCCGCCATAGCCCCACAGCGACTTCGCGGCGGGCTTCAGCACCGTGGCGCCGGCGTCCGCGGCGGCGCCGAGGAAGCTGTCGACGGTGGCCGGCCGGGACACCGTGAGCGCCAGGGTGAAGCCGCGGAATCCGGTGGAGTGCGCCTCGGACGCCCGCAGGCGTATGTGCGTGTCCACGCCGAAGGCGGTGTAGAAGCGGTGGGCGGCCTCGGGGTCGGCCACCTCGAGGGTGACGGATGCGATGGACGTGGTGGATGCGGTGGTTGCCATGGCCATCACGCTAGGGGCTGCTCGGCGGCCGGGGCTTCTCGATTCCTGACCGGTCTTGTCACCTGCTTCGCCACACACGCCGGCATCCCCTCCACCGTGACCGCAGGCCCCGCATCACCGACCGTACCCGCGGCATCGGCACGGTCGGCCGCCGCATCCGCCGCATCCGCCGCATCCGCCGCATCCGCCGCGCGGCGCCGGAAAGCCCCGGGCGGCATGCCGACCAGCTCGGTGAAGCGGGTTGTGAACGTGCCCAGCGACGCGCAGCCGACCGCGAAGCAGACCTCGGTGACGCTGAGGTCGCCACGCCGCAGCAGCGCCGTCGCGCGCTCGATGCGACGCGTCATCAGGTACGCGTACGGCGACTCGCCGTAGGCGGCCCGGAACTGCCGGCTGAGGTGCCCGGCGGACATGTTCACACCGCGGGCGAGCGCCTCCACGTTTAGCGGCTGCGCGTACTCCCTATCGATCCGGTCGCGGACGCGGCGCAGCCGCGCGAGATCGGTCAGGCGCTGCGCCTCGACGCGTGCATGCCGCCACTCGGGCTGACACATGGAACACTCCCCTTACTTTCCTCTTCAATCGACGCCTACAAGCGCCTGGGGTGCCTGCCGAGACAGGCACCCCAGGCGCTCGGTGATGAAGACCGGCCCGCCGGAGCGGACCAGCCGGTCGAGCAACTGACGGACAGCAGCGGGACGGACTCCGGGCCCCTGTCCGGTTCAACGAGGATGCGGACGCGGCCCTGGTGGGCGGCCAGGCAGGGCGGGCACCTCTGCGATGGTGCGCCGCGTTCTTTGCAGGTGGTCGCAGTGCCGACCAGCACGGCCGCATCGATGCCCGCACGGCTCAGCGAAGCTCCTGGATGCGGACCAGGTTGCCCGCGGGGTCGCGGAAGGCGCAGTCACGGATGCCGTACGGCTGCTCGGTCGGCTCCTGGACGACCTCGGTCTCACCGGCCTGCACCTTCTCGAACGTGGCGTCAAGGTCCGGGGTGGCCAGCAGGATCCAGCCGTAGGTGCCCTTGGCCATCATCTCGGTGATGGTGCGGCGCTCGTCCTCGGTGACTCCCGGGTCGGCGGCCGGCGGCGCCAGGAGGAGGGACGTGTTCGGCTGACCGGCCGGGCCGACCGTGATCCAGCGCATCCTGCCCTGCCCGACGTCGCTGCGGACCTCGAAGCCGAGGACGTCGCGGTAGAAAGCCAGGGACGCATCCGGGTCGTCGTGCGGCAGGGAACTCGTGTGAATGGTGATGTCCATGACGAACAGGCTAGAACCGGCTCCGTGTCCCGCGCTTCTCGATACCTGATCGATCCGGCCACGCTTGGACGTTCACGTGCACTGTCGCGGGAAACAAGTGCGTTCCGCGTGACATTCAGGCCCGGCGTGGGCAAGGCCACCGTCCGGTTCATCGAGTCCACCACGCTCGGTGCCTCCGGCCGGGATCTCCCCAACACCGGCCGACCGCCCCCTGCGTGGACGTGTGAGCCTCGGCTCGAGCGAATACAGAGCCCTCCGGACCGAGGAGTGCACCGAATCCGCCCGGCGTTGCTTCTCAGCGCCGACTGCCACTGGGCGCGAGCAGGCTGGTGACCTCGGCGATCGAGGCGATCCCCGTCGCGGCCCCGGTCCATCCGATCGGCAGGTCGAGCAGGGCTATGGTCACCGCGAGCATCACGGCTATGCCCAGGTGATAGACCGCCACGTGAGCGATCAGCGCCCCGCCAGGACTCCCTGGCCTTCGCTCCGCCGGCACCCGGATCCGGGCGGCCCTTCGCAGCCGCCTAATTGTCCGTCTGCCAGCTGCCCAGGCCGAGAACGGCGGCGAAGATGGCGGGACGGTGCATGGTGGAGGTCTCCTGATCTCGAAACGGCGTGAAGGGGAGCGGGGCACCGGCCTCTTGCCGATGCTGCGGTGCCCCGTTGAGATCTCGCCCCGGCCGCTGTGGCCGGGGCGAGGTAACGCGTACCTCAAGTGGTACGACGTCCACCACACGGAACTGGCTGTCGCACCGGAAGTCCGGGAAGAGGCGCGCGGGTTCCTCCGCGCCGAAGCGGCCGCCGGGAGGCTGGACCTCCGCAACGAGCTGGGTTTGTGATCCTGCATCGCTCCGGGGAGATTTTCTTCCTCATCGTCTGTGTCTGGCGCAGTACCAACGAAATGTGGCAGACGTTGCACTTCAAGGAGGAAGGAGGCTTCGAGCCGTATCCCCGGGAGGGGATACTCAAGCCGACGCAATGCGTGTGGGAACTCGGCCCTACCGCTCATGAGCAGCAGGCGTGGTCGCGCTACCTGTCGTCTCGTCGAGACGAAGACGCGAAGCGCGCCTACATCGAGGACCGCCTCACCGCACTCGTCTGACCCGTACGTGCTGTGAACAGTCGCACTCAGCGGATGTTGGAGTCGGGGATCCGGCGCGTCATCCGGGCACGTGGCAAACGGCCTCGATGTTGTTGCCGTCCGGGTCGAAGACGAACGCTCCGTAGTAGTGCTGGTGGTAGACCGGGCGAGGGCCGGGTGCGCCGTTGTCCACCGCACCGGCCTCCAGCGCGGCCCTGTGGAAGGCATCGACCGTGGGCCGATCCGCCGCACTGAACGCGATGTGCACCCGCTGCGTTGGTTCCCGGGCTGCGACGAAGAACCATGGCATGCCCTGGTCCCCGAACCCGACGTAGCCCGGAAGGTCGAGCACGATGCCCACTCCGAGAGGGGCCAACGCACGCTCGTAGAACGCCCTGCTCGTCGCTACGTCCCCGACGCCGATCACCACGTGGTCGATCACAACATCCGCCTCACCTTGGCCGACCCGGCAGACCCGGGCTGCACTTAGCGGTCCTCAGACTGTCCCCGCATCCTGCCGTAATACCAGACCAATCCGACGGGGCTGACCGGCTGCGTTCGATGCAGCGATGCGGCACCCGTGAGCCGGGCAGCTGAGACGACAGTGCCCAGGTGGTGGCCGTGGCTGCCACCATGGCGGCATGACCATCGACCTGCTTCCTGCGACGGGCGTACGGCTGCCCGGCCCGCTGCCCGAACTGGTCTTCGGCATGTCCGAGCAGTACGCCCGTCGCGTCCTGGCGCCGCATGCGGCGCTGTCGGATGATTTCGTCTGCGGGACCGATTGGGCGGTTGGTTTCGACTTGCCCGGATGTTCGATCACCCTTTCGGCCTCCGACGGAGGCGGCCTTTCGATCATTTCGCTGTCGCGGCGGCCGGTCGACGAGCGAGTGGCATGCCCGGTTGCGTTCCAGGGCGTCGACGTCTTCGGGTGGCCGGCAGCCGAGATCATCGAGGCGCTTCACGAGCAAGGCGAGACGGTACAGGAGCGTCACTCCGGCACCGTGTGGATCGGCAACCTGCACCTCTCTTCCGCTCCCGGCCCCCGAACGACGGCTTCCACGAGGAAGAAGCCGCGCTCAGCGCCGCGGTACGTGTTCGACTTTGCCTGCCTATACGAGCCGGGCATGCTGTCACGAGACCGCCGACGGTAAGGGCACCTCACAACGACTCTCTGGCCTGTTGCCGAGCTGGCTGGACCTGTGCGACTCCTTGGTCCTGGCGGGCTGATACTGGTGGCGTGGACAACGCGCCGCGAGTGGACATCCGGGCAGCCGGCCGCATCCCGGAGAAGACGATGTCGGTGAGCGGCTTGGCAGCGGCTAGCGTTGCCGCCTCGTCCTCGCTGGGTGCCTCGCCACGCTTCAAGAGGTCGTTCACCTGTCGCAGCAGGGACCGCGTCTCGGAGGCATGACGATGCTCAACGGCGTTCTGCAGACGCGTGAAGAGGACCTGACGCAGCCGGTCCTGTCCTTGGAGCCAGGTCTGAGCAGCCGACGTGGCGGCCTCGAGCTTGTCGAGAGCGAGTCCTTCACACCGGCCCATCTCGTGCTCGGCCTCCCGGCACAGCCCTCGTACGAGGATGATCTCGCTCGTCCGTACGGCCGTGTTGAGTCTGCGGACCAGGGCCCCGATCCGAACCGGAACGTGCGCATCAGGAAGACTGGTAGAACGTCGGCTCGCTGACACCGGCGCGGTGTCCTGCTCGGCCCTCGGCTCGGGCACTGCCGGCGCCGGACCGCCTTCGCGCCAGACGCGGGCAACCAGGGGAGTCTTGAGCAGGCCCTCGGGAGTGACCTCGCAGTCGGCGGTGTCGTACCCCCAGGTAGTACCCTCGCGGGGGACTTCGGTGCCGAACTGCAGGATGCGCTGGTTGCCGTCGCTCACCAGCTTGACGCGGTTGACGTAGCCCCGGCGGGCCAACTGGCCAGGGGAAATGCGTACGCCCGGCCCCAGAATCAGCTCTCCGTCCTCGGCATCCCAGTCGGGCTGCACGGAGGGGTTCATGTGGATGCGCATCTTGTGCCCGTCCAGGTCGATTTCCACGACGGAGCCGATCGGCGCATCGTCAGGGTCGATGAAGCGGTAGCGCGGCGTGTGTCCTTGCCGCTGCAGCCATGCCTCTGTCGCGGTCTTCACATACAGGTGGTCTGCGCTGCTCACACCCGCGCACGTCGTCCGCATTCCGGCCGCAGACCCTCTGGATCGGGCAGATGAGCAAAGTGACAGACACGATCGTGCAGCGCTTGGTCGTCAACTGCCCGCCACAGCCGCCCAGCAGAACACCGCACCAGAACGTCCAACCGCAGTACTCCTCACGGAAGGCGTCCAGCTCAAGCGCATCCGTCGGACAGATCAGCGGCTCGTCAGAGACGGCTTCTCCCTGCACCGCTGTCTGGATCTGCCGGTGTCACAGTCCATCGCCAGCCCCCTTGCCAGCAACTCCACCTAGCCGTCTTCATGCCAGCCGACACCTGCTCACCCGCACAGAGCTCCGTGGCCAAGGAGAACGGACAACCCATCAGGTTCTGACTTTAACGAACACCACTGACATCCCGGGCGGCTCGGTATCGATGGTCAGCTGTGTGACATGTCCTAGCCGACCGACATCGAGGGTGGCTGCACCGGTGCGGCCACCCCCGCCGTGGCGCAGCCGGTGCGGTCCGGCGACTGGTCGGAGCACCTGGCGCAGCTCGCCCGGCAGCCGTTGAGCGAGGACATGGCCTCGTGAGGCCCCTAGCGAGACGGATGTCGCCAGCTCCGGTTGCGGCTGATCATCCCGTGCTGCTTCAGCCTCCCGCGCTGGTACGCCGTCGAACTCGTGCTGGACAGACCGACCTGCTGACCGATCTCCCGGATCGTCGGCCCCTCGCTGTGCTCGACGATCCACTCCCGGACGCACCGCAGTTTACCGACCATTGACGCGTCCAGATCGCTTCTGATCTGGGCTGGTACGTCGCGAGTGAGTCAGGACGCTGCGATCTGCTGGCGGTCGGCCGGCTGACGCACGGGGCTGGATCCGGGCCTGGGATCTGCTCCAGCAGGGGGATCACACGCCTCAGATCCCCCGCCGACCGGTAGGCGCCGGGACTGACTGGGAGGGCCTTCACCGCTGAGAGTACGTCAACGCTCCCTTGTCCATTTTCGCGTCGGTCAGGTCTGCCCCCCGCAAATCCGAGCGGGCCAGGTGCGCGCCCCGTAGGTCAGCGCCAGCCAGGTGCGCGCCCTGCAGGTCAGCGTCAGTCAGGTCGGCGCCAGTCAGGTCGGCGCGGGCCAGGTCGGCGCCCGTCAGGTCAGCGCGGGCCAGGTCAGCGCGGGCCAGGTAGGCATTGGTCAAATCGGTGGGGGTCTTGTTGTGGTTAGTGGAGAGGACAGTTAGAGCGGCATTTATATCGGTTCCTAGGCGTGGCTTTGTGGAGGCCCATTTCGCGAGTGTGGTGGAGCGGGTGCGTATGAATGCGGAGAGGACACGGACCACCGTGGGTTCGTCTCGTGGGGAGTCCTCCATGATGCGCTGGAGGGCGTAGATGCCGCCGAGGCGTATGTCGAGTGAGTCAGAGCCCAGGTTCTGCACGGCTGCGTTGTACCGGTCGGTGATCTGTCCGTCGCGGGTGATGTGTTGGTCGCTGTTGACCTGCTGGATCGATATCCATGCGAAGGCGGCAACGGCCAGTGTGGCCGTGCTCACCAGCAGTCCCACAGTGCGTTCCATCCGCGTCCACCACGTAGCCTCGCTCGCGGCCGTCCCGCTGGCCGCGCGCTGCTGGCTGGCAGTACTTGGCAGGAGGAACGTGCGGAGTCGCTCGGTGGCACGTCTGCTCGTGCTGGCCTGCGGGGCGGGCGGCAGCATCGCGGCGAGCTCCGTGACGAGTTCCGGGTTCTGCGCCAGGATCCTGCGGACCTGCAGGCGCAGCGCCGCCACCGCGTCCGGGTCTTCCCCGCCTGCGGCGAGATCGGCCACCGCCGATTCCAGCCGCCCGCGCTCAGGGGCATGGCGCAGGAGCCGGGCCAGGATCCGCTGGCCCAGGTTCACCGTGGCGTCGACCGCCGTGTCCTGCGCCTGGGTGAGCACCCCCACCCCGTACGCCCCCACCGCCGCGCCGATCGCCGGCACCACCTGGTCCACCGTCGCCTCTACCTCGGGCACGGACACCCCCTATCGCAACTGGCGCAGCGTCAGAAATACCTCTGAGTCCGGCTGCCCGGCGTCAGTGTGAAGAACCGGATCAGCTCTTCTTTGTTGATCTCCGAGAAGCCGCGCAGCCGCGCGAGCTCATCGTCCGAGAACACACGGGTCGCCACCAATCACCCCCAGCCCAGCCGTTCGTACGCGGTGGCCTCCGGGGCCCGCTGTCGTATCGACGGCTTACCGCACTGCATGGTGAACGACCGGGTCCCTGCCCAGGACACGACCAACCGTCATGATCACCATCGCCCCAGGTCAGCAATATCCGCTGTTTTTGCGGCGGATACTACGGCGACCCCCTTCATGGGCTGCACTCGAAGGTCCTCAAGGATCATCCCTCGCCGCATCCGCCCCTCAACGCCACGTGGCGAAGAGGCTTTCCACGCTCGGTAAAGCAGAAGCCCGACCACGGCTGTCACCAGCACAAACGCTCATATCTCCAAGACAGAGGCGCAGCCGTTCCCGCAGGGGCTTGCGCACTCACCAGTCGTTCCACCGCATTTCCGGGTGACCGTTGGTGCACGTATAGATGAAGATGGTGCTGTCGATGTAAGTGGGGAGGCTGAGGCACAGGTTGGTGTGAGCGGCGTTCCTGATGAAGGCTGGTCCCCCATCGGCGGGGAAGGCCACATACCATCGCTGCATGTAGCCAAAGGTCTGGAAGTCACAGCGGCGCATGTACACGGAATACCGGCTCCCGTTTGGCCACAACGTCAGGCACAGATCGCTCTGCTCCTGCCGCATCGGGGTGGCGGTCCGGGGGGTGTTGTTCCAGCACCACTTCTGAAAGTCGCCTGAGTTGCAGCCGGTTGCGTACACATCGTTGTCGTCGCCCTCCTTCCTGGCGGCGTAGTAGTCCAGACACCAGCCGTCTTGATAGTTCCGGAACCTGGTCACCACCACGCCAATGTCGGTGACGCTGGCGTGGGGGTCACCAGTACTGCGAGCACGCTCAGGATCACGGCCAGTGCCGCCCAACCTGTCTTCCGATTCATCGGCTCCCCTCCCGCACGCGCACCCGCCCACCGGGACGCGTACCCTTCTTGTGCATGGTCTGCCCGAGCGGCGGCCAAACCTGACATGTCCCGGCCGCACCGTTGGAAGACCCCGGATAAGCTCCCCATGTCCGGAGTCCAGGAAAGTGCTCACCTCCGGTGAATGGAGCGCCGGAGGTGACGGCAAGCAGCGGGACACCGCTGTCGGCGCAGAACCTGCTCCAGGTCGCCCAGTCCTGGGCGTAGCCCTTGCGGGAAGCGGGGGCTGTGCCTCGACCACGGCAGCAAGCCCGGCCCGTCCGGGGTCTGTCGGGAGTGCGAGCTCCTGCAGCCGATCGGCGGTGGCGCGGCGGCGCTGCCGGCCCCGCGTGAGCGGGAGGCCCGCCGCGCGGCTCCTGCGGCGAGTGTGGGTGCCGGATCTTCCTGACCGGTCCGGCGCTCGAGGACGGCTTGTGCAAGCCGTGCCGTACCGAGCTCACCGAGCTGGGTGGCAGCACCGGTGCGGCCACCTCCGCCATGGTGCAGTCGGCGCGGTCCGGCGACTGGACGGAGCACCTGGCGCAGCTCGCCCGGCAGCCGTTGAGCGAGGACATGGCGTCGTGAGCCAGCATTCGGACGCGCGCCGCATCGTGCGGCGGACCAGCGGTGACCTTGGCCCTGTGAGCACGTTGTACCGCAGAGCCCCGGGCAGCGGAATGCTGAGTCTGAACTGGCTACCGAGAGATCAACACGGCTCCTGCAGGCCGAGCAGCCGCCGCAACCTCGCGTACTTCTCGCCGAGCTGGGTCCGGGTCGGTTCGTCGAGCAGGGCGAGCCGGTCCGCGTTGGCGTTGTGGGCGAGGTCGGCCTCCTTGATGAGGCGGGCGCCCGGCGTGGCGAGGATCCGCTGCGTGTACGACTCGTCGCCCTCGCCCGGGCGCTTGGTCATCGCGTCGACCAGGTCCTTCACGTCCTGCGGAAGTTCGGCTGACTGGAACCACTCGCGGGAGAGCACGTCGTCCTCGATCGTGTCGTGCAGCCAGGCGGCGGCAATCTGTTCGTCGGAACCGCCCCGCGCCCTCACCCCGTCAACCACCGCCTGGACATGCTCCAGGTAGGGCCGTCCCGCCTTGTCCCTCTGGTGCGCGTGACCTTCGCGGGCGATCGCCTCGACCTGGTAGAGGGTGAGGTCCGGCATAGGTACGACTCTACAGGCGCCGGGCCTTCGCCGCCCGGCTCACGGCTGCTTGCGGCCAGCAGCTAAAGGCAGCTCCGACCGGCGCTCCCGCGCGGCCTGTAGCTAGAGGGCCCCCTTCTGCCTTGAACGGCCACTAAATCCCTTGAGCGGTCAGCTGACGGGCAGCCGGGTGGGAGTCCGTGCAGCGATGAGGGTGATGTCGTCGCGGCTGTCACCCAGGTCGTCGGCGAGTGTGGCGCACAGCTGGGGAGGTGGCAGGTAGCGGTGGGTGATGGCGTGCTGGCGCAGGCGGATCATGCCGTCGTCGAGGGAGCGGGTGCGGGATTCGACGAGGCCGTCGGTGTAGAGCAGGAGTGTGGTGCCATCAGGCAGCCACGTGTGGTGGTGGGGCGCTCGGCCGTAGGCTCAGCCCCAGGAGCATGGCGTGTGCCCCGGTGAGGTAGGTGGCGGCGCCGTCGTGGGTGATCGGCAGGGGGCGGGGTGGCTTCGATCGTTTGTACTCGTGAATAAAGCCAGGCGGGGGTGGCCTACGACGGACCAGGATGCCTGCCATGCCCCGTGTGTGGTCCGGTGCAGGCGGGTGAGGATCGCGGTGGCCGAGTCGGCGAGGGTCAGGCGGGGGGCGGCGTCCAGGCGGCGCAGGATCTGGCGGGGAACCTCCGGGTCGGTCGACAGCCAGGACGCGGAACCTGTTGCGTAGTTCGCCAAGGCCATCGACCACGGAGCCCGCCTCGGTATTGACGTCGAAGTCGTACGCCGTGATCCCGCAGTCAAGGTCATCCCGCGCTGCTGGGTCGTCGAGCGGACCTTCGGCTGGCTCATGGACCACCGCCGCCTTGCCCGCGACTACGAGACCCATCCGCACCGCTCGGAGGCCATGATCCACCTCGCGATGATTGACGTCATAAGCCGACGACTCACCCGCGAATCAACCCCGATCTGGCGCGACACGTGAACCCGGAACCAAACAACCCGCCGGGACAAAACGCTCTTTGAGCGGCACGGGGGCTCTTCAGGACGCAGCCTTGCGTCGGCCCCGTTTGCCGCGGAGAGCCTTGAGGAGGTCCTCGCGGTTCATGGAAGAGCGGCCAGGGATACCGGCGTCCGTGGCGCGCTGGTAGAGCTCTGCCTTGGTCAGGGAATCGAATGACGAGGCCTTCGACTGCTTCTTCGCCTTCGCTGTGTTGCCGGCCCGGCGCTTGTCGGCGGCGTCCTTGATCCGCGCTGGGGGAGCGCCGGTGGATGTGGCCTTCTCGTCGCCGCGGTCTTTGGGGCTCTTGGCCCGGTCGACGCTGGCGCGCAGCGCCTCCATCAGGTCGACCACGTTCGTGGCCTTTGCCGGGGGTTCTGCTTTCTCGACCGTCTTGCCGGTGCGCTTGGCCTCGCTGAGCTTGGCGACCTGTTCCTGGAAGGTGTCGTGGAACTCCTCCGGCTTCCATTCCATGCTGAGCGCGTCGATGAGCTGCTCGGCCATCTTCAGCTCGCGGTCGGTGACTTGGGCCTTGCCGGGCAGGTTGTCGATCTCCTTGCGCGGGTCGCGGATCTCGTCGGCCCAGTGCAGGGTGTGCAGTGTCAGCAGGCCGGCCTTGGCCTTCACCGCGACCAGATACTCATGGTTTCGCATGACGAACGTGGCGATCCCGGCCTTGTCCGCGCCGGCTAGTGCCTGCTCCAGCAGGGCGTAGACCCTGGCGTGCTCCTTGCCTTTCGGGCCGAGGTAGTACGTCTTGTCGAAGAAGATCGGCTCAACCTGTTCCAGTCGACGAACCCGATGATCTCCAGGGCCTGGGAGCGTCCCGGGGCGATGTCGTCCAACTCGCCGGGCTCGACGAGCACGTACTCCTCGCCCGCGTCGAAGCCCTTGACGATCTGGTCCAGGGAGACTTCCTTGCCGGTGCGCTCGTTCACCCGCTTGTTGCGCACCGGTCCGACGTCCCGCGCTGCAGCTGGTGGAAGTGGATGGTGTGGCTGTCCGTCGCGGTGAACAACTTCACGGGCAACGACACCAAGCCGAAGGTCAGAGCACCACTCCACACGGGACGCCCCGTGATCGCTGCCATCTCCTCCTGACTTCTTCCATGGCACCCCCGCCCGCGGCGCATCGGATCCCGGAAGCCGGACGCTCCGGCAGGCCGAGAACCTGGGGGGCGCCTCACGTGTCGTCGGTTGCCAGACGTTCTGTTTGCGCGGCCGCGTCCTGTGCGTGGCGGCGTGCTTTTCGCGCCGCCGTTTCGGCTTCCCGGGCGCGGTTCCGTGCTTCGCCTTCACCGTCACGGGCAACTCGTTGGCGCTCCTTGGCCTGCTTGAGTTGCTCGGCCAGCGCAGCGGTCTCCTTCTCTGCCTCCTGCAGCCGCTTCTCGGCCCGCTCTCTGTCCGTTTCGGCCTGCGTCAGCTCCTCCTCACAGGCCAGCGCCTGCTGCTCGGCTGCCTTCGCGTCCTTCTTGGCCTGGCCGAGCTGTGCGCGCTTCTCCCTTCGGACCTTCTTGGGCTCCTCGGCAGCAGCGGTGTCGGGTTGGCCGGTGGAGCTGGGTGCCGGGTGCGGGACGGTGTCCGCGGTGGCGGCGGTGAATCCGACGGGCGGGCTCAGCGGTTTCGTGAGCTGGCCGGCGACCCACTCCTGTGCTGCCTGCGGGTCGGCGAGGACCGCGTGCAGGGTGGCCTCGATCTCGTGCTGGATGTCCTCACTCACCGGGTGGCCGACCTCGGCCGCCAGTTGCCGTGCCTGTCGGGCCACCGTGCCGACCAGAGCGTGCTGTTGCCGGCTGAGCTCACGCAGCTGCTCGCCGTCGAGTTCCCGGTGCGCTTGGCGCAGGCTTTCGCCGAGGCTGATCAGCGGCGGGACCTGGTCCGGCTGTCGGCGTACGAGTTGGTTGCTGGCCCAGGCCGAGAGGGTCGGGCGCCGCAGGGCCTGGATCCGCCCTGCCAGCGTGCGGTTGCCTGCCTTTCTGGCCGCGGCCGCGTGCTCGTTTCTGGCTGCGGTGAAGTCGGCCGGGTGCAGCCCGTACAGTTCCCTGGCGATGCTCTCCAGATCCACAGCTCACCCAACGCCCTTCACTCGGATAGAGACGAGTTTGCACTCTTTGTCCGGGTAATTGCCTTACATGAGTCTTGAGCCTCCGGTGGAGCCGATGCTGGCCCGAGCGGTGTCGCGTCTCCCGGGGCCCGCCGCCCTGCGCGGCACGGTGCTGGAGCCGAAGTACGACGGGTTCAGGCTGCTGGTGTTCGCCGGCGCCGATGGCGAAGTGTTCTTGCAGTCCCGCAACGGACGTGACCTCACTGGAGCCTTCCCCGAGATCGCTGACGCCGCCGCGGCGCTGGGCGAGGACGTTGTCATCGACGGCGAGGCCGTGTCTACACGGGCGGCAAGCGATTGACGGGGTGGCGCCATCGGCCGCGATCGACGGCACCCGATCGGGGAAGCAGGCGTTGCGGAACAGGGAGTCGGCTGCCGGCGTTTCTTCGACCCGTCCCTCTGCAGTGAAACCAGTCGGGGGAGGGGGCAAGGCCGCGGCAGGCAGAGAGGGTGGGTCCTGCCTGGTCGTGGCAGGTTGCCGTGGGGATGCCGCCGGCGGACTCCCGGGAGCAGGTGGCTCACTTCCGTGATGGCCGCTATCACTCGCAGGGGGCAGACGAAGATCCAGGAAAGCGGCAAGGCACCGACGCCCAAGGCCGTACCGCTCGCGGTCGTGAAGTCGCCCGCCAACGGTCGCCACACCGGGGTTCACCCTCCGCTCCACGCCCACGACAGCGGACAGCGAACGGCGCCAGAGCGGGCTAGAGACCACTGCCTGCCTCCTCGCGAGCACCGTTGTTGGCGATGTGCTGGGCATCAGGAGAGGCGGCACCCACCCACGGGGTGATCCGGCGGGAGTGAGTCAGCGGCGGGTGGGGTGGTGGCGCCTTGGGGTTCACCCTGGGCGGGGATCGCTGCCACGGTGCCTGGCTCGAGGATCGCGCGCTGAACGGTGCGCGACCCGCCGACGACGCGGGTGATGAGAGTCGGCGCCGACGCGCCCACCAGGCATGCCGCCCAGGAATCGGTGATCTGGTCGGATCCCGCGAGGAGCGCCCCCAACGCTGCACCGAGTCACATATGGGCGGCGACAGAAACGATTTCTGGTGCGGGGTCCCAGCAGCCGCTGAACGGCGGCCGGTTGACGCGGCTGTGCACCCGTTCGAGATGAACGCGCCGGGCCTCCTTCCAGGCAGTGATCTGCTTGATTAAGTCCAGCAAGCCGCTCAGCGAACCGCCGACGGCGGAGAAAAGGACCAAAGTCCACATGACAGAAATACGCTCCTCCCATCGAATTGAGGGGAGCGTAGCGCTCCGCCCCGCGCACATTCGTGAGTTCGGTGGTTCTGTCTGCTCGCGGGGAAGGCATCTGGCCTCTGTACTCAACCAGGCGCCCGCGGCCCGCGGGAATCGATCACGGTAGTTGCGTCTGCCACCCGGGAAAACCCCCTGCGTGACTGGTAGAGGTGCCCTCTACCACGATGTCCTACCAGTCGGCTCGTGACCTTCCGTCCTTCGTCGCGCTGCAGCAGCTGTCAGCCATGCGCTTTGCCGGTCGCGTGATCGGCGTTGACGTGAGCGACTTCGGTCGGCGGATGCAGCAACTGGCGGACACGGATCTGTGCTGAGCACGTCCGCGACCGCTGCGGCATCCGCGAGGAGCGGCATCACCGGCTCCGGCAGATCATCAACACCGCGAATGAAGCACGGGGGTCTTCGTCTTCCCGTGCTGATCGTTGGACATGTGGCGTCCCGTCTCGCTGGTGACGTGCTGACCAGAGGCTTTCCAGCGGACAGTTGCAACGATCTTTGGGGGCGCGTCACGTTCGTGTGTATCCATGCATGCGCGCCTGACACACGAGAGAGCGCAGGCCTGTCCGCGAGGGGGGACGCAGACAGGCCGGGGCGGTGATGGGAGCGGGCGCTATCCGCGAGCGCGGACCAGGAGTGTGCCGACCTTCCGAGGGCCGGGCGGGGCGGGCAGGACGCGAGCCGACGCCGCGGTGAATCCGTGATCGGTCAGGATCTCCATCCATCGCTCGGGCTCGTAGTCCCAGCGCTTCACGACGAGGGGGTCCTCGTCCTCGGACCGGTTGATGTACGAGGCCTGGCATCCATAGCAGCCCTCGATGGCGGGGCGTTGGGAGAAAGCGAGGACTCCGCCGGGGCGCAGCCGCTTGCGGATGATGGGCAGTAGGTCGTCCGGGTCGGTGAACCATGCGGCGCCGAACACGGAGTAGACCGCGTCGAATTTCTCGACCCTTTCGGCGCAGAGCTGCACGGCGTCGCCGTGGCGCAGGGTCATACCGTCGACGTCGCCCCAGCGTGCCTCCGCGGCCTTCAGCTGTGCGAGGGATACGTCGACGCCGACGGCGCGGGCTCCGAGCGTGGCGCAGTGGGCGAGGTTGCCGCCCTTGCCGCAGCCCAGGTCCAGCACAGCGGCGCCCGGGCCGATGCCGAGGACTTCCGCGCCCGGGCCGTGGTCGGGGTACTGGGTCCAGTTGAACCAGGTCGTCTCGCCGGCGGCGTTCGTGGGGCGCCGCTCGGGCTTCTGCGTGGAGTAGGTGTCCCACGCCTTGGTGTCCGTCACTGCTGCTCCGTTCGCGGGGCCGGCCGCCCGGTGCATGGACCAAGCGGCCGACGTGGTCCTGCTACTTCTTCTTGCCGCCGTTGGGGCTGTCCGTGCAGCCCGCGTGGCACTGGCTGCACTCACCCATCTTGGCGGCCGGAGGCCACAGATCGGCCTCGATGGTGAATCCCGCTCCGGCGATGGCGGCCAGGGTGCGCTCCCGCGCCACCTCGGGACCGCCGTCGACCTGCTCGCCGTCCACGGTCGGGACGTGGTGGATGAACCGTCCGGCGACCCGCTCGCAGAACGCGGCGTAGTCGACGGTGTGGAGGATCCAGGTGTGCCAGCCGATGTCTACGAGCTTGCTCGGCGACAGCTCCGCGCCGGGGCGTTCGGCGCCGGCGGCGAGGAACGCGGCGGTCTGCGCGATGATGCGCCGCGCGGTGGCGTGGTCGATCTCAGGGTGGTCCTTGACGATGCGGGCGCTGAGGCGCTCCGTCATCTCGGAGCCGACGAGCTCGGCCGGGTCGGTGGTGCCCACGGGGTGCCTTAACGCGATGGTCATGCTTCCTCCTGTGTGGACGTTGCCCTCGGGCGAGGGCCTAGCCCCGTCCGCACCGGGTCAGGGGTGCACCGGTGCGGACGGGAGTTGGTGGGGTGTAGCTACAGGCGGCTGGCAGTCGGCGGGTTCGGCGTAGGTGACGACGCGGACGTCGGGGCCGGACATGCGGGGCACCCAGTGGACGAGCCCGTTGTCGGTGTGCTGGCCGCAGGCGGAGCACATGCCGGGACCGTGCTCGGGCTCGTCGTCCCACCTCGGGCTCACTGGGTGCTCGCCCCACGGCAGCGCGGGCAGGCGCAGGGCGGGTAGGCCATGGAGAACGGCAGCGCCTTGGCCGCCGGCAGCGTGCATGCCTTGACCGGCGTGCGCGCGTTCGTCTCCCGGTCGACCCGGTAGACCTTGATGCTCAGGCCCTTGCCGGTACCGCCGCTGCCTGTAGTCGTCACGCATTCAAGATGGCGCGGCCACAGAGAGTTGCGCGGCGTCAGTGGAGGCGTCAAAGCGGCGACATACGGGGCGTCACTTCGGTGTCATCCGAGGGGGGTTGGGTCTACCGTTCTCCCATGGCCACACCGAACAGCGCACTGCGAGCAGTCCGCATGGGCCTGCTCATGTCCCAAGACGACTTCGCCCGTGCCGTGCGAGATGCCGGCGCCCGCGCGGGCCAGCCCAACGACGCCAACAAGCGGCTCGTACAACGCTGGGAATCCGGCGCGACCACCGCGCCCCGCCCCGTGTACGCCCGCGCCCTGGAATCCGTCACCGGCCTGCCCATCGAGTCCCTCGGCTTCAGCGGCGTCGTGCCGATGGCGCGCGTTTCCGAGGACGGGCAGGGCGGTCACGACGTCGAGGCGTCCGTGAACGGCATCGCCCCTGCAGCTGCCGCGCCGCAGCCCGAACCGCAGGGCGCCCACCGCAACTACTCGGGCGTGTGGCTGTCCCGCTACGAGTACTTCTCCAGCGGCCGTGACTCGTCCTTCACCGGGCAGCACTACGTCGTGATGCTGCAGCACGGCAACCGGCTGTCCGCGCGGAGCCTGCCCGGCTCCAGCGACTCGCCGCTGACGATGGATCTGGAGATAGACGGCCACGTCGCCACCGGCACCTGGACCGAACAGACCGAGACCGATGGCTACTACCGCGGCGCCCGCTACCACGGCGCGATTCAGCTGCTCGTCGAGCCGACTGGCCGGCGCATGACCGGCAAGTGGGTGGGCTTCGGCAAGGAGTTCGACGTGAACACCGGGCCGTGGGAGCTCGTCTTCCAGGACGGGTCGACGAACAAGGCGACCCTCGCGGCGTACAACAAGCGGCCAGACGCCTGACCCCGGACGCACGAATGCGCCCTTCCCACCGAAGGTGGGAAGGGCGCATTGCGTTACGCATTGCGCTACGGGTACTGGCGGCGGCTCGGGTCGAGGGCGGCAGACGAGAGCAGGCCGGGACTGTCGGGCGGGGGCGCCCCGTCGGGCGGCAGATCAGATCGGCCACCGTCCGTCCGCTGGTGATAGCCGTGCACGCGTCCGGACCGCGCCCCGCAGGCTGGACAAGCGGCCGTCCCGAGTGGCGTCCGCGCCCGCACCAAGATCCGCTCGTTTTCGTCGGCCACGTCCTCGATGATCAGCGGAGACAAGCCCGAAAACACCACGTGTACAAGCTCGTTGACATCTTCCATGTGCTGTCAAGGACGCCACCAGCACACTCCGGTCTGGTCGAGTCGTTGACTGACGTGCAGTGGGCGCGTGTTGAACCGGTGCTGCCCGACCGGACACCGAAACGAGGCGGCCGTTGGCGTGATCACCGACAGGTGATCGACGTGATCGCATGGAAGCACCGGACGGGCCGGTGCCGCGGGCCCCGAGTCCTCTGCCCGGTCGGGTCAATGGCGCGACACGCCTTGGCCCACTTGCACGGCCTCGGGGGTGTCCTCCATGGTGCCGATCCAAGTGCGCACCGGGGGACGGCCGACGAACTTGCCGAAGACCAGTGCCGCGGCGGTGGCGGTGAGTATGCCGGGCACCATCTCGTAGATGCCTGTCTCCAGCGGCCCGAGGAGCGGATCGATGTGCTTCCACAGGACCACGGTGAGCGCACCGGCCACCATGCCGGCCTTCGCCCCGGCCGCCGTCATGCGCGGCCAGTACAGTGACAGGAGGATCACCGGGCCGAAGGCCGCGCCGAAGCCCGCCCAGGCATACGCGACGATGTCGAGCACGGCGCCGCCGCTGAGTGCGATCACATAGGCGACCAGCGCCACAGCCACCACACTCCCGCGTCCAATCAGCAGCAGCGACGTGTCAGAGGCCCGCCGACTGAGGAACGCTCGGTAGAAGTCCTCGGTGAGGGCGGTCGCCGACACCAGGAGCTGACTGTCCGCTGTGGACTTGATCGCGGCCAGCACCGCCACCAGCAGGATGCCCGCGACCCAGGGGTTGACCAGTTGCGCGGAGAGCGCGATGAAGACGGTCTCCGGGTTGTCGAGCGGCTTGTCGAGCACGGCGGTCCCGACGAGCCCGATGAGCGAAGCGCCCGCCAGAACAACGATCACCCAGCCCACACCGATTCGGCGGGCCAGGGGAATATCGCGGGTGCTGCGGATGCCCATGAAGCGGGCCAGGATGTGGGGCTGGCCGAAGTAGCCGAGTCCCCACGCGAGCAGGGAGATCACCGCGACGGCGCCGAGCGGCTCGCCGGCCGTCCACTCGCCGTCGGTGAAGCTGGCCTCGGCTCCCATGTCAAGCAGTGCCGGGGTTCTGGCGGCGAGCTCGCTGTGCAGCGCATCGAAGCCGCCGAGCACCCCGATGCCGATCGCGGGGAGGGCGACCGCAGCGAGGAACATAAGCGTGCCCTGCATCGAGTGCGTCACGCTCACGGCCCGGAAGCCGCCGAGGAAGGTGTAGACGACGATCACCACGGCGAAGACGGTGAGCCCGAAGTCGAAGCCGACTCCGAAGATCTCATCGAACAGAAGGCCGCCGGCGACCAGGCCGCTGGCGACGTAGACAGTGAAGAACACGACGATGACGATTGCCGAAAGGAGCCGGAGCGTCCTGCTCCGGTCCTCGAACCGCTCCTCCAGGTACGCAGACAGGGTCACAGAGTTGCCGGCCAGCTCGGTGTAGGTGCGCAAGCGGGGTGCGACGAACCGCCAGTTGAGAAACGTGCCTATGACGAGGCCGACGGCGATCCAGGTGGCACCGATCCCGGCCGCGTACACGGCACCGGGCAGGCCCAGGAACAGCCAACCGGACATGTCGCTGGCCCCGGCGGACAGGGCGGCCACCGGGGCGGTGAGCTGGCGGCCACCGAGGGCGAAGTTGTTGAACGTGCTGGTCTCCTGATAGGTCCAGATTCCTACCACGACCATTGCGATCAGAAAGACTCCGAAGGCCATCATGACCGGGACGGTCAAGGCGATCATCTGTTACTCCCGTGGCATGGGCGCTGCCGACCACGCATGGGACGGCCTCTCCGGGTTGGAGTGGCGGAGTATAGGGGCCCCGCGTGTGTACCGGCGAGGGAAGATACGTTCGGGTCCCGAACGGCATCGCGATCCTGATCCGGGGGCGGGGTGCGACCGCTCACCTGCGGAGGTGCGGCTGCACTCGCTCGCCGATCAGAGCGCGGCTGCGTCCTCCTGACCAGCGGCCAGCGGCCAGCGGCCAGCGGCCGGCAGAGCCGGGGCGAGCGCGCGGCGGACAGAGGAGTATCAGGCCCGGCAGCGAGCCGCCTTGATGCAGGCACGGAAGGTTTCGCCGTATGGGCAGGCGCTCTGGTCCGCCCCGGCCTAACTCACATACGGCGCCATGGCCTTGCGTACTCCGACAGCTTCGCCTCGAGCCGTCCCGTTGGGGTCCATTTGGGTCCCGTCGCCTCACCTCGCCCCCGACGAGGTGGAAGTGCTCACACGCGACGGACTACCGATCCGCAATCCCCGGCGCTACGGACCCGCATTCACGGACAGCATGCAGCCGCCGCGCCTGACCCTCGCCACGCCCCATGGACCGGGCGTCCCCGTCCCTGCATGGGTCAAGCCCCCCGCGGTGGAGACCATCCTGGTTAAGCACCTCCCGTACGTCCTGTGGCATCTGGAGAACACGGTCACGGTCGCACGAAGAAAACTTCCAAGCAATCGCATCGATTACCTCGCGGTGGTCCCGTCACCGGCCGCCCCGCTTCGGCGTCCGGTCCGGAAGCAACGGCTCGATCCGCGCCCACTGCGCGTCGGTCAACGGCACATCCGGACCAACGATCAGATGATCCGAACGAAACGGCCTAGGTGTGTCAGGTCCAGACTGGCCAGAAGCAGGAGGACGATGCTCGCGGCGGAGGTCAGGAACTCGGCGGCGAAGGCGTCAGCTTCGCGTTCCTGGCGAATGTCGCCGGTCGCGTCGCCGTGCAGGACTGGGTGGCCGAGTTCGTGGGTTGCGGTGAACCGGTGGCGGCGTCGGGCGCGCCGTGACCGGGCAGCACTATGCGGCCCACCGTGCCGTGCGCGGTCTTTCCCGGATGTTTCGCAAGGGCCCGGTGCAACACTTCCGGCGCACCTGGCCGGATTGGCAGGGGCACCGACTATTGGTCTGTACCTTCCCCTTGACAGCGTGAGAGGTCCAGTCCACTTTCCTTGAACGAGCCAGTTGCAAGCGCCGCCATACGTCGTGCACCCAAGCCGCCGTTCAAGGAGTCGAACATGCGCTGGACCAGGGCAATCACTGCCTCCCTTGCGATAGTCGCCGTACTCGGGCCGCCATCACCCGCACTGGGCGTCACCCCCGCCTTACCCGACCGGGGCCCCGCCCCGGATCCCAGGACGTCCGCCTTCATACACTCCGCGCTCAAGCCCACCGCGGCGAGCCAGTCCGCGACCCTCATCACCGGAGACCGGGTCGTCGTCCGCGAACTCGCCCAGGGGAAGCAGTCGCTCACCGTCTTTCCCGGACCCGGCCGGCAGGACGTGGGATTCATCAAGCAGGGCCACACGGACAAGAACGGCCTGCGTCACCTCGTCGTCCTGCCCAACGACGCCGCGCCGCTGGTGTCGTCGGGCGTGCTCGACAGCCGTCTGTTCGACATCCCGGAGCTGATACGCCAGCACCGGGACGACGCCTCCCGTACGACCCTCCCGCTCATCGTCACCTCCCGCGACTCCCGTTCCGGTGCCGCCCCGGACGCCGTGCGCCGCCATGCCCGGGCGACCCGTGCCCTGCCCGGCGTGGGCGGTTCGTCGGTCGTGACCGACAAGAAGCGGCTCGGCAGGCTCTGGACCTCGATCGTCGGCCCGCCCTCCGCGGCGCGGATCGAGCGGAAGGCGTTCACCGGCGGCGTCGGCAGAGTCTGGCTCGACGGCGAGGCCAGACTCTCCGACGACCAGAGCAACAGCCAGATCGGTGCGCCCGCCGCCTGGGAGGCCGGATACACCGGCAAGGGGGTCAAGGTCGCCGTTCTCGACGGCGGTTACGACGCCATCCACCCCGATCTCGCCTCCGCCGTCACCGAGGCGAAGGACTTCACCGCAAGCTCCGCGGGCGTCAAGGACACCTTCGGGCACGGCACCCATGTCGCCTCGACGATCGCCGGCTCGGGCGCGGCCTCGAGCGGCAAGTACAAGGGCGCCGCCCCCGACGCCCAGCTGCTCGTGGGCAAGGTGTGCGCCGGGGAGACCTGCGACTACTCGGCCATCCTTGCCGGGATGGAGTGGGCCGCGCAGCGCGCGAAGATCGTCAATATGAGCCTCGGCGGCAGCGCAAGCGATGGGACCGACCCGCTCTCCGCCGCGGTCAACCGGCTCTCCGCGCAGTACGGCACGTTGTTCGTCGTCGCCGCGGGCAACGCGGGCAGCCCGCTGACCGTCGGCACGCCCGCGGCCGCGGACGCGGCCCTCGCGGTCGGCAGCGTCTCCAAGACCGACCGTGTGAATTCCTTCTCCTCCCGCGGGCCGCGGCTGCGCGACTACGCGGTGAAGCCGGAGATCGTCGCGCCAGGTCAGTCGATCGTCGCGGCACGCGCCGCCGGTACGTCGATGGGCTCGCCGCTCGACGCCAACTACACCAGCGCCAATGGCACGTCGATGGCCACCCCGCACGTGGCCGCGAGCGCCGCGATCCTCGCGCAGCAGCAACCCGACTGGAGCGCCGGCCGGCTCAAGGCCGCGCTGACCAGCACCGCCACGACGCTGGACCGTGCGGGCGTGTACGACCAGGGCAACGGTCGCCTCGACATCGCCCGCGCCGTACGGCAGTCCGTCACCGCCGCTTCGTCCACGGTGAACTTCGGACTGCTGAAGTACCCGCAGGCCGATCTGCCGCCCGTCACCAGGGCCGTGACGTACGCGAACGACGGCGACGCCCCGGTCACCCTCGCCCTCCAGGTCGCCGGCTCCGGACCGGGTGGATCGGCGCTCCCCGAAGGCGCGTTCGCGCTCGATGGCAACGATGTCACCGTGCCTGCACACGGCACGGCCGAGGTCGGCCTCACCGTGAACCCCAAGGCGCTGAGCGCCGATATCGGCTCCTACGGCGGCCGGGTCACCGCGACCGCGCCCGTCGGCATCACCGTCACCACCGCGTTCGGCGCCACCACCGAGCCGGAGTCCAAAGAACTCACGATCCGGGCTGTCGACCGGGCGGGCAACCCGGCGAGTTCCGCCCTGACGCACTTCTTCTACCTTCTCGGCCTCGACAGCGGAGACACCCCCAAGCTGCCTCCGCTCACCGACGGCTCGCTGACCGTGCGTGTCCCCACAGGCACGTACGCCCTCAATGCCTTCGTGGACACCCCGATGCCCGGCCAGCCGGCACAGCGGGCGAGCAGGACCTGGACGGCAGTGCCGAGCATCGTCGTCGACAAGGACATGACCGTCACGCTGGACGCCCGCGCGGGCAAGCAGATCCGGGTCCGGACCGACCAGCGGGCCGCCGTCCGCGATGTTGCGGACATCGACCAGACCCAGTCGTCGGCGAACGTCTCCCTGCTGATCGGCTACCGGACCTACGACAGCGCCGAGGAACTGTACGCCGTCCCCGTGAAGGCCGATCCCGCCTCGTTCGCCTTCGGCGTCTACCAGACCCTGGTGAACCCGCAGGCCAGCAGAGAGAAGTACGCGTACTTCTTCGCCAGGCCCAACAAGGGCCAGATCCCGGATTCGCTCGACTACCGGGTCAGGGACAACGAACTCGCCCTGGTGCGCGCCCTGATCCGGGCACAGGGCATCGCCGCGCACGGCACCCGCTCCTCCACGCCGTTCTACCTGCCCGGACAGAGCATGGTCGTGGCCGCCTTCAACGAGGTCACGCTCCCGGTGTGGCGCAACGAGTTCTATTCGGCGGGCGAGGACATCTCCTTCAGCCACTACCTGTGGCAGCGCGGTATCGACGAGCCCACGCAGTACAACTTCGACGGCGAGATCGAGGGCGGCTACTACGGCTACAAGCCCGGAGAGCGGCGAACGCAGACCTGGAACTCGGCCGTCCACGGCTCCGACATCTCCATGCACCCGTGGAACCGGGTGCTCAGGTACGGCGACACCCTCCTCGCCCAGACATGGCCCTACTCACCCAGCGAGCCCGGGCAATCCGCCGCCTCCGCCTTCAACGCGCAGTACGCCACCTCCACGACCACCCTGTCCGCGGCGGACGGCACGGTGATCGGGAGCAGTTCCCAGCCGTGGGGTTTCTGGCGCACATCGCCCGACAAGGGCCGCTACACCCTGGAGGTGAAGTCCTCCCGCACGCCGACCTGGTCGGCGCTGGCGCCGCAGGTCAGCACCCGCTGGTCGTTCGAGACTGCGACCACGGCCGAGAGCATGTATCTGCCCTTGCTCACGCTCCACGTTCGGGGCCCGTTCGACGAGTACAACCGGGCTCCGGACCTTCCTCTGTTCCCGCTGGAGATCAGCGTCGGAGCGCAGAAGGAGTCCTCGGGAGCCGGCGAGGTGGACAAGGTCACGGTGCAGCAGTCCGCCGACGACGGCACGACATGGAAGCCGGCCCGCGTGTACCGCGCCAACAGCAAATGGTACGCGCTGCTCACTCATCCGCAGGGGGACACGAAGTTTGTCTCGGTACGGGCCAGGGCCGAGGCGTCGAACGGTGACGCGGTCGAGCAGACCACGATCCGGGCGTACGGACTGGAGTAAAGCAACTCCCGCGCGGCCGGTGACGACTCGCCCGTCTCCGGCCGCGCTCACCACTCGGGCTGGATTCCTAGGACGGTGTACACATATCGCCGTCGTGGAGGGCGAGTTGGTGGTGTGGGCCTACCCCATATCCACCGAGCGCACTGATCATTGGCACCGGAGCGTGATGACCACTACGTTCGCGTCACCGAAGATTGTGGACTGAGGACGCAGGGGGTGACGGGGCGGTGGAGGAGCTCGCCGAAACGCGAGCGGTGGCAGGCTTCGTCTTCGCCACGGATGAATCTCCTGTCTATCTGAAGGCGGCAGCGGTTGGGGAGCGGGTGACGCTGCCGCTGTTCAAGCCGCCGTGGATCCTGGTCGATCACACGCCGGAGCGAGTGCTGGTTGCCCGATGGCCGGGGCGGCTTTTCCGCGCGCACGTGGTCTCTCCGACAGGGATGCGGAACGTGCCGCGATGGCACGAGCCGCCGAAAACCTGCGGTCTGACGCCGGCTACACCCGCGCCATCGCTGTCGACCTGCTGGAGGAGATGTCCCCGTCGGTTCTCTTCGGCCCGCAGGGTGACGCAGTGATCCGCGTCATCGAGGCCGCGATTGCCCTGGACGAGGAAGGCGCGCGGAAACTCGCTTCCGCGCCTCATCCCGCAGCCGATCGGGAGTACAGCAAGGCATGGGACCGGTGGCTCGCTGAGCAGCCGAAAGCCGCGCACAACCGGCATCAGGATCACGCGTCCACCCTGTTGATCCGCGGGGCCGGAACCTCGGGATCGCCAATCGGAGACGGGTTCCCCATGGTCTGGCACATGCTCAGGAAGAGCGCTCTGAGCTTGTTCCGCTTTGACGGACACCGTCGGTGTGGTGGTCAGGCCGCGAGTGCGGTCTCGTAGTCGGCGGGACTCCGGTAGCCGAGGCTGCTGTGCAATCGGTGCAAGTTGTACCAGCCTTCGATGAAGTCGAAGATCGCGGTGCGGGCGGCGGCCCGGCTGGGCCAGGCGGTGGTGCCGAGCAACTCGCGCTTGATGGTGGCGAAGAACGACTCGGCGAGCGCGTTGTCCCAGCATTGGCCGGTGCGGCCGACCGAGAGCCGGATGCCGAACTCACTGCTGAGGGCGGCGAATTCGGTGCTGGTGTATTGGCAGCCGCGGTCCGAGTGAAAGATCACCGACCGGCTTGGGCGACGCTGTCGACAGGCAGATCGCAGGGCATCAGCAACCAGCTCGGTCCGCAGGTGATCAGCGGTTGCCCAGCCGACCACCCGGCGCGATGCGATGTCGATGACAGTCGCCAGATAGAGCCAGCCTTCCTCGGTCGGAACGTAGGTGATGTCACCGCACCAGCGGGTGTCGATCGCCATGGGATCAGGAGCGAAATCACGCAGGACCAGGTCGGGGCGGGTGGCGGCTCGCGGGTCTGGGATCGTGGTCAGTTGTCGGCGTCTGCGATGACGGCCCTGCAGCCCGGCATTGCGCATCAGTCTGGCGATCCGGCGCCGGCCGCAATCCTGGCCTGCCTGTTGCAGGGCAGCGTGGATGCGCGGAGAGCCGTAGGTGCCCCGCGACCACTCGTGGACTTCGGTGATCCTCCCGGTCAGCTCGGCATCGCGGACCGCCCGCGGTCCGGGCTTGCCGCCGCGGCGGGCATAGAAGGCGGTGCGGGAGACCTTGAGCAGTTCACATGCGCGCTTGACGTTGTGACCGTCCTGCTTCTCCGCCTCGATGAACGGGTGCACGCTCACCGGGTCTCCTTCGCGAAGAAAGCCGTTGCACGCTTGAGGATGTCGACGTCCTCGCGCAGGCGACGGTTCTCCCGCCGCAACGCGGCCAACTCCTCACGCTCGCTGCTGGTCAGGCCGTCCTTCTCGCCCGCGTCGACCTCAGCCTGGCTGGCCCACAGCCGCACCGCGGTCTCCGTCAGGTCGAAGTCCTTGGCGATCTGACCGACCGAACGGTCACCACGCCGGCACAGTTCAACGATCTCGGCCTTGAACTCCGGCGTGAACGAACGGCGAGGCCGAGGCTTCTTCTTCCCCATGCTCTCCATGATGGACATCCTTCCGGGGCAGAACCCCTGATCTCAGATGTCCGTCAAAGCGGATCAAGCCCACTCAGCTCCGCGGTCGCGCGGAGTCGTTCGCCGTTGACGAGGACGGCGACGAGGTGGTGTTGGATCCATGGCGGACGGCCGGTGGTGCGCTACTCGATGCAGCGATGGCGTTTGGCGCGCCGCACCTGGTGGACAGTCACGCCCTCGCGGTGCTGACCAGGGCCTGGAACGTGGTGTTTCCGAGCCTGGATGAAGCCTCTTGCCCCCCGAAAGGCACAGCGGAAAGCACTGGTTGACCATAGCGCGCAGCACGTGCTCCGTGCGGTCCGCTCCGGACCCCACTCGCAGTGCCTCGGCCCGGCCATCAGCTCCAGCAGGCTGACGCCCTGCTCTCCACTTCAAACCGTCACCTCAGCTGCGGAACTCAGGCCGGTCGGTTCCCGCCGGTTCGCCGGCCGCGCAGGCCCGCGCTGATCACCCGGCCGGTGCGTCGAGCGGCGTCGGCCAGTCGCTCCAGATGGTGCGCGGGATCGGTTGCGACGCACAAAGCCGCTACCGGGGCACCGCCCACCTCGTACAGGGGCACTGCTGCGCAGCACACTCCCGCCACCAGTTCCTCCCGGTTGAATGCGACACCGCGATCCCTGATCGCGGCGGCCTCCTGCCGCCAGGAGGCGGGAAGCGGACCCAGCAAGGGATCCGGACAGGCCGCGGCCACCAGCACCTTGCCCGCCGCGGTGGACCACGGCCAGGTCATGCCGCTCTGCAGCGGGGCAAGCAGCTCGGACTCACCGGGCGCCCATTCCACGATGAGTGTCTGGCCTTTCGACAGCACGCCGATCCCCACCGCCACGCCCGTGAGCTCCACAAGTCGGCGCATCGGCTCCCTCGCGGCGGACCGCAGACCGGGATGCGGCTGCCACCGGCACCCGAGGTGGAACATCTGCAGACCCATCCGGTAACTCCCGTGGCACCGCTCCAGCGCGCCCAGATCGGCCAGCTGTTCCAGCAACCGGTACGCGGTCGTCTTGGGCAGTCCGCAATCCGACGCGAGCCTTGTGAGGCCCGCCTCTCCGGCCCGTCCCACCGCTTCCAGCAACCCGAAGGCGCCTTCCAGTACGCTCCGTCCGCCCGCGCCCGGTGAAGGCGGCGGGCCAGCGGGCCCGTATGCCGGCAGCTGCTTCGGAAGACTCTCCGACCGCTGCGCCGAAACCCGCATCTGCGGTGCGATCACTCCTCGTCCGCTCAAGCCCCTCGCCCCCCATTTCGCAGCCAATGAGCGACGCCCCCCCGCCGCCCATGCCCGGGCCGTATACGGCCCTCGCACATCCGCTCAATTGCGCCTCAGTAGGTTCGCATCCAGGTATGGCTCGAAACGTTGTCGATAGCCAGTCGCTCGTCCCGCAGCGTCCGTGAAGAATGAAGAGGGGCTCTTGGTAGGGGGGCGGACATCATGGTGGACGTGCAGTTGCTCGGGCCCGTGGAACTGTCGGTGCGGGGGGACGCGGTGGAGGTGGGGCCGCCGCAGCGCCGTACCGTGTTGGCGGCACTGGCGGTGGACGTCGGTCGGCCCGTCGCGGTCGACGTGGTCATCGAACGAGTCTGGGGCGCCGATCCGCCGGACGGGGCACGGCGCGCGGTGCACGCCCACGTCACCCGGATCCGGCGGGTGTGCGAGCGAGTTGCCGACGCCGGTGAGGGATCGTTGCGCTTGGTGCGCCGCTCGGGCGGGTACCTGCTGGAAGCCCGCCAGGAACAGGTGGATGTGTACCGGTTCCGGCAGCTGGTCGACCGGGCCCACGCGACGGGGCAAACAGACCGCGCCAGAGCGTCGCTGTTGCGTAATGCGCTCGGCCTGTGGCACGGAGAGCCGCTGGCCGGACTGAACGGGCAATGGGCGGCGCGCACGCGCGAGGCGTGGCGGCGTCAGCGGGTGGACGCCGCAGTCGGCTGGACCCGCGCGGAGTTACGCCTCGGTGACCCCGGAGCCGTCACCGGCCCGCTGACCGAACTGCTCGGCGAGCACCCTCTGGTGGAACCTCTGGCCGAGGCGCTGATGCGGGCGCTGCACGACGCGGGACGAAGCGCGGAGGCACTGGACTGCTACGCCACCGTCCGGCAGCGGCTGGCGGAGGAACTCGGCACGGATCCGGGACCGGCCCTGCGAGAGATGTACCAGGCGATCCTCCAGAGCCGCCCGTCCAAGCCAGCCCAGCGGCCAGTACCCCCGGCACTGGTCACGGCTGTCCCGGACGCTCCTGCGCTTGCACGGTGGTCGTCGGCGGCGTCACGGACGGCCGAGGTCCCCGCGCAGCTGCCCCTGGGTGTACGCGGCTTCACCGGCCGAGACGAGGAACTGGCCCGCCTCTCGGCCGTTCTCGCCTCTGCTGGGGCAGAGACCGCCGCAGTGGTGATCTCGGCGGTCTCGGGCATGGCGGGGGTCGGAAAGACGGCGCTGGCAGTGCACTGGGCGCGTCGGGTGGGTAGCGCGTTCCCCAACGGGCAGCTGTATGTGAACCTGCGAGGGTTCGGTCCACAGGGTGCGGCGGTGACTCCGACAGAGGCGGTGCGGGGGTTCCTCGATGCGTTCGGGGTACGGCCGGAGCGTGTGCCGCCGGGTCTGGATGCCCAAGTGGGGCTGTACCGGAGTCTGCTGGCCGGACGGCGAGTGCTGGTGGTGCTGGACAACGCGCGGGACGAACGACAGGTGCGCCCGCTGTTGCCGGGGGCGGCGGGATGCATGGCGCTGGTGACCAGCCGGAACCGGTTGACCGGGCTGGCCGCGGCGGAGGGCGCGGATCTGCTACCAGTAGACCTGCTGCATCCGGCTGCGGCGCGGGAGATGCTGGCGAATCGGCTCTCGGCGGGTCGGGTGGCGGCCGAGGCTGAGGCGGTGGGGGACATCGTCGCATGCTGCGCGGGCTTGCCCCTGGCGTTGGCGGTAGTGGCGGCGCGTGCAGCCGCGCAGCCGCAGATTCCGTTGGGGGTGCTGGCAGAGGAGTTGCGGGAGGCAGGCCGCCGGTTGGACGCGCTGGACGGGGGCGAGCCTGCCAGTCAAGTACGAGCGGTGTTCTCCTGGTCCTACCGCGCGCTCAGCACTGATGCGGCGCGGGTCTTCCGTCTGTTGGGGTTGCATCCGGGGCCGGATGCGGGGTTGGCGGCGGTGGCTGCGCTGGCGGGAGTGCCGCCGGAGCAGGCTGCGGAGCTGCTGATCGAGCTGACCAGAGGAAACCTGCTGGTCGAGCACGTTCCGGGGCGGTATGCATTCCATGATCTGCTGCGGGTGTATGCCGGCGAGCTGGTGGCCGTTCACGACAGTGAGCAGCTGCGGCGGGCGGCCGTCCACCGAATGCTGGATCACTACCTCCACACGGCGTGGGCGGCTGATGTACTGGTGACCCCGCAGCCCAACCCGGTGGCGTTGGCACCGGCGCGGCCGGGAGCGAACCCAGGGGAGCCGACGGATTATCAACAGGCGCTGGACTGGTTCGTCGCCGAGTACCGGGTGCTACTTGAGGTGGTGCGGGGTGCGTCCACGGGCTTCGACGGCCATGTGTGGCGGCTGGCCGCAGTGCTGACCACGTTTCTGGACCGGCACGGGTATTGGCAGGCCTTGGCGGCAGTCGGGCGCCGTGCGCTGGAGGCGGCGCGCCGGAAGGATGACCGGGCCGGTGAGGCCAGTGCCCACCGCGGGCTGGGGCTGGCGCTGGACCGGTTGGAGGAGGATCCTGTGCAGGCGCGAGGCCACTACCTGCAGGCGCTGGAGTTGTTCGCCGCGCTGGGCAGCGACGCAGGGCAGGCTCGCACGCATCAGCACCTCGCGCGGATGTCGGGGGCGCAGGGCCGTCAGCAGCAAGCGCTGGAGCATGCGAATCGCAGTCTGGAGCATTACCGCGCGGTGGGCGACCGGGCAGGGCAGTCGGCGGCGTTGAACCACATCGGCTGGGTATCAGCGCAACTGGGTGACCACGTCGAGGCGTTGGCACGCTGCGAGCAGGCGCTGGCGCTAGCGCTGGCGACACGGGATGTGAACGGGCAGGCTCATACCTGGGACAGCCTGGGCTACATCCGCTACCGCATGGGCCAGTATCAGCCGGCGGTCGACTGCTACCGGCAGGCGGTGGAGCTGTTCCTCGCTACCGGGGAGCGCAACAGCGAGGCCAGGTGCCTGGTCTGGCTCGGCGACAGCCATCACAGTGCGCACCAAGTCGGCGCTGCCCATGGTGCCTGGACTCGAGCCCTCACCATCACCGACGAACTCGGCCTGCGCGACGCTGACCCCCTCCGCACCGGAATCCGGCATCGCCTCCGCCTCCGTCGAACTGGGGGAAGCAGGCGGTGATGTTTTCCTAGGAAACTGCTGAACAACGGGCGGCGTCCTGCGGGGCCACCGCGTCATCGAGCACCAGCGAGTCCAGCGCCCGCCTTGTTTCCCCGGGCACCCCGATGGCGGCCACGATGTCCCGGACCGCGTCGAAGCGGCCAGCCGCTTGCGCCAGGAGATCAGCGTGGTCAGATGGAACCCCTCTGGCCCAACCGCACGCCACCTTCCGCCGATGTCACAGTGCACCGCCTGGTCTTCCGATCGGACAGGTCATGCAGTGTCTGCAGCACCGGCGCGATCCCATCCATCGGAAGACTCGGACGCCCGGTCGACGCGGGGACCGGTGCCCGACACCACCGCTTTGCGAGCTTTCGATCCGGTGCACCAGGCCCCTTGGGTCGCGATCGCCGAAGTGGACACCAATCAAGACGGCGTCCTGGGCGGCAAAGCAGAGCGCCCAGGAATCGGAGGGGCATAGCTCTGTGGCCTGCCGCGGGGCGGCCACACAAGCGCAGCTTCCTGAGAGATCCAGTCCTGGTGGGCACTTCGTTGACGCGCCGCCGCCGGAGTGAGCAATTACCGTAGCGCGGAGCGGCCGTCACGGGCACCGAGTTGGCGGGCAGAGGGACAAACTAGAAGCCGACGATCCAGCGCTGCGCGAGGCTTCCGTTGCAGCGGAAGATCTGCACACCCAACCCCTCGGCCGACGGTCCCCCCGGCACGTCGATGCAGAGGTTGGTGTCACGACGACCTGCCCTCGACATCAGCGTCACGACGTCAGGCGGCGGTGCCGAGCTCTTCCAGTCCTCGTTGGTGACATCTGTGCACTCCACCTGGGCGATCGGCGACCGGGACGCGACGGGGCCGTTCATGTACATGCATAGGCCGCTGAGCTGGTTGATGAGGTGGTAGCTGCTGCCGGAGAATTGCAGGAACTGCCAGCCCTGCGCGGTGCTGCCCGTACAGGCCGCCTGCACGATCGCCACCTCGCCCGTGGATCCGCCCTCGGGTTGCAGGCACTTGCTGTTGCCGACGTTCTTGATCGGATGGAAGACACCGGCGAAGGGCGCTAGGGACGTGGACGGTGCCGGTTCCGCACTCGCTCCCGTGGCGGTAGCAGCTGAACCGATGCCGGCCAGCATGATCATGGCGGCGAGACCGCCCATTCTCTTTCGCAAGGTGAGACGCATGGTTGCTGGATACTCCTTCGACGTTGAGTGTTGGCCCCCGGAGATGCCGGGCTGCCGAGGAACAGCGTGGTTCCTCTGGTAGCTGCCTGTCGCGTCATGTTCCGCTGAGCGGACCGCAGTTCACCGGCCGCTCCCATCCCTTAGCCTCGATCCACCGACGCGGTCTGAAAGTGATCTTCTGACGGATCCCGAGCCGGTTTTGGGACGGCTGTTGGGCATGGGCGGGTTGTATCTGCTGGTCTGCCCAGCTTTTCCACGGTGCGGTTCCGGTCGGGCCTTGGCCGGCGGGGTGGGCAAAGGGCTGTCAGACCGGTTCGGGTGGGTCGTGGACGGTGTCGAACAGGTGTGTCCAGGCGTGCTGCCAGGGCCAGTTGTGGGGCAGGTGCAGGGTGATACGGCGGGCGGAGCGGGCAATCCTGGCGGGAACGTGCACGAGGTGGGTGCGGAGGTGGCGGTGGCTGAGCCTGTCCGTGTGCGCAGACTGACTGACCAGGAGGGGCAGAAGCTGCAGCAGATCGTGCGCCGGGGCAGCACGAGTTCGGTGCGCTACCGGCGCGCGATGATGCTGCTGGCCGCGGCCGGCGGGAACCGGGTGCCGGTGATCGCCCGGCTGGTGCAGGCCGACGAGGACACCGTGCGCGATGTGATCCACCGGTTCAACAAGATCGGCCTGGACTGCCTGGACCCTCGGTGGGCGGGAGGCCGTCCCCGCCTGCTCAGTCGTGACGACGAGGACTTCGTCGTCCAGACGGCCACCACCCGCCCCACCAGGCTCGGCCAGCCCTTCACCCGCTGCTCGCTGCGCAAACTCGTCGCCTACCTGCGGAAAGTCCACGGCCAGATCATCCGCATCGGCCGCGAGGCATTACGCGGCCTGCTCGCCCGCCGCGGTGTCACGTTCCAGCGCACCAAGACATGGAAGGAATCCCCCGACCCCGACCGTGAGGCGAAGCTGGACCGGATCGAGGAGGTCATTGACCGCTTCCCGGACCGGCTGTTCGCCTTCGACGAGTTCGGCCCGCTCGGGATCCGGCCCACCGCGGGCTCGGGCTGGGCCGAACGGAAGCATCCCGACCGGGTGCCGGCCACCTACCACCGCACTCACGGGGTGCGCTACTTCCACGGCTGTTACTCGCTCGGCGATGACCGCCTGTGGGGCATCAACCGCCGCAAGAAAGGGGCTGCGAACACGCTGGCCGCGCTGAAGTCGATCCGCGCCGCCCGGCCCGACGGCGCACCGATCTACGTGATCATGGACAACCTGTCCGCCCACAAGGGCACCGCCATCCGCCGCTGGGCGAACAAGCACAAGGCCGAGCTGTGCTTCACCCCGACCTACGCCTCGTGGGCGAACCCGATCGAGGCGCACTTCGGAACCGCTGAGGCAGTTCACCATCGCCAACTACCCCAACCACACGGTGCAGACCCGGGCCTTGCACGCCTACCTGCGCTGGCGCAACGCCAACGCCCGCCACCGCGACGTCCTGGCCGCCGAGCGCAAGGAACGCGGCCGCATCCGCAGCGAGAAAGGCATCCGCTGGGGCGGACGCCCCCTTGCCGCTGTGGCCTGAACAACCTGGCGAACCTATGCGGTCAGAGCCCTAGCCGACACCGTATCCGCCTCGTTACCAACGGTGAGCGCTGACGCCCTCGACGATGAGGGAGATGCCGATGCCCAGCATCCAGACATCCTTGGCCAGCGCGGTTCCATGCTCAGTGGGTCGTAGGCTGCCCTCCTTACGCATGCCCGGCGCGCGCAGGTATAGCCCGAGCGTGCCGGCAGAGAACGCGGTCAGCGCGGCTCCGGCAACAGCGGCAGGGACCACCGGCAGGAGCAGCGCGGCGGCAACGGCGGTCTCCCCGGCAGAGAGCAACCGGACGAACTGCTGGGCATCGAGCTTGCCCAAGAAGGGGTAGGCGGTGGTGGCGAACTGCTGCAGTCCCTCAGCGGTGGCCTGGTCCGCGCCGCGTTTCGACAGCGCGGAGTTGAGGAAGAACGTGCCGACGGTGAGCCTGAGCGGCAACTGCCGCGCTGCGGATCGCCAGATGGAATCGGATGCCATGCCGAGCCTCCCAAAGTGGGCAGTTGGCCCCTGGAGAACGACCGTCGGCCTACGAAGCACCGACCGAGTCACGGAACGTCACAGATCAAGGCGAAGCGACACCACTGCTCAGGGCGTCGCGCAGCACTGCGACGGCCTGGGCAACGGCCGCACGGGTGGCATGGGTGTCGCTGAGGGGGTTGAGCATCATGAAGTCGTGGGTGATGCCGTCGTAACGGACCGTGGTGGTGTCGACGCCCGCGCCGCGGAGCTTGGCCGCGTACGCCTCGCCCTCGTCGCGTAGGACATCTGCCTCGTCGACAAGGAGGAAGGCCGGTGGCAGACCGGAGAGCTGATCAAGGTCGGCCTTCAGGGGAGAGGCGGTGATCTCGCTGCGCTGCGCGCGGTCGGGAATATAGGCGTTCCAGAACCATTCCATGGCCTTGGCGGTGAGGAAGTAGCCGGTGGCGAGATCGGCGTAGGATTTGGTGTTCATTTCGGCGTCGGTGACCGGGTAGTACATGGACTGATGCACGAAACGGACGTCGCCGCGCTCCTTGGCCATCAGAGCGAGAGCAGCCGTCATGTTTCCGCCGACCGAGTCGCCCGCCACCGCCATGCGGTCCGGTTCGAGGCCATGGGCAGCGCCTTCTCGGACGATCCACTGAGCGGTGGCGTAGCCCTGCTCGATCGCCACCGGGTAGTGCGCCTCGGGAGAGCGGGTGTACTCGACGAACACGATCGCAGCCTGCGCCCCGTCCGCGAGCTCGCGGACCAGTCGATCATGGGTGTCGGCGTTGCCCAGAATCCATCCACCGCCATGCATATAGAGAACCACGGGGAGGGGCGGCGCGGCGCCTCGCGGCCGGACGATGCGGACACGTACATCGCCGACATCGGCAGGAACAGTGATCCACTCTGAGTCGACATCGAGCTTCTCGATCGGTTCCGCTTGAAGGTCGTCCAGCACCCTGCGGGCCTTCTCGGGCCCCAGGTCGTACAAGAACGGCGGCTGGGACGTGGCATCTGCGAACTGCTGGGCTGCGGGCTCCAGAACGATGGAGCCAGAGGGAGCGGTCATGACGAACTCCGTGAGGTCTGGGGCTGAGAGAGATGCTGAGGACTCCTGCACGGCCTGACCGCGGAGCGTCAATGCGCCCCGCCACTGGGCAGGCAGCGCAGCATTGCCACAAGCAACAGCCTCGCCCCTCCGAGTCATGATCGCATCCGTGCAGTCGCACACCCCGGCCCGTACCGCCACCGCGCTGTTCGAGGCCGAAGCAGGTGGAGGGCCGGCTGCGGGGCCCAGATCGGTCAGGCGCCTCGGTCGCGATCTCGGGCAGATCATCGGATGCGAGTCTTCCGGCCACCATTCGCCAGGCGGGGATACCGGTGGCGTCGGGGCGGACGAACCGGCAGCAGCGGGGCAATGCGTTCCCACAGGCCATCAGGCACAAGATCAGCAGACACACACCAGATCCTGCCGACACACCACCCAACCGCCAACCCGCCAGACGTATTTCCTTCTGAAACGATTAGTAAAGCTACGCGGCCCCGAAGCCGCTGCCACCAGGGGATTTGGTCGCAGCTATGCCCATCCGGCCTCCCGCGGGACGGGAGAAGCACACCGACCGGCGCGGTGTCCCCCGCCGGGAGAGCTCCCTACTGCCGGTACCCATTCAGGAACCTTCCGATCCGGCTGATCGCCGTGTCCAGGTCGTCGGCGTGCGGAAGGGTCAGGATCCGGAAGTGGTCGGGGCGGGGCCAGTTGAAGCCGGTGCCCTGGACGACCTGGATCTTCTCCTGGAGCAGTAGGTCGAGCACGAACTTCTCGTCGTCGTGGATCGGGTGCACCTTGGGGTCGATGCGCGGAAACGCGTACAGGGCGCCCTTCGGCTTGACGCACGACACTCCGGGGATCTCGTTGAGCTTCTCCCAGGCGCGGTCGCGCTGTTCGAGGAGACGGCCGCCCGGCGCGGTCAGTTCGTTGATGGACTGACGGCCGCCGAGCGCGGCCTGGATGGCGTACTGGGCCGGGGCATTAGCGCACAGCCGCATGGAGGCGAGCATGCTCAGCCCCTCCAGGTAGCTCTTCGCGTGCTGTTTGGGGCCGGTCACCACGAGCCAGCCGGAACGGAATCCCGCCACCCGGTACGTCTTCGACAGCCCGCAGAAGGTCAGGACGACCAGGTCAGGAGCGAGGGCCGCCGTGCAGTGGTGCACGGCGTCGTCGTACAGGATCTGGTCGTAGATCTCGTCCGCGAAGACCATCAACTGGTGGCGGCGGGCGAGGTCGAGGATGCCTTCGACGATCTCCTTCGGGTAGACCGCGCCCGTGGGGTTGTTGGGGTTGATGATGACCACGGCCCTGGTGCGGTCCGTGATCTTGGATGCCATGTCGTCGAGGTCGGGGTACCAGTCGGCCGACTCGTCACAGACGTAGTGCACGGCCTTGCCGCCAGCGAGGGTGGTGACGGCGGTCCAGAGCGGAAAGTCGGGGGCGGGAATGAGGACTTCGTCGCCGTCCTCAAGGAGTGCCTGCACGGCCATGGAGACCAGCTCGGAGACCCCGTTGCCGAGGAAGACGTCGTCCACCGTGACCTCGCTCAGGCCGAGCGCCTGGTAACGCTGGGTCACCGCGCGGCGGGCGGAGAGCACCCCGCGCGAGTCGGTGTAGCCGTGTGCCCGGGGGAGCATCCGGATCATGTCCTGGACGATTTCCTCGGGCGCCTCGAAGCCGAACAGCGCCGGATTCCCGGTGTTGAGGCGCAGCACGCTGTGGCCCGCCTCCTCCAGTGCGTTGGCCTGCTCGATCACCGGCCCTCGGATCTCGTAACAGACCTCGCTGAGCTTGCTCGACTGCCGAAACTCCATGGCGCGCCCTCCCTGGTTCTTCACGGGCCCCGGACCGCCCGGACCCCACTGGTCTCGCCCGTACCGCAACTGTGTCACTTGGTTTTACCAAGTACGAGCTTGGAAAGTCCAACAACTTGTCTAGACTGCGTCGCATGCCGCCACGTCAGCAACGCCGTCGAAGCTACGACCAGTACTGCGCCTCCGCCCGCGCCCTGGACGCGGTCGGGGACCGCTGGACCCTGCTGATCGTCCGGGAGCTCCTTGGCGGACCGCGCCGCTACACCGACTTGCATGCCGACCTGCCCGGCGTCTCCACGGACGTGCTTGCCGCCCGGCTCAAGGACATGGAGGCACAGGGTCTCGCGACACGGCGCAGGCTCCCGCCGCCGGGAGCCGCGACGGTCTACGAACTCACCCCGCGAGGCGTGGGGTTGCTGCCCGTCCTGACCGCACTCGCCGAATGGGGTGCGCCCGACCTCGCCGAGCGCCGACCCACCGACGCGGTACGGGCGCACTGGTTCGCTCTGCCCCTCCTGTGCCGCCTCCCGGCGCCGGAGATCCCGACTGTCGTCGAAGTGGTAGTGGACGAAGGTGTGTTCCACCTACGCCTAGGCGGCGGAGGGCCGGCGTACGGCGACGGACCCGCCGAGGAACTGGACGCGCGCCTCGTGCTCGACTCCGACACCTGCCGCGAACTCGGCGAGGGAGTGCTCAACGTCGAACAGGGCGTCACAGCGGGCCGGATCAAGGTCCTGGGCGACGGTCCGTTCGCCGCCGCGCTGCGCGGCAGCTGAGGAAGTCACCCGGACCGAACAACGGCCGTTCGGCCGCCGGCCGCGAGAGAGCTGCCACAACGGCAGCGCCCGTCGCGAGAAGCCCTCAATCCGCATATCGTCATACGGGAGAAGCCCACGCATGAATACGCCACCTTCGACACCTGTGGCAGAGCGGACCGACGGGTCATCCGTCCGGATCGGCGCGCTCGTTCCGCTGACCCGGCCGGGCTGGGTCGAGGCGGGGCAACACCTGCTCGCCGGACTCGAGCTGGCCGTACGCGAGGTCAACGAGGCCGGCGGGATCCTCGGGAGACCGCTCGAGCTGGTGGTCCGGGACACCGCGGCTGATCCGCAGAGAGCCGCGGCGGCCGTCGACGAATTGGCCCGCCTGGGCGTGGTGGCGGTGGCGGGGGAGTATCACAGCGTCGTCGCTCGCGCCGCTGCTGTCAGGGCCGACGCCCTCGGCCTGCCGTTCCTCTGCTCGTCAGCAGTTCTCGACGCGCTCACCGAACAGCCGACGGAATGGGTCGCGCGCCTCTCCCCGCCGCAGTCCCACGGCTGGCAGGTCTACGCGGACTTCCTCCTCGGCGCGGGCCACAGCCGAATCGCTGTAGCAGCCCAGTCGAGTGTCTACTGGGCATCCGGGACCCGCATTCTGCGGGACTACTTCGCTTCACGCGGCGGCACTGTCATCGAGCTCGACATGAGCGCGCTCACCCCCGTGGCCGTGTGCGACGAACTCGTCGATCATCGGGCGACAGCCCTCCTTCTTCTGGTCGGCCACCCGGAGCCGGCGGTGCCGCTCGTCAAGTCTGTCCGCAGCGACCAGCGCCTCGCCGAGGTCCTGATCGGCGCTCCGGCCGGGCAACCGGAGTTCGCCGAATGGGCGACGCTGCTGGGCGACGACGGCGCCGCGATCCCGTTCTTGCGCTACTTGCCCGAGCGCCTCAGCCCACTCGGTGCACGAGTCGAGACGGCCCTCCGCGAGCGGCTGGCCGAAGCGCCCTCCTTCGTCGCCTTCGAGGGCTACGACACGATCGCCGTCCTCGCCGATGTGCTGCGTGCTCACGGCACGGACCGGGCGCGCACTGCCGAATCCTGGCCGCGCGTTGCCGTCGAAGGCACCCGCGGGAAGATCCAGTTCTCCCGCACGCCAGGCATCAGCGTCTGGCAATGGGCTCGGACGCCGGTCCAAGTCGTGGACCGAGATCCGGGGGAACTCGATCGCTTTCGGATCCTCCACGCCGACTGAGCTTGATGTTTAACCCCGCGGCGCGGAAGTCGAGGGGCTGGTCCGGATCGCCGGACTGTTCTCGCACTTCGCGTGCGCCGACGTGCCGGGTCACCCGTCCATCACCGCCCAGCTCGCCCGGTTCCGGGAGATGACGCCGTACGCCGAGGAGCAGGGCGTACGGCCCGAGGCGCGGCACATCGCCAACTCGGCGGCCGCCCTCACCCTGCCCGAGACCCACTTCGACATGGTCCGCACGGGCATTGCCATGTACGGCGTCTCGGCCAGCCCGGAACTGGGCACTCCGGAGGACTTTGGGTTGCGCCCGGTGATGTCGTTCAGCGCCGCGCTGGCCCTCGTCAAGCACGTCCCCGGCGGCCACGGTGTCAGCTACGGCCATCACTACGTCACCCCCGACGAGACCACCCTCGGCCTGGTGCCGGTCGGCTACGCGGACGGCATCCCGCGGCACGCCTCGGGCAGCCGCCCGGTGCTGGTCGACGGCAAGTTGCGCGCGATCGCCGGGGCGGGTCGCCATGGACATGTTCATGGTGGACCTGGGCGGTGACGACCCCCAGGTGGGCAGCGAGGTCGTGCTGTTCGGGCCCGGCAACCGAGGGGACCGCCGAGGACTGGGCACAGGCCAGCGCCACGATCGCATACGAGATCGTCACGCGCATCGGTACGCGCGTTTCCCGCGTCTATCTGAATGCGTCTGCGTGAACGCGTCCGTCTCGCCTGCGGCATCATCTGCTTGAGACGACTCCGAACCTCATTCTGAAACGATCAGTAAACCAGGACCGCCGTGGGTACACCTGATGGCCGTGCGGAAACGCAAGACCTCGTGGTCTGTGAACGCTGCCACCAGGACATCCATGCGGGACGGAGTACAGCCTCAGCCCAGAATTGATTACTGGAGAGCCGGGTGCGGGGAAATCTCGCCTGCCCGGTTCGGGAGGGGGCCGTCGGAAAAGGACCCGAGCCACGGGCACCTCTTCGGCGGCCTCCTTCACTCTGTGGGAGCCCGGGGTGAGATTCCCCCGGGCGCCCGACTACTCAGTGCAAAAGCGACTGGGAGGCCATGCAGGGTGCAGACCAGGTGCAGCCGCAGCCCCCAGAAGTAGCGTGTGTAGTTGGCGCAGTACCCGTACTGGGCCCATCCGGCCGCGTCGGAACGTTTGACGGTCTCACGGGAGCGGCCGCACTCGACAGGTGTGGAGTCCACGACCCATACGTCGTCGGTCCACAGCGTGGTGTCGCAGGCCAGCGTGCGGGTGAGGTGTCGGATAAGGTCTGCGGCTTTGCGTAGTCGCTTGTTGTAGCCGGGGTGCTGGGGTACGCAGGGGAACAGGTGCCGCAGGTGGGCGCGGGCATGCCGCAACCAGCGGGCCTCGGAGGTGAACCCGAGGATCGCCTGCATCATCATGGCCAGCGTCACCAGCTCCGCGTCGCTGAACTGGGGTGCGATACCCACGACCGGCCGCCACGGGGCGACCTGCGGCGAATCCTTCAGGAGGTCGTCGGGCTTGACGTACAGCGCGGTCGCGGGGGAGTCCAGCTCTGTCTTCACACACCGACGTTGGACTCTCCCTCATCCCATGCACAGAAGGCGATCCCAGGGAATCGATCATCTAAGGTGATCACATGGCGACCGCAGACGTGAACGGCATCATCATCGGTTACGACGACCAGGGTGGCCGCGATGACACGCCTCTCCTCCTCGTCCACGGGCACCCTTTCAACCGCACCATGTGGGCGCCGCAGGCCGAGGAGTTCGCATCGGCCGGATATCGCGTGGTCACCGCGGACCTGCGCGGCTACGGCGAGAGCAGTGTCGTCCCCGGGATCACGCCGCTGGAGGACTTCGCCCGCGACATCGCTGCGCTGATGGACCTGCTCGACCTCGACCGAGTGCTTCTCGGCGGGCTGTCCATGGGCGGGCAAATCGCGATGGAGTTCTACCGCCTCTTCCCCCGCCGGGTCAGCGGTCTACTGCTCGCCGACACCTTCCCCGCCGCGGAGAAGCCCGAGGGCAGGGTCTTCCGCAACGCCATGGCGGACCGGCTGCTCGCGGAGGGCATGGGCGGCTACGCGGACGAGGTCATCGACAAGATGGTCGCCCCGTACAACATCGCTGCTTTCCCCGAGGTCGCCGCACACGTGCTGGGGATGATGCGGACGACCCCACCAGAGGGCGCAGCGGCGGCGCTGCGCGGGCGGGCGGAACGCCCAGACTACTGCGAGCTGCTGACCAAGGTGACGGTTCCCGCGCTGGTCGTGGTCGGTGCGGATGACGAGTACACCCCGGTGAACGACGCCGAGTTCATGCACCAGCAGCTGCCGGACTCCACCCTCGCCATCATCGAGGGCTCAGCCCACATGCCCAACCTGGAGCGCCCGGCCGAGTTCAACGCCGCCCTGGCCCGGTTCCTGGGCGCACTATGAGGGCAGCGGTGAGCGAACCGCATCCGCTGCTGCGGCACCTGTTGGATGCCGCGGACGTACGCTTCCTGCGAGAGTAGTCCCCCGGCCATCCCAAACCGCCGCTACTCCAGCTCACAGGCCGGGCCAGCGAGACCATAGCGTGTCGCGGGAAAGCACCGCAGGTCGATAAGGGTGCTCCCCGCGCATGTGGGGATGGACCGGGCGACCTGCGGTGCCCGCTGTCTGGCTGGCTGTGCTCCCCGCGCATGTGGGGATGGACCTCGGCGGCTGCGGCTGTGGCCGCTGTGGTGCTCCCCGCGCATGTGGGGGTGGACCAACCGCCGGTGTCTGCCCGTTAGGTGACGCTGATCTTCAAGCTGCCGTTGGCGAGTGCGCTGACACTCGCCGAAGCACCCGGTGCGACCGTAACGCTGGCGCTACCGCCAGCTGAGAAGACCAGGGTGGCGTTGGTGTTGTTGGTCACCGTCGAGACCAGCGACACCTGGGCCCCGGTGTCAAAGGTGGCGCCGACGGAGAGCTTTGAGGCCGGAATGGTGACCGTGCCGCCGGCCAACAGGCTGATGCGCACCGAGCCCGTCACAGCCGCGGAGGACTGGACGTCAGCGAAGACGGCATGTACCGGTGCGGCCGAAACCGCGGAGGCGCTCGGATGGAATGCGATCAGGCTGCCCGCGGCTGCGAGAGCGACAGCGGCGGCGATCTTGGCTGTAAGGCGGTGGGACGGGCGCACGGAACCTCCATGGCAGGAGTGAAGGGTCTCCAGGACAACGGCAGTGCCTGGTTTGACCCCATAGATAGCCTCAATTAGCGAAGCGGATGCAATGTGACATGCGGGCGGCTCCCGTCGAGCGCTGAATCCACCCGAACAGACCTGACGCCTGCCCGCCCGTCGGCAGGCACGACAGCATCCACTGAAGGCCGCCACAGCGGGCAGCCGTCGGGAGCGGGCAGCTGTCCGTGCGAGGTCTCAGGACTTCCTTGACGGCTTGTCGTCAGGAGACGCCTGACGATTCTTCTGGGTGCCCCGGCGACTTCTGCGTCGCCCCGGAGGGTGACCGCCACACCGTGGAAGTGATGCGCCGAACCGCGTTGTATGAGGTTGCGATCCTCGGTCGCCCCGGAAGGCGACCGCCACCCACCCATGGGCACAGGGGGCCTTGCGATGCTCTGGGATGTCGGTGGACTCCACGATCATGCGGGTGCATCAGCATACGGCCGGGCCCGGGGAAAGGGGGGCGGCCTCGACGATGGAGCCGACGGATCACGCGGTCGGGCGTTCCCGCGGCGGCTTGACCACGAAGGTCCACCTGGCCGCCGACGGCAGCCCCTTGTCCTTCATGCTCACACCTGGGCAGGCCGCTGTCGCGCTCACCTTCAACCCCACGCGACGGGCGACACAGGGGTGGCGGGCGGCCTGGACCCCGCTCGCGGAGCTGGTACGTGTCCAGCGCCTCGTGCTCGCGGTCGCGGTCGCGGTCGCGTAGACCATAGGGACAGAACCGCGACCAGCCCCGGCACCTCAGCCGGTCGGTGATCCTCAGCCGGGCGTGATCACTTCCTGACGCGCGAGGTCCTGTAGAGACCGGTGGTCAGCTCCGCCAGCTCCGACAGGGAGATGCGGGAGTGCTCCGTGGCGGCCACGGTGCTGTGGTCGGCCCAGACGCAGAAGGCGCGGGGAGCGTCCTCACCGTTGCCGTGCACGGCGTTCCGGCACGTCATCACGGCGCCGTCGTAGCCGTCCAGGTGGAACTCCTCCTCCGGTCCGGCCCACTTGATGCCGTGGAAGGGGAACTGCTCGTCTCCACCGGCCGACCGGAGGAAGCGGGCGACCGCCTCCTGCGGGTCGGGGATCTCACCCCACAGTCCTCTGAAGGTCAGCCACTTGCCTTCCGTCGTCCCGTCGTCCCGTCGTCCCGTCGTCCCGTCGTCCCGTTGGGCCGCCATCCGCCCACCGCGTAGTCCGCACCCGTACCGGACGCGTTGCGGACGATCCTGCCGGCGTCCCGCGGTGTGATGCCGGTGCCCTTCACCTCCGTCTCGCCCTGGAAGCAGTCCGCGTCGGAGGGTTCGCCCGCACAGTCCACGATCCCCACGTAACTCAGGTCGTTGCCCAGGACTACGTACTCACCGACCGACCGTGGCGGATCCAGCATGTACCCCCGGGTGTCAGCCTCGGGATACGTCATGGTGTACACACCGCCCGCAAGCACAGCGAGCGCCGCCGCGCCAGCCACGATCAGACCCGTCTTCCGCCGTGCGGCACGCATGAACCGTCTTCCCCCTTCGTCGGTACACGTGCTCCGACCAACGGAAGCGGAGAAAGGCTGCCCCCAGGACAGGGCGCAATGTGCAAGGTCGGCTTGCCGGCGCGGTCTCCGCGCCGGGCGGCCGCGCGGTTGAAGGACCGGAGGTCCGTTGGATCGGCCGGCGCCACGGGCGCCGTCAGGACCGGTGCTGGGCGCTGTCATGGAGTCCGGAGCAGATCGCCCGTCGGCTCCCGGTCGACTTCCCCGAGGACGAGACGATGCGGATCTCGCACGAGGCCATTTACCAGGCCCTCTACATCCACGGACGCGGCGCGTTGCGCCGCGAGCTGACGGCTTGTCTGCGCACCGGCCGGGCACTGCGGGTGCCGCGGGCCCGAACCCGGGGCCGCGGGAAGAAGTTCGTCACCGAGGAGGTGATGATCAGCCAGCGGCCTGCCGAGGCCGCGGACCGGGCCGTCCCCGTGCACTGGGAAGGCGACCTCATCATCGGCCTGGGCAGTTCTGCGATCGGCACGCTGGTCGAGCGCACCACCCGGTACACGATGCTGCTGCGCCTGCCCCGGATGGACGGCCACGGCGATGGCCCGCGGGTCAAGAACGGCCCGGCGCTGGCCGGCCACGGCGCCGAGGCCGTACGCGATGCCATCGCCGCCACGATCACCACGCTGCCCGAGCACCTGCGAAGGTCGCTCACGTGGGACCAGGGCGCGGAGATGGCTCAACACGCCCAATTGCGCATCGATACCGGCCTGGAGGTCTACTTCGCCGACCCGCACAGCCCCTGGCAGCGCGGCACCAACGAAAATACCAACGGGCTCCTTCGCCAGTACTTTCCCAAGGGAACCGACCTGAGCAGGCACAGCCGAGAGGATCTCGACGCTGTCGCCTCCGCTCTCAACCGCCGCTCCCGCAAGACTCTCGGCTGGCGAAATCCCGCCGAGGCTTTCAACGAGTATCTATGCTGACTGACAGGCAGTGTTGCGACGACTCCTTGAACCCGGGCAGTACACGAGCCAGCAATTCGCCGCGCTGGCCGACGAGCTTGGAGTCCGGCTGTCGGCCAGCCGGACCGGACAGTGCTGGGACAACGCGCTCGCCGAGTCGTTCTTCGCCACCATCAATCGCGAGTTGCTGGAGACCGCCGCATGGCCAAGTCCGCCGCGTGCAGAACACCCAGGGAAGGGCCCCGGCCGTCGTCCAGCCTCTGCAGCACCCCCGAAGGCTGGCGCTCCCGAGCACCTCACGGACCACCGACTGCGGCGATGTTCCAGCCGCTCGGTGACGACCTGGTCGTAGTCGACGGCGTCGACCGGCCGCACATGCTCAGGGGCACGACCCACACCCGGTACTCCGCCGCCACACTGCCGTCCTCGCCATTGCGGTACGACGGCATGCGTACCAGGTAGAACCGGCCCGTTTCCGTCTGCCGCCACTTCCACAGCCGCGCGACGACTTCCTGTTGCGGATGCCCAAGCACCGGATCGGCGGGCAGCACCACCCGGACCGGATCCCGAGGATGTCCGGGTCGGCCGATCAGCGGCCGACCCGGACATCGGGCTCAGGCGAGGTCGAACCGATCGAGGTTCATCACCTTGTCCCAGGCGGCCACAAAGTCACGCACGAACTTCTCTCTCGCATCCTCGCACGCGTAGACCTCCGAGACGGCTCGGAGCTGGGAGTGGGAACCGAAGATGAGGTCGACGGCGGTGGCGGTCCACTTGACCTCGCCCGTGGCGCGATCCCGACCCTCGAATACGCTCTCAGCCCAGGCGGATGCCTTCCACTCCGTGCCCAAGTCGAGCAGATTGACGAAGAAGTCGTTGGTCAATGTCTCGGGCCGGCCGGTGAAGACGCCATGTGGGCATTGCCCGAAGTTGGCGTTCAGGGCCCGCAAACCGCCGATCAGAACCGTCATCTCGAGAGCGGTCAGCGTCAACCGGTTGGCCCGGTCCAGTAGGAGAGTCTCCGCCGACAACTTCTCTCCTGCTCGGAGGTAGTTGCGGAACCCATCTGCGCTCGGTTCGAGCACGGCGAACGACTCCACGTCGGTCTGCTCCTGCGAGGCGTCCGCGCGCCCCGGTGCGAATGGGACTGTGATGTCGTGCCCGGCGTTCTTAGCGGCTTGCTCGACGGCCGCACACCCGCCCAGGACGATCAGGTCAGCGAGAGAAACCTTCGTTCCGCCAGCCTGTGAGCGGTTGAAGTCCTGCTGGATCTGCTCAAGGGTCTGCAGCACCTCAGCCACCTCGGGCAGGTCGTTGACCTCCCAGTCCCTTTGCGGCGCGAGCCGAATCCGTGCCCCGTTGGCCCCGCCACGCTTGTCGGTGCTGCGGAAGCTCGCCGCCGACGCCCAAGCGGTGGTGACCAGCTGGGAGACGGACAGTCCCGAGGCGAGGATCCTGCCCTTGAGGGCGGCGATGTCCTCGTCCGTGACGAGTTCGTGATCGACCTCGGGAACGGGGTCCTGCCACAGCTGCGGCTCGGGAATCCACGGGCCGAGGTAACGCGAGAGGGGTCCCATGTCGCGGTGCAGCAGCTTGTACCACGCCTTGGCGAACGCTACCGCGAGCTTGTCCGGGTTCTCGTGGAAGCTCCTCGTGATCGGCCCGTAGATTGGGTCCATCTTCAGCGACAGGTCCGTCGTCAGCATCATGGGAGCGTGCCTCTTCGACGGATGGTGAGCATCAGGCACGGTGCCCTTGGCCGAGGGATCCGTGGGAGTCCACTGCTTCGCACCGGCGGGGCTCGTCGTCAGCTCCCAGTCGTACCTGAACAGGTTGTCCAGGTACCCGTTGTCCCACTGCGTCGGCTCGGAGGTCCATGCGCCCTCAAGCCCACTGGTGAGCGCGTCTGCGCCTTTGCCGCTGCCGTAAGTGTTTCTCCAGCCGAGGCCCTGCTGCTCGATGGGGCTGGCCTCGGGTTCCGGGCCGATGTACTCGGCATCGACCGCACCGTGACACTTGCCGAACGTGTGGCCGCCGACGATGAGCGCAACCGTCTCCTCGTCATTCATCGCCATACGCCCGAACGTCTCGCGAATGTCCCTGGCGGCAGCCATCGGATCCGGGTTGCCGTTGGGCCCCTCCGGATTGACGTAGATCAGTCCCATCTGCACGGCACCGAAAGGACCGGCGAGTTTCCTGTCGCCGCTGTAGCGCTCATCTCCGAGCCATGTGTCCTCGGGCCCCCAGAAGATTTCCTCGGGTTCCCAGATGTCCTCTCGCCCGAAGCCGAACCCGAAAGTCTTGAACCCCATCGATTCCATGGCGCAGTTGCCGGCGAAGACCAGAAGGTCGGCCCAGGAGATTTTCCGGCCGTACTTCTGCTTGACCGGCCAGAGCAAACGGCGCGCCTTGTCGAGGCTCGCGTTGTCCGGCCAACTGTTGAGGGGGGCAAAGCGCTGAGCGCCGGAACCGCCACCCCCCCGGCCATCGGCGATACGGTACGTTCCCGCGGCATGCCAACTCATCCGGATGAAGAGCGGCCCGTAGTGGCCGTAGTCGGCAGGCCACCAGTCCTGTGACGTCGTCATGACCTCGAAGACGTCCTGCTTCAGCGCGTCGAGGTCGAGGGTCGTGAACTCTTCTGCGTAGTTGAAGTCCTCACCCATCGGATTGGACCGGGGCGAGTGCTGGTGGAGAACCTGAAGGTCCAGCTGATTCGGCCACCAGTCCCGATTCGTCCTGGGTCGAGTCGGCGTGGGGGCCGGGGAGGGGATTACTGGGTTCTCGCTTTCGCTGCCGGACACGTCCGCCCTTCTTCCTGTCTCGGTGTTTCCTTGTACTGCCTGCTTGCTCTTGACGTTGGTTGCTTTTCTGGTGTCGAGCACTGCGACCCGCGCTCGTAGCCCGCCATGGCGCCCGCCAGCTGGAAACGCCTGACCAGACCCGCGGCAGTCAAGACGGAGCCAGCGGCCGACGAGATACCTATCCTCACGCACGACGCCGATGATCGAGCCTGTGTCGGCGTCCGTATGGTCACGCACCGCAGACCGGCACCGCTACGAGAACACGCAGACCCCGCGTAACAAGCACTCAAAGTCCAAATTTCGTTTGTGACCTCCGAAGTCTGGCCCATTGGTTGACGACTCTCCTGGCCTCTGAGACATACGAGAAAGGGAGAAAGGACGACTTGCTTCTGATCATCATGAACACCCCGCTGACGTGAGAGAGGAATAGCCAAGACCTGCGGATCGGTGTGTCACGCGACTTGCTGATCACTTCCTGGTTTTCTCGACGACGGCCAAACGACCCTCTGACGGCGCTTGGGTTCTAACGCTTGTCGCAACATTCCTTGATCGTGAGGGGCGTGCTGATGGCGAGGCGGGGACGTAAGCGAAGGCTGGAGCTCGAGGCCGAGTATTGGCGTCTTCTGGCGGCCCGGGGGGGGCCTCTATGTCCTTCGTCAAGGTCGAAGGGTTCAGGCGGGGGCGGTTTCGGGGGTGCGGGGCTCGTAGAACGTGCCGTCGCGGAGCATGGCGAACAGGACGCTGATGCGTTGGCGGGCGAGGCGGAGGAGGGCCTGGGTATGGGTTTTTCCTCGGGCGCGTTGTTTGTCGTAGTAGGTGCGGGAGGCCGCATCGGCGTTCATGCAGGCGAAGGCGGAGAGGAACATGGCGCGTTTGAGCTGCCGGTTTCCGCCTCTGGGTGCGTGTTCGCCGTGGATCGAGGTTCCCGAGGACTTCGTGGTGGGGGCGAGCCCGGCGTAGGAGGCGAGGTGGGCGGCGGTGGGGAAGCTGGTGCCGTCGCCGACGGTGGTCAGCAGGACGGCGGCGGTCCTGACGCCGACGCCGGGCATCGACGTCAGGACCGGGGAAAGAGGGTGGGCCTGCAGCAGGGTGTTGATCTGGGCTTCCAGGGCCCGGCGCTGTTCCTGGACGGCCGCGAGCGAGCGGGCCAGGGAGGGCACGACGATGTCGAGGGTGCCGGTCCCCGGGACCACGACGGTCTGCTCGTCCAGCGCGGTAAAGACGTCGTCGATCAGCCGGGCGGCCATGCGTGGGGCCTTGGGCCGGATCAGCTCAACGAGCCTGCGGCGTCCGGCCTTTCGCAGCGCGGCCGGAGATCCGTAGCGTTCCAGGAGCCAGGTGACGGCCTGGTGGTCCAGACGCGGGCCGACGACGCGTTCCAGCGAGGGGTGGAACTGGGTGAGCAGGCCGCGTATCCGGTTGGAGGTGCGGGTGGCCTCGGCCGCAAGGTCCTGGTCGAAGCCGGTGAGGACGGTCAGCTCGGCGGTGATCTCGTCTGTGAGCTCCAGGGAGCGCAGGGTGTGGGGCATGGTGCGGGCGGCGTCCGCGATCACCGCGGCGTCCTTCGCGTCGGTCTTCGCCTCGCCTGGGTAGAGGTCGGCGATCCTTCGCATCGCCAGGCCGGGCAGGTAGGCGACCTTGCAGCCTGTGTCCCGGGCCACGGCCAGCGGCAGAGCACCGATGGAGGCGGGCTGGTCCACGATCACCAGCACGGTGGCGAACTTTGCGGCCAGCTTGTCGAAGACGGCCCGCAGTTTCGGCTCGCTGTTGGGCAGTGGCTTGTCGAAGACCTTCTTCCCGGCCGGGGTGAGCCCGTGGCCGTGATGAGCACTCTTGCCGACGTCCAGGCCGAGGAACACGCCCACGTCTTCGGTATTGAACATTGCGCCCCTTCAGGGGAGTTGAACGTGCCGGCCTCGGCATCGGTGTCGTACGCGCGCATCCACGTTATGCAGACCTGCCGCCCGCGAGCTGTCCGGCATTGCGCCGGACCGGGCGGTGGCCGGACCTCTGATCAGCGTCTCCGACGGCACCTCCCGGGCCCGGTGACACCACCCCCCAGGTCATCCGTTCGACAGGGGGACACAGTCATGCCGGGCCCGGAGGCCAGCGGCCCTCTTGCAGGACCGCGGAAAACATAGCGGGGGCTACCGTGGATGCGTGCAAGCAGCTCGGGATCGGGCGGAAGACTGGCTATCGGTGGCGGGCGGAGAACGGAGGTCTGCAGCCGGATTACCTTCCGGAGAAGTCCCGGTCGGGCCGGTATCTGTCGCTGTTGGAGCGCAGGAGGATCGCCTCGCTGCGCGAACGCGGCCTGACGGTCCGGGAGATAGCCAGCCGGCTCGGTAGGGCACCGTCTACGGTGAGCCGCGAACTGCGGCGCAACAGCCTCCCGCATGACTACGGGATCTATGACGCCGACCTGGCCCATCACCGCTGCCGCGAACGAGCCGGGCGCCCCCGTCGTGCCAAGCTGGCCGCGGATCCTGAGCTGAGGGTCGAGGTGCAGGCCAAGCTTGATCTGGAGTGGAGCCCGGAACAGATCGCCGCCCATCTGCGCGGCCGCTGGCCCGATCGCCCCGAGCGACATCTGTGCCACGAGAGCATCTACAGGGCCCTCTACCAAGGTGCCAAGGGCGGCTTGAGCAGGACCTTGACCCGGAAACTCCGCACCGGACGCCCGCTGCGCAAGAAGCGCCGCCACCCTGAGCAACGCATGCCCAGATTCGTCGCACCCGCCGTCCTCATCGACCACCGGCCACCTGTCATCGAGCTGAGAGAACACATCGGCGATTGGGAAGGCGACCTCATCGTCGGCGTCCGCAGCCAGTCCGCCGTCGCTACCCTCGTCGACCGCCGCACCCGCTATCTCCGCCTGGTCCCCCTGCCCGACGGGCACTCGGCCGGCACCATAGGTGACGCCCTGATCGCCAACCTCGGCAAGCTCCCAGTTCAGGCTCGCCGGAGCCTCACCTGGGACCAAGGCTCCGAGATGGCCCGGCATCACGAACTCGCGCCTCACTTCGACGGCGGCTTCTTCGCCCGCCCCGGCAGCCCCTGGCAGCGGGGCACGAACGAAAACACCAACGGCCTGATCCGTCAGTACCTGCCCAAGCGCACGAACCTGTCCTCCACACCGCTGAGGACCTCCGCGCCATCGAGCATTGGATCAACAATCGACCCCAAGAGCCTGGGTTGGCAGACCCCTTCAGCCGCAGGCCGGGCCGGTCGGGCACGGCGAAACCACGGGCCGCCAGCAGCGGGCGGACCTGGCGGTGGCCGCGGAAACGGTGGAGCGATCCACCTCGAAGAGCTCGGAGAGCACCACGTGCGGCAAATGACGGCGCAGATGGACCAGGGTGACCAGCAGCCGATCGAGGAAGGCCAGCTTGGGCTTTCGGCCGGCACCCGCCGCCCGCCGACGCTCCCCGCCCCGGGTCTCGCGGAGCGCGGACTGCCGGGCGGCCTCCCACGCACTGGCGAGCTCGGCGGACAACTCGCCGAAATGTGCGCTTGAGACACCGGACGGGGCAGGATGGGAACAGGCCGCACGGGCCCAGGTCAGCTTCACAACTCACCCAACCCGTGCGGCCCTTCTCATGTCACGGCCCGACCGGGACGGTCACCATGTCCGCCGAGGCCGTAAAGCTACTCGGCCTGAATCGCGTCTGCCGGGACCTCGAAGACGATCTCGAGCCCGTCGCGCTCGTTCCCCTGCTCGCCGACGCGCGTGAAACCGAAGCCCGCGATGGTGCCCAGGGATTCGTTGTTGTCGGATCTGATACTGGCCCGCACGGTCCTGACACCGGGTTCGGCGGCGGCCCTGACGAGCAGCGCCGTCAGCATGGCGCGGGCATAGCCCTGGCGGCGGTACCCGGGCACGACGGTGTAGCCGACCTCGACCATGCCGGCCTCGTCCGGCGGCCCGTGGAACCCGGCGTCGCCGACCACGGCCCCGTCCGGCTCGGACACCGCGGCCCGCGTGATCCAGGGCGCGGCAGACGGGTCCTCGGCGAGCTGGTCAGCGCGATAGCCGAAGATCCAGCGGGCCCGGTCGCAGACGAAGAATTCGTCAAGGGCGACCCCGGTCTCGGCGCTGCCGCCAGCGAGGTCACCGTCGGCAAGCGCCCGCAGCGCCTTTGCGCTGAGCTCGACGAAGCGGACGCGTTTGGGGATGGGGAGAGGTTCGTCATTCATCGCGGAGATGCTCGCCCAGCACCGGAGGGCTGTCCACCGCTTTACGGCCTCGGCGGACATGGTGATCGTCCCGGTCGGGCCGTGTCATGAGAAGGGCACCGCAGCACCCCCATCCAGCTCCACTTCACCCAGTACGCCCTCTCGCTGACTGCCGGCAGCAGCGACGACGCCCAGGCCCGCGAGCAGATCGACGCCACCTTCGACACCGACACCGGCGCCCCGCTCACCATCGCCTTCAACCCCATCTTCCTGCTGGACGGCCTCGGCGCACTCAACGCCCCATCCGTCAGCTTCCGCATCGTCTCCGCGGTCAAGCCCGCCCTCATCACCGGCGCCAACAACGATGGCAGCAGCCCGCCGAGCCGACAGAGGAGGATCATGCGTTTCCCGAAGAGAGCAGCCGTGGCGGCCGCGTTATCGGCGGTCCTGCTGGGGCTGGTCACCGCTCCGGCGCAGGCGGCCGGCGACGGCCCACCCGACGACGCGGTGGCAACCACCCTCAAGCCGGGCGACTCATACACCATCTCCGACCCGGCTCTCCTGGCCAATCCGCAGAAGGTCGAGGATGCTCTGGCCAAAGACGGAGACCTGGATGCGCTGGGGCTGAAGCCCAACAACGGCCCGTCGGCGCAACCCGAGTCGGAAATGATGGAGCCGTGGGGGCGCAGCTACACCGTGCCGAGCCAGCGCTTTCCGCGCGGTCGCAAGCCCGCCGATCCCTACCAGTACATATCCGGCATCGACGAGTGTGCCGCCAACGACAGCTCGGACAATGACGGTGGGTGGATCAAGAATCGGTTCTCCTACTGCCAGCGCCACATGATCGTCATACCTGCGGTCCAGTGCGGCCTGTGGCCTCCGGGATGCTACGTCAGGGGATGGTTCATCTCCCGCAACACGATCATCGGGCAGGGCAAGATCGGCGGGTGGGAAGGCAGCCGCTACGCCCGCAACGCCGATTTCGACCTCAACGTGAACGTCTATGCGGCCACCGGACACTTCAACCAGGCCGGCGCCATCATGGAAGCCACACTCGAATGCGAGGGCACCTGGGAGGGTGGCGGGGGCGAGCCGGAGGATGCCTGCGACAGCGGCGTCTACGAGGGCCGCAAGGACTCGACCCGAGGCTGGCGGAACGACGGCGACGTTAAGTTCGACCTGATCTCGCTGGCTCCCCGGCAGCCCAGCGCCGAGGCCGGTCCCCAGATCGCGAACGCGGACTTCCGACCCAGCTATGAGTTCACCATTCCGGGCTACGATCAGCTCCAGCCCACCGAGGGAGAAGAAGGCAAGCTGCGGTTCGACAGCGCCTGGTACCTCAACCGCGGCGACATGGGTTCCGTCTTCAGCGACATCACTCCAGCCCTGCGCTACGACCGCAGTGACACCAGTGACCCCACCGGTCCCGGAGAGCCGTACCTCGGCGTCGCGGTCGTCGCCGACCACATCGGTGACGCCCGGGCCAACCTCGACAGCACCCTGCCGCCCAAGGACGACAAGAACTTGCCCGGCGCGGAACCCCTCGATCCGCTGCACCGCATCGCCGCTGCCGCCGGAGCATCTCAGCGGGCCCGCTCCGACGCCAACCGCAGCGTGGTCAGGTCGTACTGCAACAGCGGCGACGTGTCGGGCGGACCCGGTCAGGGGCTGGACTGCGACGAATACCCCTTCGCGTCCTCTTACCAAGGCGCGGCTCGCTACCAATTCGAGGGGGGCCAGTACGAGAAGGACTACTCCGTCCGCTACGTCGACCCGACGGAGAATCAAGAGGCCGGCCGCCGACTCGACGCCTGGTACGAGAACGACCGCATCCTCGACTGGGACGCCTTCGTCATCCGCATCGGTGACTGAACCACCACCGCCACCAAGTACATGACACCGCGGGGGCCGGCCGTGGCACGGCCGGCCCCCGCCCCGCAGACGTGATCAGCCGGGCGTGGAGGACAGGCGCCACAACTGCCCCAGGCAGAACTCGTCCACGCCCGCCAGCTTCTGCTCGTGCCCCGAGGGCGTCTCCACCACGGCGGGGCCGTCTTTGAACGGCGAGTAGAAGGGCCCTGTTTCCGGATTCAACGCCCAGTGAAGACGCAGCCGGTACCGGCCCGGCGACGGCAGCACGATCACCGCCCCCTCCCGGCCGCCGGTGAGTTCGTGGACCTCCAGCACGCCGCTGGGAAGCTCCATCTCGACTTCCTCGCTGCCCGACCACTGCGCCTGGTCGGGCGGCGGCGTGGTGCTCCAGCTCTCCAACCGCAGCCGCGCCCGAATGACGGCCGACGGGCACTGCAGATACACCATCCCCCGCGCCACCTGCACCCAGCTTCCCTCGAGCGCATCGGGGGTGTGCGTCTCCTGCCGACAGGACTCATCCACGATGCCGAAGGTCCGGTAGGAGACACTGACCTCCACCTCGGCCGAGTCGAGTAACCTCGCCATCCCTGTCCTTCCCCCGGCGTAGTCGACGACCACGCCGTACGCCTCAGCGACACAGACATCACCACGCTACACAGGGACGGATGTGCTCCGTGGCTTGCCATGGCGGGGTTCGGTCGCTCACCTCCACGACAACCTCGCCGCCGGGACGGGGGTCTCGGGACCGGCTGCCCGGCGTGCGATCCACGCCGCCGCCCAGGCTCCCACCTTCGCCGGGTCTCTCCGCACGCACCGACAAGCCCGAGAGATCCTGGACAACCCGGCCCTGACCATCTGCGACAACCCGCGGCCGTTCCTGATGTGCGTCTACAACCGGGACCGGGCCCTGTGCCACCGGCTGGACATCGCCGACGCCCCGAGCCTGGACCGCTGCCGACCGTCGTGCTCGAACATCGCCCGGACGGACTGGCACGCCGACGAACTCCTGCAGCACGCCCAGGCCTTGGAGAAGCAGGCCGCCTCGGAGGCGGTGCCCGGCCCGCTCGCCGACCGGCTCACCCAGCGCGCCGGGCGCCTTCGAGACCAGGCTGACCGTCCGAACGTGACCGCATTTCCCCCCCCAGGAGCCGACGTCATGCGCCCCGCCCCGGACGAGCGCGACCGTATCCGAGCTGCGATGGACCGCATCTTCGACGGAACGCCCGAGCGCTCCAACGGCGCGTTGACGATCGTCGCCCTCGCCCTCGCCCTCGCGATCAGGCGGGCGTCCCGCAATGCACTTACCCAGCGGCATACCGACCTGAAGAAGGAGTTCTACGACAAGGTCCGCGCCCCCGGCGGGTACACCGGAGAGCGGCCGCCGACGTCGCCTACCTCACCTTGGAGTGCCACGAAGACACCTGGACATTCATCGCTGCAGCCGCGTTCGGCTTCTGGGCAGGCGGACTGGGTCACCAGCGAGGAGATGCCAGCGAACTCGAGCCGGCCCCTGGCCGTACGTGTACGAGAAGATCAGGCCGCCTTGTGGGAGGGCACCGAGTCGGACGCCCTTTTCACGGTCGACCCCCAAGCACCCGCCAGCCAGACCCGAGGCATCAAATACCGGATCGACGACAGCTACCTCGAGCCCTAGGCAGTCCGCCAATGGTGGCTGTGTCTGTTTCTTCAGGAGGCGTTCTGGGAGCGTGCACTAGATCAACATCGCTGAGAGATTTGATGTCACTTGGGCAGCAGTCGGGGCGAAAAAGCCGTGAAGCTGCGCGAAGTGTGCCCGTCTGGCATCCGGTGGAGACTGGCTGAGGGGGGGACTGGACGGTGAGGACTTATGCGGGCGGCTTATCACGAGGAGTTGGCGTCGATCAGAGACGGCCTGGTGGAAATGGCACACCTGGCCGGTTCGTTCATGGGCCGGGCCACCAGCGCTCTACTGGATGCGGATCTGCAGCTTGCGGAGAGTGTGATCTCGGCCGATGTCACGGTCGATGCTCTGCAGCGGGATCTGGAGCACCGGGCGATCGCGCTGCTGGCGCGGCAGCAGCCGGTCGCCACGGATCTGCGCCTCGTGGTCACCTCGCTGCGCATGAGCGCGGATCTGGAGCGCTGTGGTGATCTTGCCCAGCACGTGGCCAAGCTGGCCCGGCTTCGCCAACCCGAACTTTGCGTCCAACGCGAGCCCGATCCACAGGCCTTGAGCATTGCTCGGGGTGATCTCTAAGCGTATGGAGCGCTCTGAACTTCCCCTTCAGCAGCTGCACACCTTCGTCGTGCTCGCCGAGGAACTCCACTTCGGCCGCGCCGCCAAGGCCGCGCTGGCCGAGGCGAAGTCCAGCTTCGCCGACGTGGTACGGGTGCGGTATCTGCTGCCCGGCCGACTTCGAGCCCTGCTGGCCGGTCCTGCGCCGGTATTTCGGCGAGGTCCGGCCGGCCGCCACGTCTCGCGTTCGCGACCCCTATGAGGATGGCGGGCTGTCGTCTGCCACACGGGAGGTCTATCTGACCGCTTGCCGGAGCGCTTGTCGAACGGCCTGGATGGCGGGGTGCTGGCTGCTGCCGCGGCGCACGGCGGTGAACAGTCTGCGCGCCTGCTGGCCTGCCGGCAGCGGCTGCAAGGCCACGGCTGGCGGACAGCCCTGCCACACGAGGGCCGGGAGGAGCGCGACGGCATGCCCCTGCTCAACGAGCCGCAGGTGAAGGTAGTGGTCGGTGGACTCGTAGCGCACATCGGGTTCAAATCCCGCATCACGGCACAGGGTCATCGACCAGCGGCGGGGGACCGTCCCCTCCGGTTCCATGATCCACGGGTGGTCAGCCAGCGCGCGCAGCGCCTCCTGAGGCGCACTCGAGTCGGCGTTGCCCGGTCGAGCCAGGTGCAGGGAGTCTTCGCACAGATCCTCTTGCTCGAGTTCAGCGGGACGAGGGCTGGGATGCCCCGGGTATTCCACGTCAATGACCAGGTCGAAATCGCGCGCGAGCAAAGCCGGTACAGCGCTTTCCCGCTCCATCTGGGTGACATGGACGCGCAGGAGCGGATGGGCGTTGCGGAGAAGCGTCAGCGCCGTCGGGACGAGAGCCAGCGCAGCAGTTTGGAAGGAGGCGATGCGCATGGTGCCGACGAGGTCGGTCAAGGAGGTGGCGATGTCGGCTTCTGCCTGTTCGAGCCGCTCGAGCAGCGCTTCGGTGTGGGCGACGAGGATCTCGGCCTGCGGAGTCAGACGCACGCGTCGGCCGACGGGCTCTAGGAGAGGGACCCCAGCTTCTGATTCCAAAAGCGCGAGCTGCTGGGAGATCGTGGAAGGGCTGTACGACAGAGCGGAGGCGACCGCGGCAAGCGTGCCGCGGTGCTTGAGCTCCCGCAGAAGGCGGAGCCGGTGTAGATCAAACATCAAAACCTCGAGAACAGTCGTTTTTCTCAATGAATATTGCTCGAAAACATGCGCTAGAACAAGGGGCTATCTGTCGGCACAGTGGTCGCGTGCTGCAGAGCCGACCACCGCTCCGTGCACTACCTGCCGCGGATCACGCTCACAAGGCTGCTTCGTGCCACATTTCCTGATCGGACGCACTGACCGATCCTGGCGGCCGCCAGGGACGACCATCCGGCTGTGACCCCTGCAGTTCGTCCGTCCCTGAATCCTCAGCGCGATCACCATGTCCTGCTCGCTGCGCCCGGCCTGCCCAGCCGCGCGCTGGTCCCTCTCCTCCCGGCTCTTGCGGGAGCTGCTTGAAACCTGCTCTTCACTGTTCTCGGTCCGCCAGGACACACGCCACTCCTTTCCGCAGCGGCGACGAGCCCAAAGCAGCACGACAAAGGAACAAGCGATGCAAAAGCAGTCAGTACGGCGGATTTATCCTGATCTTCCGGTTCAGGAAAAGCAGCCGATCGTGGTGTCGGTGGATGAGCCCTCGGGTTCGACGCTGGCCCCGCGGTTGGATCGTGCCGGCCTCGCCCTCAGCGGAGCTGTGCGGTGGGGAAGTGAGTCGGCTTGTGCCTCCCTGCTGGAACGAAGACCAGCGATGATGCTGCTCGATCTGCCCACGACAGAGGTTGACGGCATGGCCAGGCTCGTCCGGGCCGCGTCATTGCTCGCCCCCGTTGCCGTGTTGCGGCACGAGGGACTTGATGCCGTCGTCGCATTCGCCGCCGGGGCGTTCGATGTCATCGATCGGCAAGCCCCGGCCGCTGAGCTGGCCTGGCGCATCCATGCCGACCTGAGACGCTGCCCGCCCACTCAGCCCCCTCCTGCGTATGCGAGGGGCACCGCAAGCCAGCGCCTCCTATTCGACGTGCTCGCCAGAGCGCAGGCTCCCGTCTGCTGCCACCATCTGAGACTGCTGTTGGGAACGCTATGCCTTCCCATGACACTGCGGGCACTGAGAGCGCGGATACGGCGGCTGCTGCCCACCTTCGCTGATCACGCCCTGGAACTGGTCGTCGATCAGCAGTGGGGGCTGGCCACCTTCCGCACCTGGAGTGCAGGAGATCCAGACTCCCCTGCCCCAGTGCGGCGAGGGCTGGATCGCTCCCCAACTCCCCGCTACACGCGGCGAATCCCCCTTTGACAGCACGTCCGCATGCCAAGCAGGATTCCTCGCGTGAACCTGCCAGACAGCCTGACAGGGTTCGGCGGAAACCCCCCTGCCCTCATAGGCGGAGCTCTGGCGCCAGCTGGAAGTCAGCCGTCCGATCCGCGAGGTTGCAGGGCCCTGCAGTGGGCCGCACCGTCTCCCGTACAAGAAAGGGAACATTCGTCATGTCCAACGAACCGGGGGATCCCACCTTCGGCGACTATCAGGATATGGGACTGTCCACAGACAGAACGGCATCCTCCGGGATGTCGTCAACGCCGCCCATGCAGAAGGCCGGCGAAATGGCACAGCCGCCGCCCGGCAACTGATCGAACCCCAAGCGAACACATGCTGCGCTGAGCCATACAGCTCGGCGCCCCGTCCCTGGTAGCCGGCGACGATCTCCACGATGGCCCGCTGGCAAGGAGCTTGACCAGGCCTAACTGTCAGGCACCGATCGACAGGACTGCGGCGCGGGCCCTGCTCGGCGGGATCGGCATCGGGGCGCAGGCTGCTCAACCTGTTGAGAAAATAAAGGACGCTGCATTATGAAGCCCTCCAAGTCCGCCGCCTTCGCGACGATCGCTGCGCTCGCGGTCGCCCTCCCCGCCACCGCCTGCAGTGGCGACTCCGGCGACGCAGACGACGAACCCACCAGCAGCTCGATCGACGGGAATCGGCCGTTTCTTCCCAAGTACACGGTCGCTGAGGACGTCAAGATCGACTCCCCAACCCTGCGCAAGGCCCGTAGGGTCGGCAAGCTCGTCATCGGCGCCCATAACGACCAGCCGTTCCTCGGCTTCGAGGAGAAGGACGGCAGGCGCTCCGGCTTCGACATCGAGATCGCCAAGATGGTCGCGGCGGATCTCGGGTTCTCGCCCGACAAGATCGAGTTCAGGACGGTCGACACGAAGAACCGCGAGGCCGCCATCTCCAGCGGGCAGGTCGACCTGTACGTCGGCACGTACACGATCAACGACGAACGCAAGAAGAAGGTGGGCTTCGCCGGCCCGTACTACAGGGCAGGCGCCGACCTCCTGGTCCGCAAGAACGACAGCACGATCGGGGGCCCGTACTCCCTGGAGGGCAAGAAGGTCTGCGCGGTCAAGGGCTCGACCGCCCTCCGGGAGATCCAGAAGCCCGAGTACAACACCACGACGGTGGAGACGACCAAGGACACGGAGTGCGTCCAGCAACTGCTCGACAAGAAGATCGACGCCGTCACCACGGACGACGCCATCCTCATGGGCTACGCCGCCCAGCGCCCGGACAAACTGAAGGTAGTCGGAATGCCGTTCACCGAGGAGCCCTACGGCATCGGCATGAACAAGGACGACGAAGCGCTTCGTCAAGCGGTGACAGACGCGCTCGAGGCGCACGACGAGAACGGCAACCACAAGAGGGCGTACGCGGCGACGCTTGGCCTTTCCGGCTCGAAGTACAACGGGGCGCCGGGCGTCGAGCACTACTGACACGAGGCCCTGGTCCACCCTTGCAACATCCGACGCTCGGCATCGGACAACACCAGCGGCTCAAGCCTGTTTGAACCGTTCCGGGTTTGATCGAGACTCTATGGCGTGACTGTGACCTGGTGTTTTGTGGCTGTCAGGTAGTGGTGGGCTTCGTATTCGGCGGGTGGGACGTGGCCGATCTCACCGTGAAGTCGGCGGTGGTTGTACCAGTCGATCCATTCGGCGGTGGCCAACTCGACCTCGGACAGCGTCTTCCAGGGCCGCTGAGGCTTGATCAACTCGGTCTTGAAAAGACCGATCGTGGACTCCATCAGGGCATTGTCGTAGGCGTCGCCGACTGATCCGATGGACGCCGCTATGCCCTCGCCTTGGAGATGGGTGGCCAGCTTGAACGAGGTGTACTGACTGCCCGCGTCGCTGTGATGGATCAGCTGCCCGGGTTGGTGCGGACTGCCTTCCCGATCGCGCTGCCATAGGCCCATCTCCAGTGCGGCCAGGACCAGTTCGGTGTGTTTGGTCGTGGCCGCCGACCAGCCGACGATGCGGCGGGAGAAGGTGTCCACGACGAACGCGATGTAGACGACCCCGGCCCAGGTGGCGATGTGGGTGAAGTCCGCGACCCAGCAGCGGTTCGGCGCCTGGGCGACGAAGTCCCGGTCGACCAGGTCGGGGGCCCGGCCGGCGGCCGGGTCGGTGACCGTAGTGATGACCTTCTTGCCGCGGACGGCGCCGGCGAGGCCGAGCTCGCGCATCAGGCGCTCGACGGTGCACCGGGCCACCGCATGACCTTGTCGGTTCAGCTCGCGCCAGATCTTCCGGGCCCCGTAGACGCGGTAGTTGGCGTCGAACACCTGCTGGATCAGTGCCTTCAGTTCCGCGTCCCGGGTCGCCCGAAGCGACGGAGGCCGGGCCTTGGCTGCGTAGTAGGTGGAGGGGGAGATACCGACACCGTGCTCGTTGAGAACGGTGCAGATCGGCTCGACGCCGCCGAAGCGGTCCCGGTTCTCGTCGACGAAGGTCACGAGCGCAGATGTGGCCGGTCGAGCTCGGCCGCGAAGAAAGCCGAAGCGGCCTTGAGGATCTCATTCGCCCGCTTGAGCTCGGCGACTTCCTTCTTCAACGCTTTGACCTGGGCAGACTCATCGGTCGTGACGCCAGGCCGGGCCCCGTTGTCGATCTGGTCCTGGCGGACCCACTTGCGCAAAGTCTCGGTCGTCCCGATCCCCAGCTTGGCGGCGACCGCCTTCATCGCGGACCACTCGGTGTCGTACTCCGGCCGCACCTCGGCGACCATGCGGACCGCGCGCTTGCGCAGCTCAAGGGGGTAAGGGGAAGGACGTGCCATGACTCGATCCTCTCAAACGATCGAGTCCCTACCGAACCCGGAACGGTTCAGTTGCCACCCAAGCCGGTAGCTGGGCAGGAGCACAGCCGGTCGGCGGAGGCGAACCGGTGCACGTCGCCGATCTCCGCGACCAGCACCGCCGCCAGGGTGGTACCCGGGCAGCTGCTGGATGGCGCGGTAGCCGGCGTGGTCGCCAAGCCGATCCGCGATGGGCCGTTGAACAGGGCTTCTTCGGCGTCGAGTTCGTCGATCAGTTTCAGTAACCACGCGACGCGCTGGGCATAGGGGCCGGCCAGCGCGGTCTGCTCCAGCCGGGCACGCCCGTCGATGCCGAACAGGTCGGGGTTCAGGCACGAATTTCGTGAGCCATCGTCAGGCAGGGGGATGGCCTCAAGGGCCGTCATCACCAGGCGGGATACTTGCCTGGTGGACGTATCGAGGGCTTCCTGGGTCAACACGACGCACGATTGGTCCGGCGTCGTTGATGCGGATCATCTGGCGCATATCCGGCAGAGTCCCGCGGAGTTCGCTCCGGATGGACCTTGGCACCTCATCCTTGAGGTGCTTGCCTATGCCGCCGACGAAGCGTCAAGCAAGGGCGGGGGACGCTGCGTCGTCGTTCTCCATCCCGACGGTTCCCTGTCTGTCCGCGATGACGGACGGGGCACTGACACCCGCGTGGACGAGCACGGCCGGAGCGTGAAGAAGCCGGTCATGGCTACGAAGGATCTCCGCTTCTTCGACTTCCCGCAGGTCGAGGTGCTGCCTGACGGCAATCCTCGGCGCGGCATGTCCGTAGTTGCGGCGCTCAGCGAGTGGCTCGTCCATACCAACCGCCGCCTCAACGGGGCCTGGACTCAGCGCTACGAACACGGCGTCCCCGTCAGCGACCTTGAGCCCGTTGAGGTCGATGGCACGACCGGGACGCTGGTCTATTTCAAGCCGCACGAGTCGCTGGGTTCGGTGACCGTGCCGACGGTCGGCGACCTTTCGCGCCTGGCCACGGCCTGGCCACATCTGGAGGTTCAGGTCGATGACCCGCAATGACTGACGGATTCGGTGGCGGTGACCGGTCTCTCATCACAGTGATCAGCCCGCTGTGACTACCGTGGCGGTCTGTGGTCGGCGGCTGGCGGCGGTCAGCAGGAGCCGTTTGCGCAGGAGGGGGAGGCGGGCACGACCGAACATGCCGCGCTTGAGGGCCTTAAAAGTTACGTGGAATCTACGGGGGTGATCATGTCTCCCCGGTGCAACCACGGACTTGGGAGATGGCTTGAGCGGCACGACGGTGCTCACGGAGAAGTGGCCGGTGCTCGGCCGGTACGAGCAGGCTGCGGCCTGGCTGACGGTTTGGACGGATCTCGGACGTGCACCGCGCACGATCGACGCCTACGGCCGGGGACTGGCCGAGTACCTGCTGATGTGCGAGCGGGAGGATGTCGACCCGGTCGGCGCGAATCGTTCCCATATCGCCGTATACGTACGGGAGTTGAGCTCGCGGCCGCACCGCCGTGGTGCGAACGTGATCTCGATTGACTCAGGGGCGGGGCTGGCGAACGCAACGATCCAACAGCGGCTCGTGCCGGTCCGCCTGTTCTACGACTTCCTCATGGAAGAGGGGTTGCGGGAATCCAACCCCGTCGGCCGGGGGCGCTACACGCCCGGCCGACGGAACGGCGGTCAACAGCACGGTCTGGTGCCCCGGCTGACGAAGCTGCCGTGGATTCCCGGCGAACAGCAGTGGCTACGCGTCCTGGAGGTGGCCAAACGCGAGCCGGTACGCAACCGCGTGATGCTCGCCCTGGCCTACGACGCGGCCCTGCGCCGCGAGGAACTGTGCTCGCTGCGGACCGACGACGTGGATCCGGCCCACCGAACGCTGCGGATCCGGGCAGAAACGACGAAGAACCGGCTGGAGAGGGTGGTGCCCTACTCGGCGTCGACCGGGGTGCTGCTGTCGGACTACCTCGCTCACCGCGCCAGGATCAGCCGGGCCCGTGGGCCGCTGTTCCTGTCGGAGTCGCGGCGCAATCATGCCCAGCCGCTGAGTCTGTGGACCTGGTCAAAGGTGGTCCGCAAGATCGCACTGGCCTCCGGCGTCGAGCGGTTCTCCACGCACACCACCCGGCACCTGTGTCTGACCGATCTGGCCCGCATGGGCTGGGAATTGCACGCGATCGCGTCCTTTGCCGGACACCGGCACACCGACTCCACCCTTCAGTACATCCACCTCTCCGGCCGGGACTTGGCCGACAAGCTGGCCCGCGGCATGGACCACATTCATGCCTGGCGAATACAGATGCTCACCACCCCGGCCGGTGCGACGAGGGAGGTGTCGCAGTGACCCCATCGTCTCTGGCCGCCGTCACCGAGGGCACCGACGGTCGCTGGTACTGGCCGATCGTCCCGGACCGCTACGACACGACCGCCGCGGTCCGACCTGCTGAGGCACAGGCCGTCCTCGAACTCGGTGTCCGCAATCTTCGCCGGCTGCAGTACCACGACCCGGCCGCACCGGGCTGGCACGTCATCGCACGACTGCTGGGACCCCTCGAGGCGGTCAACGCCGCACTCGACTCGCCGCCCACCCCGCACCGCCGACGGGCCATGCTCGACGTGATCGCCCTTCTGCTGACGCACAGCGCGGAGACCGGACGGACCTACTGGGGCTGGACCACGCAAGAATGGACCCGTCTGCTCGGCCGGACCCAGGCCGAGTTCCGGCAGCATGCACCCGCCTGGGCCGGGGACGAAGTCCGCCCCTACGTCGCGGCTCACGCCTATTTGCTCGGTTCCTTCAACGAGTTCCACCAGCTCGGCAGCTTCCAACGCCTCACACTGTCCTGGCGGATCTTCGGACGCGACCGCGTCACCAGCGAGATCGCCCGCATCCGCACGGTCCTCCGTGCCTGGGGCTATCAGCTGGGCCAGGACGACGACACGCTGTTGCCGTCGGTCGCCTGCCAGCTGTTTCTGCTCAACCACAGACCGCACCTGGAAGACATGGACACCGCACTGTTCGACCGGGTCCGCCGCGACCGGCTGCTGGAGGGCGCCCAGCTGAACACCCTGCACGCTCTGCAGCGGGCGGTCGCCGAGCTCGGCTTCTGTGATCCACCACTGCCGAGCACCGGCCGCCACTCGGCACGGGCCACCGGCGGCGCCAAGATCTGGGAACAGTGGGCCGACCGCTGGCACGACACCTCCACCCTCACCCCGCGCGTCCGCGGCAGCATCCGATCCACCCTCCTGCGGATCGGCCGGTGGATCGCCGCCGAACAGCCCGACGTCGCTGATCCCACCGGCTGGACCCGGCAGACCTGCGCGACTTGGATCGCGGCACTGGACCGGATGAAAGTCGGCGACTACGTCCAGCGCACGGTTGGCCTCAAGGACCGGCTCGGCAAGCCGCTGGAGGCGCCCACCAAGGCCGGACAGATCACCGCGCTGCGGACCTTCTTTCGGGACTGCCAGGAATGGGAGTGGCTGCCCCGCCGCTTCGACCCACTACGCGCTCTGGCGATCCCTCGCAGCATCACCGCCCTCCTCGGCCCCGACCCACGGGTGATCGCCGACGAGGTCTGGGCGAAGCTGTTGTGGGCCGGCCTCAACCTCGAGCCCGCGGATCTTCCGCAGACCCGGTCCGGGTACTTCTACCCCTTCGAACTGGTCCGCGCGGTCACGCTGACCTGGCTGTTCTCCGGTCAGCGCAGCAACGAGATCGCCCGGCTGAGACTGGGCTGCATCCGCTGGCAGCACGACGGGAACTCGATCGCGGGCGACTCGCAACAGGTGCTGGCCCGCGACGCGGTCTGCCTGCTCGACGTCCCAACCCACAAGACCGGCACCGCCTTCACCAAGCCGGTCGACCCGATCCTCGGCCAGGCCATCGACGCCTGGCAGGCCGTCCGCCCGGACCAGCCAAAGTTCACCGACCGCCGCACCGGCGAGCACGTCGACCTGCTGTTCGCCATCCGGGCCCGCCGCGTCTCCACCCACTACATCAACAACACGATCATCCCGATGCTCTGCCGCAAGGCCGGAGTCCCGGACGCCGACGTCCGCGGGAACATCACCAGCCACCGGGCCCGGTCCACCATCGCCAGCCAGCTCTACAACGCCAAGGAACCGATGACGCTGTTCGAACTGCAAGCCTGGCTCGGACACCGATCACCACAATCCACCCAGTACTACGCGAAGATCACACCGAACACCCTGTCCAAGGCATACTCCGAAGCTGGCTACTTCGAGCGGAACGTCCGCACCATCGAAGTCCTGGTCGACCGGGACGCGGTCGCTTCCGGAGCCGCCGCGACCGGCGAACCCTGGCAGCACTACGACCTCGGACACGGCTACTGCACCTACACCTTCTTCGAGCAGTGCCAACATCGCATGGCCTGCGCACGCTGCGACTTCTACACCCCCAAGGACTCCACGAAAGCCCAACTTCTTGAAGCCAAAAGCAACCTGCAGAAGATGGCCGTCTCGATCCCGCTCACCGAGGACGAGCAAGCAGCTGTCACCGACGGCCAGAGCGCGCTCGACCGCCTCCTCGACAGGCTCGCCGACACCCCCACCCCGGCCGGACCAACACCCCTGCAAATAGGCATCCCGGCCCGGGCAACCGTGCTGCCGGTCGTCGAGATCAATCGGAAGTCAACGTGATCAGCCGACCCTCATCAGCCCAGCCGATGCCTCACGAAGTCTGGATGCGGATCCCCCACTTCGATGGTGTTTTCGTCGAGGCCGTTGCAGATGCGGAGGCGATCCGCATCGAAGGCGAACTCCACAGCGATGCTGCCATCGGCCAGGTCCTGTCCTGACGGGCGCCATTCAAGCAGGGAAGCTTCGCGGAGTTCCTGGCCGACGAACGGCTCAAGCCGTTCGTCGGCGCTGGACCACTCAGGCGTGAACTCTGACCACTCCCAGCCGGTGATCGCCGCGGTGGTGTCGATGGTGTTCCAGCCGATCGACAACTCATCGAACTTCCAGTGGCAGATCTCGACTCGCACGCCCTCAAAGTCCAACACCACCGGGCAATCAGCGAACCATTCCCCGTCCTCAACAAAGCGCACCAGCGCGAACCCGGTCAGGCGCCGCCCGCCCAGCTCCGCCAACCGTGGTCGGTGATTCTCGCGGACGGCTTCGAGCCCGACGAGGAAGGTTGGCTCGAAGCCGGAGATGCCCATAGTCACAACACCGGATTCTCCAGAACTTTCATGGACACAGCCACTCATTAAGACCAGGCCCGGAGAGCCTCTCTTGACAACTCAGATTCCACAGAATGAGGTCGTTGACGCGGCCCTCGACCGGGCCGGAGGACCAGTCGGTGCTCAGCCCGTAGATGACGGCGTCGAGGTCGGTGATCAGTCCGGCGGCGAAGGCGGTCAGGCCGCACTGCTCGTCGGCGCAGACGTCGGCGATCCACCCGCGCAGCCGGTCGCCTTCGCGGTTGCTCATGATGGTCGCGAAGGTCCGGACGTGACTGGTGGCGGCCGTGAGCTCGGGCGAGCGGGTCAGCAGCGCCTTGAGCTGCAGTTGGTCATCCGTGCGCAGGTGGTCGGGATGGCTCATGATCCAGCGGGTGGCCTCGCGGGGCGAGGGCGGCCGGGCCATCGGCGACCGGCCGGAGGCGGGTCGGCGTCCGGGACGCAACGGGTGGACGTAGTCGCGCAGGGTGCTGTAACTGCATCGGGCGCCGCGTTCCTGGATCTCGCGGTGGAGCCGGGACAGGTTCGTGCAGCCCTCGGCGATGCGTTGCTCCAGGTAGGGCCGGTATGGGTCGAGCTTGCCGGTCCGGTCCTGCCACTGGCCGTGCAGCATCGCCTCCGGGGTGGCGGCGCGGGCGTACTTGCGCACGGTGTTGCGGCCCAGCCCGAGTCGACGGGCGACTTCGCGCAGGCTCAGGCCCTGCCCGACCTGGGCGCGGACGGCGGCGTGGGTGTCACGGAGCCGGTCGAGGAACTTCCCCGGCGGGTAGGGCTGGGGTGGCACCGGTTCGGGCTCGACGAGGTCACGCAGGAGAGCGCGGTGGTGGGAGACGAGGCGTTCGACGGCTTCGCCGAGGTTGTTGGGTCGGGCCGGGGCGCCCTGCCGGGATTGCTCCCGGTGGGTTTCCCCGACCCGCCCGCCGAACCCGGCGTGCCCGTCTCCGAGCACCGGGCTCTCCACGAGGTCATGCCGTTGGGATTGGCCCTGTCAGGGCGTCCGGCCAAGGGTTGGGGATGCTGTTGCCCCGGTAGCGATACCGAGTGATCGGCACCTTGCCGAGGTGAAACAGTGTGATCCCGTCCAACTCGATGAGCTCGAGCGTCCTTACGGACCTCGGAGCCATCGCCGGATGGCCGTCCACGTCATGCGGTGCCGGTGCATCACCCAGCGGATCACCCGCCACCAGACGAAGGTGTGCAGGCGGGCCATGGTGTGCTTGGCGACCGCGTGTTTGAAGTAGTTGGCCCAGCTGCGCAGGATCTGGTTGATCCGGATCAGCGCGATCTTGTAATCGAGATCCATCCTGCCAAGATTGCGGTAGACAAGAAAAACCAGCCCGAAGCAGTCGGCGAGCCGTTTGAAGTCATCGGGTTGCTCACTGCTCACGCACTTAGCGTGCAGCACTGTGTTCGCATCCAGAAGATCGTCGTCTTCGAGACCGCCGACCTCACGGACCTGGGCCAAACGCGGACACACACCCGTCATCCGGATCCGCGGTCGCTCCCAACGTTTCTCCATCGCGGCCCTGGCCTGCTACAAGCCCGGCGAGCGCTCCCGCTTGATCTACCGGCCCAGACGGCACACCGACCACAAGCAAGGCGGTCGGCGCAGCTTCGTCTGGACCGAGTACCGCGACCTTCTGATCGCCGCCCACCGGCAGCTCAATGGCCCTATCGTCCTCATCCGGGACAACTTGAACGTGCACAAGGACGCCAGGATGCGGGCGTTCATCGACGCTCAGGACTGGATCGACGCCCACTATCTGCCGCCCTACGCGCCCGACCTCAACCCCGTCGAGGGCATCTGGTCCCTTCTCCGCCGCGGCAGCCAGGCCAACACTGCCTTCACCGACCCTGACCTCCTCATCCGCGTGCTACGACACGGCCTCCGCCAAATCCAGTGCCGCAGCGACATCATCGACGGTTGCCTCACCGAGACCAGACTCAAACTGACGACACCACGACCACAAGCCAGTAACCACCCCCAACGACGCCAACCAACGGGGCGGTTGAGCGCCGGCCCGGCGCGCATCAGAGAGATAATCACGACGGTCTCAGTGACATGCTCGGTCAGCAGCCGGTCACCGACGGGATCGATCACGGGCAGCGGCAAGGGCAGCAGATACACGCAGGTGCCGCACAGCATGAACGCCCGGCGGCAGCGACAGCGGTCGTCCGGCCGGCGCCCGGGGCAGTACGGCCGCCACGCGCTCCCATGCCCGGCCCACGCGAAATACCGCATCAGGGAGCGTCAACGTAAGGCCTTACCCTTCTCGCCACGCGAAATTGATCAGTGGCGCATGCCATCGGACACCGCTTTCTGATGCCTGCGATTGCGCAGGTCGAGGCAGGTAGTGGCTGACTTACCGTCAGCGACAGCGGTGACGCACGAGCAGCGCCTCGCCGCTTGCGGCGGCAGCGGCGGCTCCGGGGTCGGCGGAGGGACATGACATGACTCTGGGGATTCCCGGCCGGCCGCGAGGGGCCTGCGGGGAATCGTGCTTTGGATCGTCACTGGTCCGGGTGTTGCGTGATCGGGGCTGGGTGGGTCCGGTACGGGTGCGGCGCCCGGGGCGGGGTCACCATGTATGGGCGACGTCCACGATTAGCTTGTCGCCGGTCTGGAGCACCCGGAACGGCAGTCGTGCCCTCACGCCGAGCCCTACCTGTGTCTGTCCTTCGAAGCTCGCCCCGAACCTGGTGTCCTGGAACGTCCTGTACCGGGCCACTTCCACGCCGGGCAACGGCTTGCCGGCCCTGCCGGCATATGTCGGGCGGAGCGTCAGCGGGTCATAGCTGGGAGCGGAGACGAGGATCTGCAGAACGGCGCCCCCGCGCACAGGTATCGGGTCACCCGAGCCGTCCTGACGGAACGCCTCGACATAACCGACGTGATGGCCCACCTTGGCCGACGCGCCCGTGACATCGAAGACCATGCGGTCGAAGCACGTGCCCCGGCTCACCGTCACGTTCCTCAGCGGCACCGCACCGGCCTCAGAGGCCGACTTCACGCCGCTTCCCCACGCGGTCGAGCATGCGGAGGCGGATGCCGTCGCCCCCATGCCCGGCGTCGCGGCCCCCGACGGCACCGCTGCGCCTGTCAGGCCCGCTCCCGCGAGCACCAGCGCCGTAGTCACTGCCCATGAACGCTGCACAGCCTGCTCCCACTTTCCGCTATCGGTCACGTACCCGTACGCATAGGCGTACACCCGAATGCCATCGGCAAGGGCACCGATGGTGGCCGAAACCACCGATCGATGCCCTTGAGCCGCTGCACCCGGATGCCCTCAGAATTCGAAGACGCGCGATCCTTCGGCATTCTTGATGCACTCGTTGGAGAAGGTGTGCTCGTAGGTCACGCGCTTGCCGCGCCATACTCCCTGGGCGGTGACGGTGACGGGGGCGTACTCCTTGGTGCAGAAACGGGGCTGGCCACGGCTGATCTCCGCCAGGCTGCTGAAGTCGCCGTTCACCTGGGTGAGGGCGGCGCAGGCGTCCTCGGCTGCCGGGTGCGTGCCGGTCGCGTCGGGCGTACAGGTGAGGGTCACGGCGCGCTCCGGAGTCGCGGTGGCGGCGTTCTCTCCGTGTGCCGTGGTCAGGACCAGCGCCGAGGGCGCGTAGAGCGAGGAGGGTTCGGCGTGCGCGGTACCGGCCGTCGATCCCAGCATCGCTCCTGCGACGAGAACGCCGGCCGCAGTCCATCGAGTGGTCTTCCGCATGGTGCGCATCCTTTCCTGGCTGTGCTGAATTGTGCGGGAACCGATCGGCGTTCTCGAGTTTGCCTAGCGCTCGCAGCAACGGCACGCGCACCCCATGCGTTTCAGATACCTTGCGCGTTCAATCATTGGCCAGGACACAACGGCGCGGAAAGGGAACTTCCCTGGCGACCGTCGCCCCGCGTGCGTCCGTGCCGGGCGCGACGGCCGAATCACCCCGGATCGCATTCGGCCGGAACGGTCCGCTCCCCAGTCAATGACCGGCGTGGCTCATTGAACATCGGAAGGGTGAAGCAGGCTTCATTGCAATGCGGTTGTCACGCCGTTGAACCAACCGGCCCTGCAGAGAAGGGTGGTCGAGCGCCATGGTGAGTTCCGGTCTGAGAAGCGACGCGGAAGGGACCCGATGCGCGGCCCTCGACTCCATCGCGAGCCGCAACCCGTGCGGGCGGCCGGCGAAGAGCGGCGACCTGAACGTGAGCAGAGACGCCGTTACCGGGATCGAGGTGTAGCGGTAACGCGGTGATGCCGTGCCAGTTGCTCGGGACAGTGAGTCGCGAGGGAAGAGGATCCCGAGGCCCTCCGGGGAAGTCGCACCATCGTTGACGGTTCCGCCCCGGACGGGACGAGGCACTGCCCGGAGGGCAGTGCGCCCCGGTACCGCAACGCTCCACGGCCCCGGAGGTGGATCATGAGCGATCCCACCGGAGCATCGGTCCAGTGCACTTCCTCGGTAACGCCACGGTCATGGCGCATGGCGGTGAACTCCTGAGTCTGAGAGGGCCTTTCACCCGACCTGGTCGGCGAGGTGCTGGCCGCCCGCCGGGTCGGTCTTACGCCGAGCCGTGCGGCCGCTTGGTTTCCCGCGGCAGCAGCAGCCCGGCCAGGTACTCGCGAAACCCAAGCGTGCGGCTGATGATGCCGAGGCAGTGGCACGCGGCGGGTTGACCGCCTGGGCTGCCGGAGCGCCCGTACCCCAGGTAAGCCGGCTGACCGCGGTGCAGTCCTGGGCTGCCGGAACTGGTTCGCCGCCCACGGACATCTGCTCCCGCCCATCGACGCCGTCGGCGTTCGGGGCGGGTAGATTCATCTCCCGCCCCGGACAGCCTTGCACGGGCCGCTCGCCAAGCCTCGAGGCCGCTTCCCGGGCCAGGGTCGAACGAACGGCGCGCGCGTACGTGAGGAAAATTCACTTCCGCAGGCGACCCGGATGGAGATCCTTGCCGGGCACGGTGTTGCCTGCGAGCGAGCTGAGTCGTCGGAACCTGGAAAGATCACCTACGAAGATGAGGACCAAGTTGTCGTGGTGCCTCGTCAGAAGGCTCTTGACGAGACCTGAGCACGACATCGGCGTGAGGTCGGTGGAGTCTGATTCGAAAATCCAGCACCTCCGCAGCTCAGTCCGGTTCCGCTGATTGGAGGGTCACTTGATAACCGAGCATGTTGAGCTGGCTGACCAGGCGGCGAGTCTGCCGGGCCTGGCCGGTGCGCTGGATGAAGTAGTCGCCTCCGAGATCCTGGTAGACGACGTCGTTGGTGAGCATGTGCCAGACCGAGGTCAGGATGCTGTGGCCGACGGCGACCATGGCGCGCTTCTTCCCGCGGCGCACGGCGATGCGTTTGTAGCGGGACGCGAGGTAGGTGTCCTTGCTGCGGGCGGCGGCCGTGGCGGCCAGCCCGAGCGCGTTCTTGAGCCAGGGGTCACCGGGCCGGGACTTGCCGGAGGTGTGCTTGCCGGCGGACTCGTAGTTGCCCGGACACATTCCGGCCCACGAGGCGAGGTGGGCGGCGCTGGGGAAGCGGGTCATGTCCGCGCCGATCTCGGCGAGGATCATCTCGGCCGAGCGGTTGCTGACGCCGGGGATGGTGATCAGCAGCTCGACCTGCCGCCGAAACGGCGTGAGTTGACGGGTGATCTCCTCGCTGAGCCGGGCTTCGGTGACGGTGACCGCGTCGATGCGGTCCAGCATGGTGCGGGCGAGGAACGCGTGGTGGTCGGTGAACCGGCCGGTCAGTGCCTGGATGAGGACGTCACGTTTGGCGCGCATGCTGGCTCGGGCCATCTCGGCGAGGACCCGCGGGTCGCGTTCCCCGGCGATCAGTGCCTCCAGCATGGCGCGGGCGGACTTGCCCAGCAGGTCGGAGACGACCGCGGACAGTTTGATCCCGGCGTCTTCGAGGAGCTTCTCCAGCCGCTGGGCCTCGCGGGTGCGTTCGCGGATCACCTCGGTGCGGTAGCGGGTCAGGTCCCGTAACTGCCGGATGGCCGGCGGGGGCACGAAACTCGGGCGGACCAGGCCGTGTTCGACCATTCTGCAGATCCATTCGGAGTCCGCCACGTCGGTCTTGCTCGGCCGGGGACGTTCTTCATGTGCCTCGCGTTCGGCAGCCAGGGTCTCCATGTCGTTCTCCAGCAGGTAGAACACCGGCTCCAGTAGGAGCCGGTGGCCTCCATACCGACCACGGTGACCTGTTCGGCGAGCAGCCAGTCCCGCATGGCGAGCAGGTCACGGGTCATCGTGGAGAACGTACGGATCTCCTTGTGGCGGCGCTTGCCGGATCCCGGGACGCGGATGCAGACCTTCACGTCCGCCTTGCCGATGTCGATCCCGGCGCATCGTTCGTGGACGACGTCCATGGCCCCGGCACCTCCTTCGTCCTTCGTGCGGTCGGACAGCGACCGTCCGGCGGGGACCGGGCAGGCAAAAGAATCTGATTCACATGCTCGAGGCAACACTTCCGGGTGCCTGACGAAGAGTCCCCAGCGTCCTACTCAATGTCGGGTTCCGGTGGCGCCAAGACTCCGCGACGTCAGCCGGACGGCCACAGCCCGATTTTCTCCCCTTCGGGGGTCGGCGTCAGGAGATCGGATTACTCAATGGGCGAGTCAACCTTGTTAGCGATCTTGAAAACCGTCGTGGCAGCGATGTCACCGTGGGTTCAAATCCCACACCCACCGCAGGTGAACGGCCCCTGACCAGCCAACTCGGCCAGGGGCCGTCGGCATATCCAGCCACCGTGATCGCCCGGTCCTCCCCGTGGTCCCCCGCTCGAACGGGCACGGGAGGGGCACGCTTCCCATTCCTGGGCCGGCAGTCTCCTGGGCTGCGAAACTCTCTGAGTGAGCTATCCCGCGACAGAGGAGCTGTCCTCCGCCGAGCGCGCCTTCATGATCAACGCAACCGAGATCGATGTCCTTCCCGGTGTCTGGGGCGACCTCGATGAGCCGCTGGCGTCCGGGCCTGCCTCGGATCTTGTCCCGATCCTCCTGTCTCTTGTCGACAGAGGATGGATCGAGGTGTGCCGGGTCATCCTCTGGACTGCACCCGATGGAGCTGCGGGATTCCAGCCCGGTCCTTCCATCCCGAAGCGGGCCCTTCCTACTCTTCTGTTGGACGCCGAGAACTGGGAGTACCCGCAATCTGGCGAGTGGTTGGGTTGCCTGACATTGACCCTCACCGAGGCAGGACAACAGATCCCCCGGTGACTCGCGGTAGGCGACACGGTTGGTGGAGTTCTCGATGGCTCAAGCTCGATGGTTGGCTCGGTCGTAGGACTTGAACCTGTGGCCGCATCCTTATCAGGTCGATCATCGGAATCCTGGGACCGTTCATGGCCCCTACTGACCGGCCGCAGAGGTTCGGCGCTGACCGGCGCCGTTCGCGCTCGTTGGTGGCAGCTGGTGATGTCAGGAAACGAGGTTCCCTTGACACTGCTCGCGCTGGCACTCGTCGTCTCGCAGGTGCAGCCGGCGGAGGTCTTGCAGAGCGGCAACGGGGAAGGGGTGCTGCACCCACTTCTCTCGGTAGCCGTCCTCGCCATGGAGTCGTAGCACTGTCTGCGCAGCATCCATGACCATGTGGCCGAGGGCGCGGCGAGGTGGTGCGGAGCTCCAGGAGAGCGTGCCCTGCTCGTCAGGCGCGTCCCAGCTCGTGTTCATGTCCGGGAACCGATAGATGGCGATGTCTACGTTCGCCCCTCGCCCCTGGAGAACCCACCTCACTTCGGCTGGTTCGAGGTCGAAGGAGACCCGCTGGACGGTCGAGGTTCCATAAAGACCCGCCACCCCATGCAGAAGGTCGGCTAGTGTCTCGTGATCCTGTCGGCGTTACTTGATCTCGCGTATCTCGTTGTTACCGACATGGAGCTCTCCGTGGAACAGGCTGCAGAATTGCGGGAGTTGGCGCACAGTCGGGATGTGCCTGCGGATCTGGCCACGCGGGCCCGGATCGTGTTGTGGTTGGGCGAGGGGCGTCGGCGCAAGGACATTGCCGAGCTGCTCGGGGTGTCGTTGCCGACCGTGGACCGCTGGAAGACCCGTTATGGCCAGCGCGGGCTGGCCGGACTGGAAGGCGACCGTCCCGGCGCCCCGCGGGAGCAAGTGCCGGCGCGGGCGCGGGCGCGGGTGATTGCGCTGACGCGGATGACGCCGCCGGCTGGTACCGGGCTTTCCCACTGGTCGACGCGCGAGTTGGCGAAGTACGTGAAGCGGACCGAGAACGTCACCGTGTCCTGGCACTACATCGCCCGGATCTGGCGCGAGGAAAATCTCAAGCCGCACCGCAACGGCACCTTCAAGATTTCGAAGGACCCCGCATTCGCGGACAAGGTGGCCGACGTGATCGGGCTGTACCTGGACCCGCCGGGCGGCGCGGTCGTGCTGTCGGTCGACGAGAAGACGCAGGTACAGGCGCTGGATCGGACCCAGCCGGTGCTGCCGGTCACTTTCGCGGCCACCGAGAAACGCACCCACGACTATGTCCGGCACGGCACCACGAACTTGTTCGCCGCACTCAACGTCGCCACCGGCGAAGCGATCGGAGAGTGCAAGCCGAACCGGAACGGCAGGAACTTCCTGGCCTTCCTGAAGAAGGCGGTCAAGCCGCACGCCGGGAAAGAGATCCACGTCGTCCTGGACAACCTCTCCACGCACACCACGCCGGAGGTCAAGGAGTGGCTGTCGAAGAACCCGCATGTCCACTTCCACTTCACCACCGTCGGCTCCTCCTGGTTGAACCAGATCGAGATCTGGTTCGGAATCCTGACCCGGCAATCGATCCGCCGGGGCACCTTCGCCAGCGTCAACGTCCTGATCACGCAGATCCGCGACTACATCGACTCCTGGAACTCCGAGGCCAAACCGTTCACTTGGACCGCCACCACCGAAGAGATTCTGGCGAAGGTCCGCCTCGTCCAGACCAACATCAAGAAACTCGTCGCGAACAACTCGAAGTGACATCAACAGGATCACGAGACACTAGACATGAAAAGGGAAGAGAGTCAGGGAGCCCCGGAATGAAATACACCGTCAGCACAGACGACATTATTCGCTTGTTCGGCTTGCAGGGCATCGTCCTCTTCCTCCGCGAAGAACCCAGCCAGGCTTCCGAAGAGTCACCGTCCATGCACTTCCTCCACGAAGTCGGACTACCCCACGACGATCTCTTCCTCTCGCGCATCGACGCCACCGACCCGGGCCAGGACTCGGTGCTCCTCGGCGAGACCCTCGCGCGACAGCAGCGCCCGTATCCTCCAGAAGCCGAGAAATGGCTCGTCCTCGGCTACCTTCTCGACTCGATCCTGGCGCTCGACCCGGTGAGTGGGCACGTCTATGCCTTCCCGGAAGGGACGAACAGGCACCTACTGATGCACCGCAACGTGGAATCCCTGGTGCACGCCCTCTGCGCACTGCAGAATTTCCATCTGACAAGGGACTCCGCCGGCGACAAGGATGCCTTCGCGCGGGAGATGCGGTCAAAGATTGAGCGTTTCGATGACCTCCCCTTTGTGGACCCTATCTCCGAGTGGAACATCATCTACGAGGAGATCATCGAAGGGACCTGGTGAATCCTATTTCGCGGTCGACCACGATGGCTGCCGTCCGCTACGGCTGAGGCATCTCCCGCAACAGGTCCGTGCCAGGTGACGCTCCGGTGCTGGCGAACGCAGTCTTGCGCTGAATTCTTTGGTGAAGGCAGGACGCCACGAGGCTGTGGATTACGCTGCCTTCTCCTCGACGCGCCACTCCCCTCTTTCGGCGCCTTCAGCGGCTGCAGGGGGTGGTCAGCCCAGAGGGAGAAGGGGCAGACCGTATTGGAAGCAGTGCAGAATCGCGTGGCGGTGTCCTGACGTCAGGCGGGCACAGGGCGAAAAGTAGAACTGTCCTGGCGCTCCCGGGCGATCTGAGACCGGCTCAGCTGCAATACGAAGGCGATGGCCGCGATTGCCGCGAGTACGCCAAGGACGTCCGTGAGCATGCCGACGCGCAAGGCGTCCCTGACCGGTTGCACCTGCTCGGCCTGCCGGTAAAGGGTCTGGGCCCAGCGGTTGGTGATGGTCCACAATACGAAGGAAATCCACCACCCGATGACCCAAAGCCGGGAGTGACGGCGATCGGTTTCTTCGGGCTGGCTCGACGCCCACATATCGAGAGCGATCAGGAGTGGGACGCCAAGGTTCAAAATAGGGATGAACCAGCTGGCCAGTGCCCACTTACGTCTCTGCCACCACCGTCGACTGGGACGAGGAGAGTCGGCCCGGTCCCACGCCTGCATAAACCACAGTACGAAGAGAATCCCCGCTCCTGCGAAGGCGGCCACTTGGACGCCTGAGAAGTTGCCCACCCACATCTCGGCGCGCAGGACGGGCTCGCCGTGCGACATGTGTCCCAGTGCGGTGTGCAAGCGCAGCTGGGCCACCAGATGCGCTACGGCGAAGGCGATGTTCGCTCCGAGTGCGATGCATACGACAGCGACTGAACCCTTGCCCACCAGTGCTCCCCATTTCGGCGGCCGAACCTGGTCGGCTTGAGGAGGAGCAATGTATGGGTCACGGAGCGGCCTGTCCACATGCGGGCATCCGGGGCTGCGATGCACTGTCTAGGGGCCAGGCCAAGCATGAAGTCGAGGGGTGATGCTGTAACGAGAGCCAGCCCGTGCTGGCGCCCCGTCAAATCTTCTTAGGACGACGCGAGTTGCGCAAACTAGAATACAGCAACATTCAAGATCTAGTTCCAAGAATAGTAAGAATGTGATGCAACACACATCGCGACTCTGGGATCGAGTTGCCTTGTATGGGGCTATCTGTCGTTGAATTTCATCTTTTCTCTCTGGATACGTTCCGGTCGCCTGATCACGCTGATCGGGAGATACGGAGTCCATAATGGGCAGGTTGGTGCTCACCTCGCAGAGCGAGGATGGGCGCGTCCCTTGGGGGGGACGTCGCGGTCGCAGTGCGGGCTTTTCGGGGCGGCGCGTGCGACAGATAGCCGGTGCTTTGGCCATGTTGCTTGCCGCCGAGGCGGGGGTGACGGTCGCGACCTCCGGGCAGGCGGTGGCGTTGCCGTCGCAGGCACCGGCACTGGCACCGGCGCAGGCGCAGGCAGCGGAGTCGTCGACTGACTTCGGGCCTGCGCAGGCTCAAGACGAGTCCTCTGCGAGGTTGATGGCCCGGGTGCAGAAGCGGCGCATCGAAATCCTGATTGCGCGCACGGAGGACACCACCAGCTGGGCGAATCCGGACGGCACGGTGACGGTGGAATCCTTTACCGGGCCGATCCGGGTGAAGGACTCCCAAGGCGACTGGCAGCCGGTGGATGTGACGCTGGCCGAGGTGGACGGCAAGGTGGTGCCGAAGGCCGCGGCGGCTGACATCGCTCTGTCAGCAGGCGGCAGCAAGGCACCGCTCGTCCAGGTCACCCGCGGGGAGAGGACCCTGGGCGTGGCGTGGGAGGGCACGCTGCCTAAGCCTCGATTCACCGGCGTGGCTTGAGAGTGATCTTCAGACCGGTTTCTGATTCGGTTTTGGGTCGGTGTCCGGGGATGGGTGGGTGGTATCCGCTGGTCTGCCCAGCTTTTCCACGGGTTCGGTTTCGGTCGGGCCCTGGCGGGCGGGGCGGTCAGGGGCTGTCAGGCCGGGTCGGGTGGACCGTGGACGGTGTCGAACAGGCGTGTCCAGGCTTGCTGCCAGAGCCAGTTGTGGGGCAGGTGCAGGGTGATACGCCGTGCCGAGCGGGCGATCCGGGCCGGAACCTGGACCAGGTGGGCGCGGATCGTGGCGGTAGTCGCCTTCGCGTGAAATGCGGAGGTCAGTGCTCCGGTGGCTCTCAGCAGGTTGTAGGCCATGGCCCACAGGGTGAGCCAGGCCGCGTTGGCGTTGAACTGCCCGGAGGGCAGGTGGGCCAGGGCGGAGGCTTTGCTGTCGGCGATGACCTGCTCGACCACGGCGTGGTGCCGGTGTTCCTGCTCGGCCTGGAGAGTGGCGGCGGGGTTGTCGGTGAAGAAGGGGTGGTAGCGCCAGACCGGAAACAGTTCGCCCTGTTCACCCACGACGGCGGGTTTGTCCAGGTCACGGACTCGGCGCACGATCAGCCGGGCAGTGACCCGCTCGGCTTTCTTCCGGCTGGCGAAGGCGGTGTATGCGGGTATCTCGGCGACCTCGGCATCCGAGATGAGGTCCCCGGTCTCTGGATCGCAGACCGCGTTGGGGTAGCTGATCTGCTGCCACGCCTCGTCGGGGATGGCCAGGACGGCTCGTTTGACGGACGGGTTCATGCCGGTGGTGATGGAGAAGTGGGTGCCGGCCCGGCGGCAGGCGGCAATGACACCGGCGTTGTAGAACTGCGAGTCCGCGCGCAGGATGCGGGTGCCGGTGCAGCCGGCCTCGGCGGCGGTGGCCAGGGCCTCGCTGACGAATTTGGGGGCGCCGCGGGAGTCGGCTGCTTTGCCGCGGCGCATCCGTACTGCGGCGATCACCGGCCTGGAGTGTGGGGTGCAGATGGTGGCCAGCAGGGGATGCAGCGTGCGGATGCCCTTGAACCGGCCGTACTCAGCGCCCTGCTTGGCCCGGCCGTAGACCCGTTTGTGGGTGGAGTCGACGTCGATGAACGCCTTTGCGTCAGCCCCGGTAAGCAGAGGGGTGTGCGCGGCCAGTGCGGCCAGGAACCTGCGGTGCACGGCGTGGAGTTGGAGGGCGTGACCGTGGGTGAACGCACGCAGGAACGTGCCGAGCGTGGACGGGGCACGGACCCCTCGGAACAGGGCCGGCATCGCACCGTGCCGCAGGACACCGAGGTCGTCGATGCTGTCCGCGCCCGCGGCCATGCCGCCCACGATGCTGGTGACCTTGGCGTCCGCCGCCGCACCCGCGCCGTTCTTCGCTCCGGGCAGCTTCACCATCTCGCCCGCCAGCCGCGCCAGACCGCACCGCTCGGCCAGCCGCATCACCGGGACCAGCCCAGCCTGCGCGATCAGATTCCGGTCGTCGAACACAGCGGAGACCGCCGCCGGGGTGTGGGAAACTTTCATCTACGAGGTGCCTTGCTGATTGTGCGTGATGGTTGTGTGGTAACTCCCATCTTCGCAGGTCAGCAGGCACCTCTCTTCATTTCTCTATCCACAGGACACGGGACAGTCGGTGGATCGAGGCTAAGCCGGTGTTGAAGGGCAACACTGCCACCTACCCGGACGCGGTACCCGGCGGGGATGTGTTGGTCACCGCGCTGCCGGAGGGCTTCTCCCACTCAGTGGTGCTGCACGAGCGGCCTGACGGGCCGGTGGAGTTCCGCCTGCCGGTGGCCGCCGAAGGTCTGACCTTGAAGGAGACGTCGGACGAGCGGCTGGAGTGGCAGGACACCAAGGGCAAGGAGGTCGCCGCTGCTCCGCCGCCAGTGATGTGGGATGCCTCGGAGGATGCGAAGTCCCAGGAGCCGGAGAACGCTGCGCCGGTTAGCGCGAGCGTGGAGACGGCCGCCGACGGCGACCAGGTTCTGGTGCTCAAGCCGAGTGAGCAATTCCTCTCCGACCCGGACGTGACGTATCCGGTGGTGGTCGACCCGACGAATACCCTGGCAGGGCCGACCACGGATACCTGGATCCAGTACGACGCCTATCCGGCCAGTCAACGCGGGTCGACGGAGCTGAAGGCCGGCACCTACGACGGGGTGCAGAAGGCCCGCTCCTTCCTGAAGTTCGACGTGGCAACGTACACGGGCAAAAAGATCGTCGACACCGACCTGCGCCTGTACTCGTACTACTCCTCGACCTGCTCGACATCCGGTTCGGGTGTGCAGGTCCGGCGGATCACCTCCTCCTGGGACCCGTCCGCGATCTCATGGTCCGCGCAGCCATCAACGACCGCCACAGGGGCTGTGACGTCGACCGCGGCCAAGGGATACAACTCCACCTGCCCCGCCGGCCAAGTCTCGTGGGACGTGGACACGATCGTGCAGGACTGGGCGGACGGCCAGACCAACCACGGCATCCGCCTCGCGGCGGTCAACGAGACCGACACACTCACCTGGCGGCGCTACCGCTCGTCCAACTATGTCGACGGCTCACACGACCCCACCTTCGAGCCGTCGCTGACGGTGACCTACAACTCCTACCCGGCCATGCCGACCTCGCAGGCGATATCCCCGAGCGTGGTGAACGCCTACAACGGCAAGCGGTACGTCACCTCGCTGACGCCGATCCTGTCGGCCAAGGTCACTGACGCGGACGGCGGAAACGCGCAGGCTCAGTTCGAGATCACCCCCGACCCGGCCTACGCCGACACCACCTACAGCTACACGGCCTACGGCAAGACGGTGGCCTCTGGCTCCACCTCCACCCTGACGGTGCCGACGGCCAACGCCTTCCCGGCCGGCTCACATCTGCGCTACCGGGTCCGCAGCTACGACGGATCCCTGTACGGATCGTGGACCGGCTACACGGTGTTCGTGCTGAATACAGGTAAGCCGGCTGCTCCGAGCATTACGTGCTCGCCGTACACGCAGGACACCTGGACGGCCAAGGCCACCAACGGTGCGCAGTGCACCCTTGACACCAGCTCCACCGACGGTCAGGGCTACTACTGGGGGCTGAATGACCCCAACACCCCCAACCGTATCGACGACACCACCGACGGCAGCGGCGGTGACCCGCTCACCGTCACGGTCAACCCGGCCGATGGCTGGCACACCCTGTACGCCAAGACCGTCGACTCCGGCGGCAACCTGTCCACCACCACGACCCAGTACAAGTTCGGCGTCGGCGCCGACGGCGCCGCCCTGCTCGCGCCGGGTGACGGAGAGCGTCCCGCGCGCCGGGTCGCCCTGGCCGCCTCGGGCAAGCCCACCTACACCGGTGTGACGTATCAGTATCGGCGTGGCGAGACCGCGTCCTGGCAGAACGTGCCACTGTCCGACGTCACCAAGAACTCCGATGGTTCGGCCATCACCTCGTGGCCGCTGGCCGCACCCAACGGAGCGCCGCCGGCCCTGGCGTGGAACATCACCTCCACCTTCGCCGAGGACGGTCCCATCGAGCTGCGGGCCGCCTTCACCGACGGCACCACCACCGGGTACTCGCCGGTCAGCACGGCCGTCGTCGACCGCAACGCCGGCACCGCGCCGTCCGAGGAGATCGGTCCCGGTCAGGTCAACCATCTGACGGGCGACTACGTGCTCCTGGCCACCGACGCCTCGGCCTTCGGCCTGGACGTCACGCGCACGGCTTCCTCCCGTCGCCCCACCGGGGGGGCCTCCGCGGAGGGCCAGGCAGCGATCTTCGGCCCGCAGTGGACCTCCGGCACGATGGCGGAGGCCTCGGAGTCGAGCTGGGCCTATGTCCGCACGACATCCGCGACCTCGGTCGCGGTCGTCGACATGTACGGTCAGCAGACCGGCTTCACCGCAGCCAGCGGCGGCGGCTGGAAGGCCGAGCCGGGTGCCGGGGAACTCACCCTCACCGGGTCGCTGACCGGGTCCTTCACGCTGAAGGAGACCGACGGAACCACCACGACGTTCGCGAAGGTCGACGCGGCGGCCACCACCTGGCAGGCCTCGACCACCTACCGGCCGTCCGACAACACCACCACCACGGTGGTCTCCGAGAAGGTGGTGTCCGGAAGCACCACGCTGGCGCGGCCCAAGCTGCTGATCGCGCCGACGTCCGCGGTGCCGAGCGGCACCTGTGCGGCGACACCGTCGACCAAGGGCTGCCGACTGCTGGAGTTCGTCTACGCGACCTCCACCACCGCGACGGCCACCGCCTTCGGTGACATCGCCGGTCAGGTGCGGGAGATCCGCCTGTGGTCCACCGCACCGGGTGCGGCGAACGCGACGTCCGTCGCCGTGCAGACGTACCTCTACGACAGCGCCGGGCGGCTCCGACAGGCGTGGAATCCGCAGATCAGCCCGGCGCTGAAGACCGAGTACGGCTACGACAGCGCACACCGGGTCAGCACCCTCACCCCGCCGGGCGAGCTGCCGTGGACCTTCACCTACGGCAAGGCGGGCAATGCCGCCACCGCCGGGGACGGCATGCTCCTGAAGGTCTCCCGGCCCACACTCACCCCGGGCAGCAGGACCGTCACCAACGGGACCGCGACGACGAGCGTGGTCTACGACGTCCCGCTGACCGGTACCGACGCGCCCTATGCCATGGGCGCGAGTGACGTGGCGGCGTGGGGCCAGACGGATGTGCCCACCGACGCAACGGCGGTGTTCCCCGCCGATGCCGTTCCGGCCTCGAACGACGGTGCGGCTCTGACCGCGGGCAGCTACACCCGCGCGGGCATCTCGTACATCGACGCGTCGGGCCGGCAGGTCAACACCGCTTCCCCCGGCGGCCGCATCGGTGCCTCCGAGTTCGACCACTTCGGCAACGTCGTCCGCGAACTGACCGCCGGCAACCGGGAGCTGGCCCTGGCCACCTCCGGTGCCGCGCTCGACGAGCTGACCAGGCTCGGTCTCAACGCCCTGTCGACCGCCGACCGCGCCCAGCAGCTGTCCACCACGTTCGTCCACTCGGCGGACGGCCAGCGGAAGCTGGGGGAGTACGGTCCGCTGCACCTTGTCACCCTGGAGAAGCAGCTCGCGGCCGGCACGGGAGGCACAGCCCTGTCGGCGGGGACGGAGGTCCCGGCCCGCAAGCACACCGTCAACACCTACGACGAGGGCCGTCCCACCGGTGCCACGGTCTCCGGCCTGCTCACCAGCAGCCGCGTCGGCGCCTACGTCGACGGCTATCCCGCCGACGGCGACGTGCGCACCACCGCCACCACATACGACTGGACCAAGGGGCTTCAGACCTCCACCATCAGTGACCCGAGCGGCCTGAAGATCACCAGGAAGACGGTGTACGACGCCTCCGGGCGCGTGATCAAGACCATCAAGCCGATGTCCACCGGCACCGACGCCGGTACGACGGTGACCACGTACTGGTCCGCCGCCGGTACCGGTACGTGCCAGGGACGGCCGGAGTGGGCCGACCTGGTCTGCTCGGTGGGACCGGCCGGTGCCGTCACGGGCAGCGGGACCAACCCCGCCGAACTGCCCACCAGGTCCACCGAGTACGACTGGTGGGGCAACCCCGCCAAGGTCACCCGGACGGCCAACGGATCGACCGGCACCGCGACCACGACCTATGACGGCGCGGGCCGCGTCGTGCGGGTCTCCGTCGCGGGCGGCGGCGACCCGGTGTCCGACATCACCACCACCTACGACGAGAAGACCGGAAAGGTCGCGACCGTCGCCTCCGGCACCGTCACCGCGACCCACGCGTACGACGACCTCGGCCGAGAGGTGACCTACACCGACGGAGCGGGCAACACCGCGACGCGGGAGTACGACGCCCTCAACCGCCTGACGAAGGCCGTCGAATCGGCTCCGTCCACCACCACCTACGTCTACGACACGGCGAAGGACCCCCGGGGCCTCGCCACGTCGCTGACGGACTCGGAGGTGGGCACCTTCTCCGGTACGTACGACGCGGACGGCAACGTCAAGACCGAGACGCTTCCCGGCGGCTACACCGTCGCCGTCACGAGGGACGCCACCGGCACCGAGACCGCCCGTACCTACACCAGCACCACCGATCAGACCGTGCCGCTGGCGGACACCATCGCCCAGACTGTGCACGGCAGCCCCGCGGAACGCGCCCACACGACGGGCGTCACCATCGGGTCGTCCTTCCAGTACGACGCGGTCGGCCGCGGGGTCCGGGCGGACACGGCACAGGACACCGCGTGCACCCGCAAGGCCGATGAGTACGACGGCAACAGCAACCTGATCAAGCAGACGACGTTCGAGTCCGCCTGCGCGACCATCGACACGGCCACGGGCGTCGCCAAGACGTTCGCCTTCGACAGCGCCGACCGCCCGGTCGACAGCGGCTACTCGTACGACGTCTTCAGCCGCTGGCTCACCCGGCCCGACGGCAGCAGTCAGAAGTACTTCGGCAACGACATCACCAGCCAGGAAACCGTCGGCGGCAACCGCCAGTCGTGGACGCTAGACGCCGAGGGCCGGCCGGGGGAGTGGAGCACTCAGAAGCAGAACACGGACGGCACCTGGAGCCTCCTCGACACCTCCACCCACCACTACGCACAGGAAGGAGGCCGTCCCATGTGGACGGCGAACGGTGCGGGGATCACGCGAGAGGTGCAGGATCTTGACGAGCGCACTGCCGTGAAGATCCGCAGCGGCGTCCCGTTCCTTCAGCTCACGGACCTGGACGGGGAGGTCGCCGCGGAGATCCAGCTCCCGTCGTCCTCGGGAATGAGCACCATGAGCGCGTACGGAGTCACCGCCCTCGGCAGCTTCAGCTACTCGTTCGCCGGGTTCACGATCAGTGTCCCCACCGGATGCTTCATGGACCACAAGATCAGCGGCAGCGGAAAGTACATCAATTACGAATGGGCGGCCGTGGACTGCTACTACGCCGCCGCCTTCTCGAGGTTCTGCAACTCGCGGATCGACTTCGCCTACATCAACACGAGCGGCACCACGTACAGAACCAGCAAGGGAAGGACGCACTACACCTGCTACTGGGGCCAGGTGCCCCTGCGCTATGCACCGGGCAACCGGACGCTGCCGTACTACGGCAAGGCCTGCGCCAAGATCTATGTGAACAGCCAGAGGAAGGGCACGCAGTGTCACTACATCACTAGATGACGGCATGTCGATGACCGGGCATGACGACGAATGGCCGACAACGAAGATGTGGCTGGCGGAACTGGCCGTCTTCGCCGCCGCCTCGGCGGCGACCTTCTTCGGGTTCCTGAAGTTCCTGCCCGGCCCACGCCCGGTCACGCTGGAGGCCGGGGCATCGGTCCTGCTGATCGCGGTCTCCATGGGGGTCGGCGTGTTCGCTGGCAACCGGTTCAGGGCCTGGGGACTGCGCCGCAGAAGGAAGTAGCCGCAAGGCGTTCCATCGGCTGCTCCACCCTCGCTGACCGCGCGGCACCTCGGTGCTGCGCGGTCAGCGACATTGAGTGCGATGTCGGCACTCATATCTTGCGAACCACAAGGACTTTCATGCGTCGAATCGCCATGCTGCTCACCGCATCCGTTCTGGTGACGGGTTGCAGCGGTGAGAAATCCTCATCCGCCGCTCCGGACGGTCACCGTGCCCTGGCCGTCCCCACCGTCTCCGCGCCACGGCAGGCTGTGCCGGCGGCCGTGGCGACGGACACGACACTGCCCAAGGTCTCGGGGGAGTTCGGCCGGAGGGCCGCCCTCACCATCCCCAAGGAGAAACCCAGCGGAAAGTTCGTCGTCACCAGCCTCCTCCAGGGTCACGGACCCAGGATCGGCGACAACGACGTCGTGGTCGTCGACTACACCGCCAAGACCTGGAAGAGCGGCACGGATCTGCCCGGCACCTACAACGAGGGCCAGGGCCCCAAGGTCTTCCCCGTCGGCCGGGGCGCCGTGATTCCCGCACTCGACCGCGCCGTCCGCGGACAGCAGGCCGGCAGCCGCGTTCTGGTGGTGGCTCCGCCGGCCGCGGCCTACGGCGCGTCGGGCAACGCCGGGCTCAAGGTCGCCGGCACCGACACTGTCGTCTTCGTCATCGACATCAAGAAGGTCATCGGCGCGAAGTCGACCGTCCGAGGGCAACAGCAGGAGGTGCCGGACACCCTGCCCCAGGTGCACGCCGACCGGTCCGGCGTCACGCTCGCGATACCCGGCACCGGCGCGCCCAAGCGCCTTGAATCCCGGTCCCTCGTCGAGGGATCGGGGAGGAGGATCGCAGCCGGTGACACGGTGGTGCTCCGGCACGCCGGTGCGGTCTGGGGCGCCAACCGGGGCGAAGAGCAGGCCACGCTCTTCGACTCCTCCTGGCTCCAGGGCCCCGGCGTCGCCGTCGTCGGCCGCGGAAACCTCATTAAGGGGCTCGACCAGGCCCTGGTCGGCGCCGAGGTGGGAAGCAGGATGCTGCTCGTGGTCCCTCCGGAGCTCGCCTACGGCTCCCAGGCCCAGAAAGACATCCCGGCCAGGTCCACCCTGGTCTTCGTCGTCGACATCCTGGCGGCGGAGTAGGACCGAGCGGTGGTGCGGGGCGCGTCATCGCGGTACGTCGCGAACGCGCCCCCACACCACCGCCGACCGGTGGTCGGACGATCACACGTTCGGGACGGTCTCGTAGCGGGGCGTGCCTCACCATGATCGGTAGAGCAACGGTTCTAACGGGTTGGTGCGTGATGGGTCTGTCCAATGAACGGTGTAACTCGCAATGCCCCGCAGTTAAGGTCCTGACCTGCCTGTCAAGAGACTGGTGGGTGGAGTGATCTCGGAGGTGATGGTCACCTTACGCATTGGTTTGTCCCACTTGGATTTGTTGTAGGCGAAGGGAGAGATCGGCCGTTTGATGCGGCGGGGCCAGATCCGGGTTCGCCGTCGTGCCGGACCCAGCGCCCGTGGATGAAGAACTGCCGAGCGGATCCTGGGAGTTGGACGGGCTTCGTGTTCGGGGACTGTGCCGGTGGCGTTGATTACGGTGAGGCGGGCGGTCCGCAGGGTGACGGTCAGGGAGATGCGGTCGGGATCGATGCCGGTCTCTACTGCGGCATCGGCAGCGATGTGCCGGGCCGCCTGATAGACAACAAGCAGGCCGAAGAGCTCTTGCCGGATGCCGTCGACAGTGCGGGAACGCAGGATTCTGCCGCTGCCTCGCAGGGTGACCTTCAGGCCGTAGAAGGCCGTCTCGGCTTCCCAGCGTTCGTGGTAGAGGGCGATGAGTTCCTCCGCTGGGTAGGCATCGGGGTCCAGCAGCGTGGTGACCAGGCGGAGGGTGCCGGTCCTGGTGTTGCCGTCGGCACCGGTCGCGGTGACGATGGCATCGATCACCCGGACTGGGACCCCCTCGACCTGGGGTGGAACCGGGCGGGGATGACGGGCCCAGTACCGCAGCCGGTCCCGGCCGCGGACATCGGCGACCATGGACAGATAGGAACCGTCCGGGAGAGTGTGGATCATGGCCAGGCTCCGGTTGTTCTGGATCCGCCACAGCAGATCAGCCCCCGGTGGCCACCGCCTTGCACATCAGCGGATACCCGTCCGAGGCGCGATCGGCGAGCACCAGCGGGCCCGGCCGGAGCGACCGACACAGGACGGCGTTTTGCTCGGGCTCCGGTGTGTCGTGCGGGCCGAAGACGACATCGATCAGCGCCCTCGTGCCGCACTCCACCAAAGCCGACAGCTTCAGTGCCGGATAGCTGCCCGGCCCATGACAGCTGATCTTCCGGCCGAAGAATCCAGCAGTCTCCGGGGTGTCCGCGATCTGCAGCCCGGTGCCGTCCCAGGCCACCGTCCGCAGCCCCCGCCACCACGCTCCGGAACAATCCGCTTTGGCCGCAGGCCCTTTGAGCCGATCGAACAGGATGGCCAGCGGAGCTGACCCAACCCTCCTGCGGGCTTGACGCAACGCGGCCTCTGACGGCGCCACGTCCTCGCCGTCCAGGCCGGCGGTCAACGCTGCCCACACCCCCAGATAGCCCTCCCGTGCCAAACAACGACAGCGCGAGTACGAAGTACACCGTGACCCGGGCAGGTAACTTGCGGGTCCGCCGCTGGACCCGCCGCGTCAGTGCAAGCGCCTCATCTACCAGGGCGGGCGTGATGATCTGTGTCAGCTCTCCGAGATGGCCGGCCGCGAACGCGCGACCCTGCCCCCGTCCCGGTACGGGCATGCCAAACTCGATGAACAACGGGGCTCCGTCAGAACAGAGGATCTTGGTCGACTCTCTGTCCTACGCGGAGTCCCGCCCTCATGTCCCGGCTTCCCCGAACCGCTTGACAGGCAGGTCAGGACCCTAACTGCGGGGCATTGGTGTAACTCCCGATCATGGAAGATGCACCGATGACCAGCAAGAACGTGACAGAGCCCGAGGCCGTTGAGTCGGCTGATCCGCAGCCGTCGAGGTCCGCGGACGATCAGCTGATCGACGAGCTGATGGGCCGGGCCCAGGCCGAGGGCCTGCAGCTGACCGGCGAGGGCGGCCTGCTCCAGCAGCTGACCCAGCGGCTGCTGGAGTCCGCCCTGGAGGACGAGAGCCGACGTTCGCCTGACTGGTGGTGGGCAGGTGATCGGGGCCGAGGAGTTCAAGACCGAAGTCGCGCTGTGCGGAGACCAGGAGGTCGGCGCTGGTGTAGCCGGTGTCGACCAGGTGCATGTCGGGCAGCAGGCCGCGCTCGTCCAGTCGCACGTGCACGTCGGCGGTGGCCTCCACGTCCGTCGTGGTGCTCTCGGTAGTCGCGACATGGGTGATCACGTGCGGTGCGTCAGGCTCGCACGTCTCGGTCAGATGCACCTTGTATCCGGTCCAGCGGGGCCCCCGTTTGACCGATGCGCGGTCCTCGGGATCAAAAAAGGGGAGCGGATCAGCACCCGCCGGCGGCAGTCGCTTGTCCTGGCGCCAGAGCACCTCACCGTCCTGGACGCTGTAGTGCTGAACCCAGATCCGCCGGAGCACGTCGACGGCGGCCAGTTCACGCAGCCAGCCGGGAGCGTCCTGGCTGTAGACCGCCGTGAGCAGGGCGAAGCCGTCGGAACCGATGGTCAGGGCGTACTCAGTGCGGGCCGCGTCGCCGACCGACAGCTGGAAGGCGTCCACCCGCCGCTCGTAGCGATCGAACCACTCCCGGGGCGAGAGAGCAGTCAGCCACTGCGGGACGGCCACCGCCAGCGCCTCCAGGGCAGCCCGCATCGTCTCGGTGACCAGCTCCAGCCGGTTCAGGGTCCTGCTCGCAGCCAGCACCCGGGTCGAGTCGGTCCGGGGTCCGAGTAGGAATGGACCAGGAAACCGCGGTTGCTGTCAGAAGTTTTGACGGCCGTGATCCGGGCCACCAGGGTGTGCGGGTGAGCGATGGGGCGGGGCCGGAATACGAGCGAGACGTGCCACACGCCAGCGGCCAGGTAGGTCGCAGGCGCGAATCGGTGTCGTGGGCGGGTGGCGAGGACGTCCGCACACGGGAAGAGGGGTCCCAGTAGTTCTACATAATCGGCTACGTAATTGTTTGGTGGGGGATGTCGGGTTGGGGGTGGTGTGTCGGTGGGGACTGGTTGGATGCGGGTATGTCAGATGATTTGAACGTTGATGGGGCTGTAGACGGGCGATTGGTGGATCCGGGGTTTCTGGTGAATGCCGACCCGGGTGAGGTGCTGGGCCTGGTGGACGCGGCCTTGGGGCCTGCCGCGCGGTTGGCGGGGGCGGTGTACCGGGAGTCGGCCCATCTGGATCGGTACGTGACGGCGGGTGCGCGGCGGCAGTTGCTGGCGTTGAATGCTGCCCGGTTCGGGGACCGGGAGCTGGCAGCGCGGATCACCTCCGTGCCGGTGGAGGGTAAACCCGACGCATGGTGGGCAGTGGAGTGGGCTACCAGCAGCATGATCGACCTCCGCTTCCGGCACGCGCTCCCCGGCCACACGGACACGGTGAGTGCGGTGGCGACGGGGGTGGTGGAGGGCCGGCCTGTCGTTGTCACCGGAAGCTGGGACAAGACGGTGCGGGTGTGGGATCTGGCTACCGGCCGACCCGTCGGCGAGCCCTTCGCCAACGGCGGAGTGGCGACGGCGGTGGTGGAGGGCCGGTCTGTCGCCGTTACCGGCAGCCGGAACGGGACGGTGCGGGTGTGGGACCTGGCCACTGGTCGGCCGGTCGGTGAGCCCCTCACTGGCCACACCGGTGGGGTGTGGGCGGTGGCGACGGCGGCGGTGGAGGGCCGGCCTGTCGTCGCTGCCGCCGACGGCGAAAAGACGGTGCGGGTGTGGGACCTGGCCACCGGCCAGCCAATCGGCGAGCCCCTCACTGGCCACACTGAGCCGGTACGCGTAGTGGCGACGGCAGTGGTGGAGGGCCGGCCAGTCGCCGTCACCGGCAGCTCCGACGAGACGGTGCGGGTGTGGGACCTGGCCACCGGCCAGCCAGCCGGGCCGGAGTTGGTGTTTCCCGCGGAGGTGAGCGCGGTGGCTGTTGCTGCGGATGGCCGGCTGGTGGTGGGGTTCGGCTGGGAGGTGGCGGTGCTGGCCCGGTGCCGCTCCGTGCCGTGGACCCCGTTCACCGGCGTCACGGTCCCGACCATGAAAGTCGTGAACGTGATGTCCAGCCTCCCTACCCCCACCGCTGGTGACGACTGGGAGTCGTCACTGACGCAGGCCTTCGGCGTCCTGCTGGGCCACCCGCTCTCGGACTTCGATTCCGGCGCGGAATACGCGGCCTACTACAGCGGCAACTGGCTCTACGAGACCGAGCTCGACAGGGATCCCGCCTGGTTGGAGCCGGCCGCTCTCACCGGCCGGGAGACGATAACCAACGAGAACCTGCTGCTGCTCGACGAAGTGGGCTATCCGGAGCTGCGGTTCGACGCGAGTCGGTCGCTGTTTGAGATCTACACCGACGCGGCGGAGTTCCCAGACGCTTTCAAAGAAGACCTGGCGGCTGTCAAACTGGCAGGTCCCGACCACTGGCCTCAGAAGCCTTCCGCTTACCGTTCGACAGGCTTGATCAGTCGAACACGGTTCCTGTTCGGGTGATCTCTCGGCAGCCGTGGCATAACGGCAGGGCCTCCTGGTAGCTCGGGGTTGCGATCCCAACCGAGCAGCACCAGGAGGCCCTGTGTCGCAGTCTTTCGTGCTCGCGTCCGCGGAGTCCAACGCGCCGTCACCGGAGTGTGACTGCCTCGCGCACAGGTTCGGCAACGCGGCGGACGGTCCGGAGCGTGTCCGGTGTTACGGCTCCGACCTGACGGAGGCGGAGTGGCAGGTCGTGCGGCCGTTGCTGCCGGTGCCCGCGTGGCTTCAGGGGCGGGGCGGTCGGCCGGAGGGCTTCTGCCACCGTGTGATGCTGGACGCGGTGCGCTATGTGGTCGACAACGGCGTCAAGTGGGCCAACCTGCCTGCGGACTTCCCGCCGTATCGGCGGGTGCACGCCTTCGCCCGCCGCTGGCAGGTTACGGGCCTGCTTGCCGAGCTCCACGACCGGTTGCGCGACAGGGTGCGCCAGGAGGAGGGCCGCTCACCGGACCCGACGGCCGCGATCGTGGACTCGCAGTCGGTGCGAGCGGCCGCGAACATCCCGCGCTCCACGTCCGGCTGGGACGGCGGGAAGAAGGTGGGAGGCCGCAAGCGGCACCTGGTGGTGGACTGTCTCGGCCTGGTTCTGGCGGTCGTGGTGACCGCGGCGAGTGTCCAGGACCGGGACGCGGGAGTACCGCTGCTTGAGCGGCTGCGCACGCTGTATTTCTCCATCCGCCTCGTCTGGGCGGACGGCGGTTATGCGGGCCGGCTGGTGGACTGGGCGGCCGAGAAGTGCCGGCTCACCCTTCAGATCGTCAAACGTTCCGACGACACAACGGGGTTCGTGGTGCTGCCGCGCAGGTGGGTGGTGGAAAGAACGCTGAGCTGGCTGATGCGTTCGCGTCGTCTGGTGCGTGACTACGAGACGCTGCCCGCCATGCACGAGGCCATGGTGCTGTGGTCCATGACCATGCTCATGAGCGGCCGCCTGGCCGGACGCCGCCCGGGTGCTTTCAGCCGGCCGGCACCGTGAGCGCGGTGAACACCCCCGGCCGCACCTGCAGGATCCAACCCCGTTCCACCAGGCGTTTCGCCTTCGACCGCAGCCCCTCGACCTTCGCCGGAACTGCTTCCAGGCCGAGGGACACAGCCAGTTGCTGACACCGCAGACCTGCCCGGCCTGCGTCCGACTCCAGTACTCCAGTACCTCCACGATGCGCTGGTAATCCGATGCCAGGACGGACGCCGTCATGCCCTCGATCCGGTGCGGCACCACCGATCCCGCCACCGCCCTTGGCGCCGGCTCCGCTGCTTCGGAGGCCGGCTCGGTCAGTACCTCGGTCACCGTGACCCGGGCATCCACCAGACGGTGAAGTGCGCGTTCCGCCTCACCGAGCGCGGCCTGCACCCGTTCGGCCTCCTCCCGCAGCCACGCGACCTCTTCCCGGATCTTCTTCTCCCGGGCCTCCAGCAGACCAAGCACCGACGCCACCAGCCACCTCCACGAGCCAGACGAGCGGACGAACCACGCCCATCTCTCCCGCCACCGGCCGGAGTTCATGCCCACCCACCCCGAACTAAACGATCACGTTCGGAAAGCGGATGGCGTCTCAGTCCTTGGGGAATGGAGCTGGTTTGAAGGCTGGTTCCTGCGGTGGAGGGTTGGGCTGAGGTTGGGTGTCTGGCGGTGGTGGAGTGGTACGCAGGCTGGCTTCGATGCGGTCGCTGCCGTGACGGATGGTGGTCGGGGAGGGTGGTGCTGGCCAGATGCTCAAGAGGTATTCCTCGACGGGTTGGTTCTGGACGCCGTCGGGGTTGGTCTGGCGGCCGCGGGCGTGGACGCGCAGCCGGTACCAGCCCGGTCCGGCTGCGCTGAGAAGGGGAAGGGTAGTGACGGTTCCTTGTTCGAAGGAGTCGACGCGCAAGTGGCCGTGAGGAGCGTGCACGCTGGCCTCGACGACTTCCTCCCAGGACCTGTCGTCTTCGTGGGGTGCTGAAGTGGTCAGGTCGACGCGCACGCGAACGTAGCCGATGTGGATGCCGGTGCTGATCACCGCGCCGTGGGACATGACGGCCACGAGGCCGTTGGACCAGTCTGCTGTCTCGATGGGGATGTCCCCGTTGTCGAGAACGCCGAACGAAAGGTCATCCACGCGGACGGTGGCCCAGGGACTCGTCATGTGATCACCGCTCAGATCGGGGGTGCGGGGTGGGCGGCCGCACGCGCGAGGCTTGGCGAGCGGCCCGTGCAAGGCTGTCCGGGGCGGGAGATGAATTTACCCGCGACGCCGTACTGGTACTGGGATCAGCGAGGAGGCGGTGGTCGGTCTCTCGCTTACAAACCACTCGCTATTGGTGCGTCAGGGGGTGACGACGCGGAAGCGATCGCCTTCCAGGACGCGTTGGCTCCGGTAGAACTGTGTATTCAATCCGCCTTGGGCGCTGTTCTCCGCGGCCGGGATCATGCAGGCACTCGCACCCCTTGGACCGGTCTGGCGCGGCAGGTTGAAGGAGCAGTCGTCGAAGGTGCGCCGCGCTCCGCCGGCGCTGAGCCCTTGCTGAGAGGTGGCCAACGGGTACTCATCGCAGCTCTTGCCCGGGATGCTGGGGGCGTCACCGCAAGCCTTGTTGCGGTTGTCGTCGATGACCGACTGGGTGGTTGTCCGGGTCAGCGGGGCGTCGAACGTCGCTCCGGACAGCCCGGAAGACGCATGCCCGTTTCGCGCCTGCTGTGCCTGGCTGATCACCGGATGCCCTCCCTTCGCCACCGTGCGCGCCATCAAAGAGGTGCTGCAGGTTGCCTGCGGATCAACAAGTCCGCGATCGACGGGGGGAATCGACACCGCGCGGGACCGGGCGGTCAGCCCGCGGGGCGGCCCTCGTGGGGGAGGGCCGCCCCTGGAGGGTCGGTTCAAGGGGTGAAGAGAAGTCGGTTTGAAGGGAAGGCCGAAGCGGGTCAGGTGAAGGGGATGGCGACGACCGACTGGTTACCGGTGCCGATCGTGGACGGGGCGTTGCCTATGGCGTTCCATACCTCGACCTTGACCTTGCCGCTGGCGAGGTCGCCGAGGGTGCCGGTGGCGGATTTCAGGCCGCGGCTTTGGGTGTAGTGCTCGTAGCCGGTGACGGGGTCGGTGGCGAAGTAGTTGTACGTCTCCGTGCGGTCCCAGCTGCCGTCGCCCGTCAGGTCGTAGGAGACGCGGATCTGCTGCCCGTCGCCGACCGCGGTACCCGCGTCCACGGAGAGGTCGAACTGGGTGGCGCCGCCGTTGTAGGTGCGGGTGATACCGGAGGCGAGGAAGGTCTGCGGCAGGTACGGCGTTCCGTCGTGGTTCGTCCCGCCGCCCGAGGCCACGGTGACGGTGGAGCCGGTTCCTGTCGAGCTGCCGAGTCCGCCGTCGGAGCGTAGGTAGAGGGTGGGCGAGCCGGACGGCGGGGGTGTGGAGGTGGGTGACGGTGCGGGGGTGGTCGTGGTGGCGCCGGTCCGGCTCCACACGCCGACGTAGTCGACGATCATCGGGTGGCCGGGGTCGGTCGCGGCGGTCGGGGTCGGGCCGCCCAGGGCGTCGGGGAACGCGCCGCCGATGGAGACGTTGAGCAGGATGAAGTAGCCCGCGTGGTCCGTCATGTTGGACCAGGTGGTGGCGTCGACCTGGTTCTGGCTGACGCTGTGGAACTGCACACCGTCGACGTACCACCGCAGCTGGTTGGGGATGACGCTGCGGTCCCACTCGAAGGTGTAGGTGTGGAAGCCGGACTGGCAGGTGGAGTTGGGGCAGGGGCGGCTATTGCCGAGACCTGTAGTCTCGTTGCACGGACCGCCGGGGTTCACACCGCAGTGCAGAGTGCCGAACACGGCGTTCATGCCGTTGACGTTCTCCATGATGTCGTACTCGCCGATGCCGGGCCAGTTCCAGTAGTTGCCTCGGTAGGGCGAGCCGAGCGCCCAGAAGGCCGGCCAGTAGCCGCTGGCGGCCGCACCGGTCACGTTGGGCATCTGGATGCGACCCTCGATGCGCAGGGTGCCGCCGGCCGGTGCTTTGAAGTCCGAGCGCTGGGTCTCGATGCGGGACGAGGTCCAGTTACCGGAGGCGTCGCGCAGGGGCGTGATCCGCAGGTTTCCGGCGCCGTCCAGGCTGATGTTGTTGGTCGACTTGGTGAAGCTCTGGACCTCGTTCGTGCCCCAGTTGGCGGGGCCGCCAGGGTAGGAGTGGCCCTCTTGGAACAGCCAGTTGGTGGACGACGGCAACGTGCCGGCGGCGCCGTTGAAGTCGTCGCTCCACTGCAGGGCCCACCCGGGGGCGGCCGGTGCGGCGCCCTGCGCCGGCGCGGCGAAGAGACCGGCGGCGACGCCGGCGACGGCCAGCGCGGCGGCGATGAGCGCGCCAAAAAGAGCACGGCGGCGGGGCGAAGGTGGAGCGGTGCCTATGGTTCTCGTACTCACTGGGAGGACCTCCGGAGGGCGAAGTGGACCTGCATCTCTTGAGAGCGCTCTCAGCTTTGTAAGGGGGCGCCGGGGGTGCCGTCAACGGAAACAGTGCGTTAACTTCTTGAACATATGGGCTGCCGCGAACGGCACATGCATCAACTCCTCGAAATCCGAGGGCAGTCGGGAAAAGAGGGACCCACATGCGCAGGGGAGCGTTTCGCGTCGGGGCGCCACCCTGGCCCTGCTCCTCACGCCGGCGCAGCTGCGTGCAGGAGGAGCACCCCCAGTACTGAAGCGGACGGGGGCCGCATGACTCCGGGTCTGAGTAGCAGCCATACGGCGGCTAGCGCTGAGATGGATCTTGCTGGCTACTCGGTCTCTGTTCCCTGGAGCATTTGGGCCTGGAGGCGTTGACGAAGATCGGCTTCCTCGGGCGTCAGCGGGGCGCCGGATCCGGGCGGGCTCGGGCCTGCGGGGCAGTTCGTCGTCGACGGCGGTGTCCTCGGCTTCGGCGAGCGCCGGGTAGAGCGAGGGGAGCTTGCCCGCGTTCTGCCCGACCTTGACGGTGACCTTCTTGCGATCTCCGGGTCGGGGATGCCCTTGTAGTTGCGCTCGATCTGCCCGGCGACGGCGAGCACTGCGAAGAACATGGCGCCCATGCCGTTGGGGGTCGTAGATATCGGTGAGCGGGCCGGTGAGGAGTTCGAGCTGGATGCCGCTGGCCTGGAGCTCGGCGGCCTGGCCAGGAGCTTGGGCTCGTGGACGGTGAAGATGACCGGCGTCTCGGGTGCGGCCTCCATGAACTGGTGGGCCAGCGCGAGCGCCTTCTCCAGCTCGGGCCGCCCTGTAGCCCCGTGCGGGAGCGGGAGATTCTCCCGCCCCCGCGCCAGCCTGAATGCTCGCCTCCGTCGGGCTGGAGGACGTCAGCGCGGCCGGGGCGCGCGAGCGGGGGGCCCTTGAGTCGTCTGTGGTCGGTCCAGTTCAAGTCGGTACGGGCTGAAGGTCTGCATCCCCCATCGTCTCTGGATCGGCCGGGCCGTCGAAGCCCCCCAGCCGGAGGCGGCGCGGTGTGGCCAGGGAGGACGGTTCGCTGCTGATTTACCCGCGCCTTCCTCGGCCGGACGACACGGACGGGGTCCTGCCGTTGGCAGGGTGCCCGACTGCGCCTGGTGTACGCCGGGCGGGACAACGCGGAGACGACGTACCGCGTCACCGATCCGCATTCGGGTCCGACCCGCTCGTTCACGGGCAGCCCGTACAACGAGTCCATCGCGTACTGGCTCACGGAGCTCGAGGACCGCAATCTCAACCGCATCATTTTCACTCGCCGCAGCGACGGCGGCCCGGCCACGGTGAGCCATGAGGGCAGCTACGTCCTGCAGTTGACCTGTGAGGACGCTCGCGTACGGGAACTCGCCCTGCGCACCCCCGACGGACCGGTCACCGTCATGACGTACGGCTACGACCCGCAGGGCAACCTCAATGCGGTCACCAACTCCTCCGGCCTGCCGCTGCGTTTCACCTACGACCCGGATGCCCGCATCACGTCATGGACCGACGGCAACGACTCCACCTTCCAGTACGTGTACGACTCCGAGGGCCGCGTCGTCCGCACCATCGGCCCCGACGGCTTCCTCTCCTCCGCCTTCGCCTACGGCACTCACGCCGAGACGGGCGATGGCATCACCCGCTACACCGACTCCACGGGTGACACGACGGTCTTTCATCTCAACGACCGTCTCCAGGCCGTCGCCGAAACCGACCCCCTGGGCAACACCACCCACTTCGAGTTCGACGCATTCGATCGTCTGCTGGCGCAGACAGACGCCCTGGGCAACACCACCCGCTTCGAACGCGACACCCACGGCTACCTCGTCGGCCTCATCGCCCCCGACGGCGTGCGCACCACCGCCGCCTACAACGAGATACGCCTGCCCGTCGAGGTCACCGAGCGCGGTGGCATTCAGCGTCAGTACGCGACCGCACCGCCGTCATCGAGCCCACCGGCGCCAGCACACAGTACGAGTTCAACGACCGCGGCCACGTGACCGGCGTACGCAACGCGGTCGGCGGCGTCACCCGGATCACGACCGACGCGGCCGGCCTGCCGCTGCGGAATACCGCGCCCGACGGCGCGAGCACCGACTGCGCCCGGGATGCCTTCGGCCGCATCATCACCGTCACCGACCCCCTGGGCGGCACACTCCGCCAGGGGTGGACAGCCGAAGGAAAGCCAGCGTGGCGCGAGCTGCCCGACGGCACCCCGGGAGGAATGGACCTGGGACGGCGAGGGCAACCTCGTCGGCCACACCGATCGCATGTGCCGCACCAGCACCTACACGGCCACCCACTTCGACCGGCCCGCCACCGCCCGCACCGCGGAGGGAAACGGCTACGGCTTCACCCACGACACGGAACTGCGCCTGACCAAGGTCACCAACGCCCAAGGCCTGGAGTGGCACTACACCTACGACGCGGCCGGCCGACTCGTGTCCGAGACAGACTTCGACGGCCGCACCCTGTCCTACCAGCACGACGCGCTCGGCCGCCTGCTACGCCGCACCAACGCCGCAGGCCAGAGCCTGACGTTCGAACGCGACGTCCTCGGCCGCGTCACCCGGCTGCACCACGACGATGGCTCCGTATCCGCTTTCTCCCGCGGCGAGACCGGCCACGTCTCACAGATCACGAACGCCCACGCCCGCATCGACCTCGAGCGCGACGCAGCAGGACGGGTCGTGGCCGAGACCGTCAACGGACGCACCCTGGCCTTCGCCTACGACGCTCTCGGTCGCCGCACCCACCGGCGCACCCCGTCCGGGGCCAGCAGTGACCTCGCCTACGCCTGGGAAGGACTGGCCACGTACACGGCCGGAGAGCACACCTTCCGCTTCGACCGCGACGCGCTGGGCCGCGAAACCGCACGCACCCTGGATGACACGCTCACACTGCTCCAGAACTGGGATGAAGTGGGCCGCCTCGTCCATCAGTCCCTGGGCACGCCGCACGCCGACGTCCTGGAACGGGCCTTCGCCTACCAGGCCGACGGCTCACCCCTCACTGTCGACGACAGCCACACCGGCCGCCGCAACACCGTCGACGCGGCGAGCCGGATCACCGCGGTCCACGCACACGGCTGGAGTGAGCAGTACGCCTACAGCACCGCCGGCGACCAGACCCACACCTCCCTGCCCTCCCAGGCACCCGGCCAGGACAACACTGGCGCACGCGCTTACGACGGCACCCGCATCACGCACGCCGGACGAACCCGCTACCACTACGACGCCCAGGGCCGCATCACGCTGCGGCAGACCACCACCCTCAGCGGAAGGACCCTCACCTGGCGCTTCACGTGGGACGCCGAAGACCGGCTCACCCACGTCCACGCTCCCGACGGGAGCCAGTGGCGCTACCTCTACGACGCGCTCGGACGCCGGATCGCCAAACAGCGCCTGGATGCCGACAGCCGCAGCGTCGAAGCCACGTCCTACTGCTGGGACGGGGCGCAGCTGGCCGAGCAGTACACGGACGGCACGACGCTGGTGTGGGACTACGCGGGGCTGCGCCCGCTGGCGCAACGCGAGTTCAAGACCGACAGCGCCCAGGAGGAGATCGACCGGCGGTTCTTCGCGATCGTCACCGACCTGTCCGCAGTCCCAGCGAGCTTGTCGACAGCGACGGGTCGCTGGCGGGCCCGCAGCACCGCTTGGGGTGCCACGCAGTGGAACCGTGACAACGCCGGAGCCGGTGCAGGGGATGCCGAGCGTTTCGAGTGCTCCCTGGATTTTGCCGTCCTCGCCGCCCAGGCCGTGCGACGCGAGCAGGGCCGCGTCGATCCGGCCCTTGAGCCCGGTGAGGTCCACATCGCTCAGGTCGATGAGCTCCGCGACCAGCCCCTGCACGGTCAGTGCCTTGCAGGCGGCCTCGGCCGAGGCGATGGAGCCGGGCCGTTCGGGTGAGGCCCCTCCGAAAAGGACACCGACGCGGCCGGAGTAGACGGGTCTTCTGGGCATGTAGTCCCCTTGGGATGGAGTGAGCTCTCGATCGCTTCGGAAAGGGCAGAGCTGAAGGCGCCGGTCGCTCTCGGGAGAACACGACCCCTTGGGGCCAGGTGCGCCGGCTAGAGGGAGTAGGCGCACCGGGCGGGTGTCCGCTGGTGGCCACGCAGGGAGGAGGTCACAGCGGCCCACCGGAGATCAGACCGCCGCCGCGAAAAGCGCGGCCAGCAGACCGGCAACGGCGAGCACCAGCCACCACACTTCCCCGCGGCGGAACGCGGAGGGTGCAGGTGCTGCCCGCCGATGGCGGCTCACAGGGAGCCGCCGGGGACCTTGCCGTCCGGCTGGGGGAAGTCCAGATCGTCGGTCGGCGGCATGTCCGGACGTGACACCGGAGCGGGCACGGCCAGGGCATGAGCCACGTGAGGGGCGCAGACTGCGACCGGCCCGGATAGGCCCAGCAGCGCCAGCAGAGTCACCGCGCGTCCTTCACTGGACATGGGATACCTCCGCCCACATGCGCTTACCGCCGTGGACGCGTTCGCTGCCCCACCGAGCGGCGAAGGCGGCGACGATCAGCAGGCCGCGGCCGTGCTCGTTCTCGTCGCCAGGCCTGCTAGCCGTCGGCAGCGCAGAGGCGTTGTCCGTGATGACGATGCGTACGCTCTCGGCGGCGATTCGGGTGATCGAGACGCCGATGGTGGCGGCGTCGCTGTGCTCCAGCGCGTTGGTGACCAACTCGCTCACGATCTGCTCGGCCGAGGCGACCAGATCCGGGAGTGCCCACTCATGCAGGGCCTTCGCCACATCGTGACGAGCTTGGGGAACGTTCTCTTCATGGGCCGGGTAGCGGACCTGACGCCGCTGTGGGCCTCGTGCTGCTGCGGTCATCGTCATCGCCTCAGTAGGGGAGGGTGGCCGTGCCCGCCCCCCTCGGGGGTCATGGGGGCGGACAGGGCCTCAACCGGCCGCCGGAGATGAATCTCTGACGGCTGGTAATCACCCAACTCCCTTCCGCGACACCGGGTAAGTCGGCACAGTGGGGATGAGGTTGAACTGGTTGAACGCACTCGGGGGTACGAGATGGCTCGACGCGTACGCACGCCGAATGAGGCCCTCGCGGGCCTGATCAGGGAGGGCGGGATCGGGAATTCGCAGCTCGCGCGTGCCGTGAACAGGGCGGGCGCGGAGCTCGGCGTCACGCTGCAGTACGACAAGAGCTCCGTTTCTCACTGGCTCGCCGGATCCATGCCGAAGCCCGAGGCACGGGCGGCTATCACCGAGGCAATTTCAAGGCTCCTCGGACGGCCCGTAACGTCCCTTGAGGCAGGGCTGGGCGAGACCACCGACCTGCCAAACACCCCGGATGTCGTGTCCGGGGTGGTCGACCTCGGGAGGGCAGACATGGACCCATCACGCCGCGCAGTACTCGGCACCGGTCTTTACTCAGCAGCGCTCATGGTCCCCAGTTTCGAGGATGTGACAGGCCGCCTAGAGGCCACGGCTGCAGGCCGCACGGTGAGGATCGGCATGGGCGAGGTAGCCACCGTGCGCACGATGACAGAGAAGATCGCCGACATTCTCGACGACCTCGGCGGCGGCCACGCCCGTCCAATGGCGGCAGCCTTCCTCGTCAACACGGTGGGCAGCTACCTGCGGGCGGACGGCAGCGAAGCCGTGAAGAAGGCCATGCGAGCAGCCGCCTCGGACCTGGTGTATCTCACGGGCTGGATGGCCATGTACGAGCGGGAACACGGGGTCGGACAGCGGTACTACGAAAAGGCACTCAAACTCGCCGGCGGCGCCGAAGACCATGTCACCTACTGCCGCACCCTGCGCGGGATGGCGCTCCAGGCATCGAACTTGGGCTACGGGAACAAGGCGCTGGAACTCGCCGACTCCGCCGCCGAAGCGGCACCAGCCGCAGGCCCGCGCCTGACGGCGTTCCTCCGAGGACAACAGGCCCACGGTGCCGCGATGGTGAAAGACCGACGCATGGCGTTCACCCGGCTGCGGGAGACCGAAGACGCGTTGTCGCAAGCGGACGGCCGCAACGATGCGGTCGGCGGCTATGACCGGGCCGCCTACCTCTTCCACACCGCACACGTGCTGTGGGAAGTCGGCGACCAGCAGGGATCGGTCAAGGCGCTCCGCCGGTCTAACAAGCACCGGCCCGAGGCAGAGCGGCAGGGCCGCGTGCACGCCACCGGACTCCTCGCCACCCGACTCCTGACCATGCGACATGTTGAGGAGTCGTGCGCCGAGTGGGAACAGTTCCTGGACGGCTACACCGCAATCAGCTCCGCCCGTGGTGACGACCACTTCGCCACCCTCCGCGAAGGCCTGCGTCCCTACCAGCAGCTTCCCGCCGTCCGGGCACTGTCGGAGCGAGCACGGGAAGTCGCACGCCTCAAGGCCGCGTAAGCCCTGCCCTCAAACGGCTGCCGAGCATGGGGCCCGTGCACTGTGATGTGGATCCGCCCCGGCGTCACCGGGGGCGGATCGGACGGCGCGCTGAATGACCAGCCGGGACTGTCAGACCCGGCTCGTAGCGTCGTGGGTGAGGGCTTGGAGAGGCCGGGCCCCTGCAGGCATGGGAGCGGGCCATGGGTGAGATCAATGTGGGCAGGCAGCACCTGAACCGGCTGCTGGCTGACAGCGCGGGCACGTACGGCGCCCCGTACCAGCGGGCCTTCGCGGAGCTCGCCGAGACACACCGAGGCCGGCCCACGGCCGAGATCCTGCCGCTGCTGCGCCGGGCCGCGACCAGGCCCTGCTCGAGTTCACTCACGCTGACCTGCGTGAGCAGGCCGAAGCGATCAGCACCGGCGAGCCGTACGTCCTGCGTGTCACCGTCACCTGAAAGAACCGGACTGACGCTCACCCACAGGCCACCGGCCCGCACAGCCCGTTATCGAAACGGTGTTCCCTGATACGAGAATTCGCTGGTGGCAAATACCGACGGGCCGGTCAGGCCGCTTCGACGGGCTGGAGGCGGACTTGGTAGCCGAGTTGGTTGAGTTGGCTGACGAGCCGACGGGTGGCGCGGGTCTTGCCGGTGCGCTGGAGGAAGTGATCGCCTCCGAGGTCGGCGTATTCCACGTCAGGGGTGAGCATGTGCCAGACGGCGATCAGGATGGAGTGCTCGAGCGCGACCAGGGCCCGGCGTTTGCCGCGGCGGGCGACGAGGCGACGGTAGCGGGCGGCGAAGTAGGTGTTCTTGGTGGGGCTGCGGCCATGGCGGCCTGGCCGCAGGGCGGCCTTGAGCCAGGGGTCTCCGTGGCGTGTTCGGCCGGTGGTCTGTTTGCCGGCGGACTCATGGTTGCCGGGGCAGAAGGCGGCCCAGGAGGCCAGATGCCCGGCGTCAGCGAAGCGGCTCATATCGGTGCCGATCTCGGCGAGGATGACCTGGGCGGCCCGGCTGCTGACGCCGGGGATGGTGGCCAGCAGTTCCAACTCGCGGCGGTGCCGGACGAGCACAGTGTCGATGTGCTGGCTGAGCCGGTCCACCATCGCGGTGGCGGCGTCGATCCGGTTGAGCATCGGCGCGGGCCAGGAAGGCGTGGTGGTCGGTGAAGTTGCCGGTCAGGCCTCGACGAGGACCGGAATCTTGCCGCGCATGCGCCGGTAGGCCAGCTCGCGCGGCCACGGAGACAGTGAGGTAGGAGACGGCTTCGGCCTCGGTCAACAGGCCGACCTCGATCAGACGGCGACCGTCTCCGAGCAAGGCGGCGTCGCGGCGACGGGTGGTGACCAGGGTCCGGCCATATGGGCTTGCGGGGACGCCATAGGCCGCGCAGGTCGTCGGGATCGCCGACGTCATCCAGAACGATCAGCCACCGGCACGGCTTCGCCCTGGCCTTGGGTGCCAGCCAAGCCAGGAACGTCCGCGCGCCCTGCTCAGGGTCGTCGGGGGCGGCGCGGCACAGCTCGACGCGGCCTGCGCGTACCCGGTCACCACAGGCGAACGGGCGCTCGCAGTAACCCAGACCAGGACGTCCAGGCTGCCTTCCTCCCAGGCGGTCCGAGCGTAGTCGGCAGCGAGCTGGGTCTTGCCCACCCCGCCCATGCCGGCCAGGACTTGGTGCAGGATGGCGGTACCGCCGCTCTCGACCACCGCTCGCAGCCGGTCGGCCTCAACGCGGTGCCGAAAGGACTGCGCCCTGGACGGGATGACACCGACCTGGTGCGGCCGTATGGCAGGCTCGCGAGGCGCGCGCTGCTGCACGATGGTCAGTTTCTCGGCGCTCACCTGGTGGATGCAACCGGTGACCGCGAGCCCGCCCCCAGGGCCTCGACCTCGGGTCTCAGCGACACGCCCCTGGCCCCGACCTTCAACAGCCGACCATGCCGTTAGCGTCCACGGCAGGCGGCACCGTGCGGGTCCCGGCCGCACCGCACCTCCGATGCGCACCGCGGCCGCGCGCACTGCACCTGAGTGCGGTGCGCCGCACTCGCTCGGGTGCGCACCGGGTCCGCCGCGGCCGGGACCATGCGGTGCGGCGATCGGTGCGCAGGTGCGGGAGGGCTGTGGTGAGTTCTTCCAGCTCCGTGGTGAGTTCGGCGGCGGCTGGCGGTGAGTTCGTGTCCGCCGGAACTCACCACGGCAGGTCAGCGCTGGCGATCGGTGCGCACCACCTGGCCTGGGGTGCGCATCTGTTGCGCACCTGCGCACCGTGCCGGGTGCACAACACGCTTGAGTGATTGCGCACCGTCGGTGCGGTCGGTGCGTACCGACCGCACTGGGCGCGCATCCCGGCCGCACGCGGTGCGCACCGCACCGGCGGTCAACCAGGGCTCGGCAGTGCGCGGGACGAAGACCTCTCTTGGACTACCTGCGCGAGCAACAGGTGTCCGTCTCCAAGCTCCTCGTCCTCACCCCGCCAGGCGGGGCCAAGGACGGCTCCGTCCCCGACACCGCAGCCGCGAATGCCCTCGCCATCGGCATCCGCGACATCGTCCGCCGCGCCACCCGCACCACCCCGCGCATCCACCTCTTTCTGGCCGGCCCCATGGGGCTCGCCCTCCTCCTCGGCCACCGCTGGAACCAGCTGCGCCCCACCGGCGTGTACGAGGACGTCCGCACCGCGCAGGGCTACGAGGCGGCCTTCACCGTCCAGGCATAACAACGCACTTCAAGAATCCGCCCTTCAGTGCCCAGACCTACACCACAGACCACGTCCTGCCTCACGGCAGTTGCAGAGCCGCGGACGTAGAGCAACAGCGCTATGTCCCATCCATCCGAACCAGCCGGAGGCATCGCTCGCCCCTCTGCTCCAGGGACTTTTCAGGGACTTTCAGCGCTGTCGGAGGGAGTTCCGAGGGACTTTTCGCCGCCTAACGCGGCAAGCCCCCGAAAGATCGGAAAGGGCCTCCGACGCAGGTCAGTGGCCATTTCTCAGGCAAAGCCGCAGGTGGCGGCAGACGAGTCGGGCTGTACGCCGGGTATTGACCCACTATTGGGTGGATCAAGCTCTGCCTGCTGGTTTTCCCTTTTCCAGGCACCATTCAGGTCGTTTGTAGCATTGGTGGTGATCTTGGGCTGGCTGATGGACTGTTCGGTCCGGGCGCAGCCCGCGGTCCGGTTGGTGTAGCCCTACTACCGGACCGCAGGAGTGCCAGCGTCCCTACTCACGCTGACGGCTTACGCCCCCAAACCTGCGCGACCGTGAACGAGTTCGCCCAAGTGTTCTGGTCAGCGATAGCCTGCTCCATGTCGGCAAGCATGACATCCAGGTCGCCGGCACTGACCAAGCCGTGGTCAAGGATCACCTGGCGCATGCCGGTCAGGACGAGGACGGGCATGCGCATATAGGGATGGCTTTCCTGCATGGCGTGCACGCCGGAACGGACCCGAACGTCGGACAGGCCGGCGTCGCGGACGATGGAAACCAGTCGACGAGCGAGATTCGGATCGCCGCCCCAGGTATCGAAAGCGCGCTCGAGTAGTTGTTTCAGGTACGGCCAGGACCGGGGTGTAGGGAAGTAGTTCCACGAGTCCTGGTCGGTCTCCTCACAGCAGACCGCACCGCCCGGCCGGGCGAGCGCAACCATCTCGCACACAATCTCGTCGTGGTGACCGAAGACCAGCAGGAACCGACAATGCACGAAGTCGAACGAACCACGCGGCAGGCCAGTGTCACTGGCATCAGCCAGCACCAGCTCGACATTGCGCAGATTCCGCTCACGCGCGAAAGAATCGGCCTCGGCAAGGATGCTGGGGTCCGAATCGACCCCAATCACCCTGCCGCGTGGGCCAACTCTCCTCGATAGTGGCTCAAGGATACCAAGAGCACCACATCCGACATCGACACAGTCTGCTCCCTGGTCGACTCCTATCGCATCCAGCATGACTTCGACGTCTTCTAGCCATACTTCAGCCTGAACGCGGAGCCGTTCTCCTTCCGCCTTGGGCAGATCGGCCAAGACGTAGTTATTGACAGCCATTATACTTCCTGAGTCTCGTGTCTATAGACCTGACTGGACAAGCCCGGACGGCTCGCTGTCGTCGGTACCAGTAGCAATTCTTACAACAGGCCTCGGTAAAGAATCGAGACAGTTCTATTCTTCGAGCAGGTCGGGTTGTTCATGGACGATCTCGTCCCAGAGCAGCTTGAAGCTGTACCAGCCGAGTTGCGAGTCGCCAAAGCCGTCTTGGGCACTGCGGGCCTGGTCGTCCGTCATGGACTTCGGGGTGCCCGCTGCGCTCGCCAGCAACTGGACCTGTGCGCAGCTGTCAAAGGTGAAGAACCAGTGCACCGCCTCGTCCAACGAGCCTCCGACGGTGATCAGGCCATGATGCTGCAAGAGGATGGCCCGGTTGTCTCCCAGCCTCTCGGCGATGCGCCGGCCCTGCTCAACCGTGACTGACGGGCCGTCGTAACTGTCGTAGAGCACTTGGTCGCGGTAAAACGCCGCGGATTCCTGGTCTATCGGGTCGAGGAGCCTGCCGAGCGCCCCCAGCGCGCGCGAAGCGACGGTATGTGCGTGGGCGGCGGCGGTGGCGTCCGGCCGGAGCTTGTGGATCTGTGAGTGGATGGCGAAAGCGCTGGGGTTGACCCGGTAGTCGCCGCCCTCCACGACTTGGCCGGTGGAGTCGACGCAGATGAGATCGCGGACCCGGACCAGCTTGAACGAGACGCCAAAAGGATTGACCCAGAAGCGATCGAAATGCTCGGGGTCGCGGACCGAGATATGGCCCGAGACACCCTCACCGAAACCGTACTTTCCGAATAGGCGTAACGCCGCGGCGAGGCGCTGCTTCCGGTGTCGCCGTTCGTCCCCCGGCGAGTCGAATGTCGACTCCCTCGGTAAAGGCAATCCAGTGTGGGTGTCCGCCAGGTAATCGGCGTGGACTGCTGTTTGCGTACTTGTCACAGTGCTTTCTCGTTTCGTTCGTCGAGGTGTCGATCTGGTGCTGGCGAGCGCTGGGGGGACTGGAACACGCCTGTCGTCTGCGATACCAGGCTCCTGGCCAAGTCGCTGCGGATCGCGTGAACGATGTCGTGGCTGCGATCCACCAGCGAAGGGATTCCAAAGGTGAAGAACAACGTCCCCGCGGCGAGGTCGCCGAGGGCGTAGAGACGGGGGTCGGCGTTGCCTTCGACGGTTAGTCGGCTGGTGGCGCGCTCGACGTGGAGACCGCCGTGCGGGTGGCACGAGGCCGCCCGACCCGTCAACAGCGACGTAACTAACGGCGCCGCCATGGTGGGGATACGGTGCGAGGGCGCGCCCATCGCGTTGATGACGTGCTCAGCCGTGAGTTCTCCATGGGCGGTGACAATGCGGAATCCGTCCTTGCGTAACGGTTCGATCCGTTGAAGATCGGCGACGATGTCGAGCTGGCCGGAGTCGATGAGGCGCAGCAGCGTGGTGGCGCTGGCCGATGACATCGGGCAGCACAGGCTCATGATCGTGCGATAGTGAGTACGCAGCAGTTTCACCTTGTCGCGCTCCGACAGCAGGGGCCACACATCCGGCCCGGTCTCGGCCACGGCGTGCTGCAGGATCCGAAGGCCCAGGTGGGGGGCGTTGACACTGTCGAGCTGGCGCCGCAGCCGCGTGATCGGCTGCTCCGCCTCCACTCCAGCGACCTCGTCGATGATCTCAGCAAGCTGCTCGCCCGCGCCCGCCAACTCTGCGCGCATGAGGGCGACGAGGTCGTCGACCGTCACGGTCTTGTCGTGCATCGCCAGCCTTCGGAACCGCTCCGCTGTGAAGAGGCGCAGCTCGTAGGGGACCGGACGCTGCCGGACCCCAGGCAACGCACCGCGTCGGGACAACAGGCTGATTCGGCCGCGATGCCCGCGTGCCACGAGCGCCACCACCACGTCGATCGCGGTCAGGCCGCTGCCGGTGATCGCCACGTGATCGTCGATCCCGAGTCCGTTGAGTGTCCGTGAAACGGGATAGGGCTCCTCAATGTAGTTGCGCGTACCAGAAAGACCGTACGCGTCCTGTGGACGGCCTCCTCCGACGCACAGCACGGCATAGTCGACCGCTCGGTGCTTGCCATGCTCGGTCACCAGTACCACGCGGTCGTCGGTGCGCACTGCTGCCTTCACGCCGGCCCGCACCAGGTTGATCCGCCACCCGTGCTGCCGCAGCCTGGCCAGGGCCACCCCGGCCGTGTGCTCGAGATAGTCACCGAAGACCGTGCGGGGCACGAACCGCGCGCCGGACCAACAATCAACGTCCTCGCCAGCGTCGCGGGTATCCCAGGCGTCGAGCCACCGCTCGAAGTGACCGGGATCCCCGTATCGAACCGACATGTCAGCGGGCGGCACGTTAACCCGCATGGTATGCGCATCATGTTGGTAGGCGCGCCCGCGCCATAGATGTGGCGATGGGTCGAACAGGCTGATCCCGCCGGGTGGGCCGCCGACCTGGGACAACGCATCGATCAGACATACTGCGGACGTCGCTGACCCGACAACACCTATGTCGATAGCCCCGAACATTGGCCCATCCCAATCGCTATACAGAGAGATTTCCTCGGCAATATTTCTCAGAAGTTCCTGTTGCCGTAAATCAGTTGCCGTTTGGAACCGTGCAAACTAGGGGCCCTAACGAAACAGCTCGGTTGTGGCGTCGTTCGTTTGCTGGAATAGAGCCTCACACGATGCTCTTGCACGTCGCTTGACAGCCACCTTGCAGTGCTGTTCACCGCCGTTCGGCAGTGGCTGGCCCGTGATGATCTCACTGATGAACCAAGAGCGCCCGACAATCCCTATTGCCAAGCCTGTTACCGAGCGCTCTAACCCGAGGCGCAAAAATAGCTGTCCGTATTTTGCGCGGCACGCACACCGGAGTGATGACCGCGTTCAGGGGCGCACCGCTAAGGCATTCCCGCCGAGATCGGAGTGGACTATGGTTGTTTACCAACGCCGCTAGCCTGTGCTCCCGGGCCGGTGTCTGCCCGGCAACAACGACTCGTCAAAAGGCCTCACCCACGGGGAGATCTCCGCGCATCTGACCGAGGTCTACGGCGCGAACGTCTCCAAGGCGACGATCTCCACGATCATCGACAAGGTGATGGACGGCATGGCCGAATGGGTCGGCCATATGGGCTTGCAGCTGGCCTGGTGCGCGGCGAGCGCACGCTGGTAGCCGGCCGACGCGGTTTCACGGGTGCGCACCGGCGCCTCGGGCGAGGCCGCCATCGATGCCGTGGGGCCCGGCCGGCGGCCGCCGTGCTGGTCGCCGCGGCTGGGCCGGCGGCAGGACCTGGATCGTGCGGACCGCCTGTGCCCCCGAGGCCGAGCTGGACATCGAGGGCGTCATCCGCGGCCGGCGCCGCCGCACCACGATCCCCGAGCCGTCGGCACCCCGCCCGCCGGACCTGGTCGACCGCGACTTCACCGCCTCACGGCCCGACCAACTGTGGATCGCGGACGTGACCTATGTCCGCACCTGGTCGGGCTGGGCGTACGTGGCGTACGTCCTGGACGTGTATTCACGGATGATCGTCGGCAGGCAGGTTGCGAACCACATGCGGACCGAACGTCCGCTGGTCGCACTGGAGATGGCGCTTTGGAGACGCCGGATCAAGAAGGACTCCGGGCTGATTCATGGACCGACAGAACTCCCCGACAAGGTTCATCGTCCCAGCCCAGAAGGCACTTTCGCGTTACCGCTCATGATCCGGACACAGTCCCAAGTGAAACGCGCAGGCTAATGCCCCACCCGCGCCACATGATGCCGCCGACCGCCACGCATGACGCGCGGCAGCCGGCGAGCAGGGGGAAGATGGGATCCGTGCGACGTGCCCAACGCGCCTTCGGCGGGACGGCCACGTCACCAGGAATTCATGTGCAGCACATTCTCCAGCGCCTGCCGCCGCGCGGCAGGTTGATTCCGCGTAACGACCATCCCACGGCGCAAAGTTGCTGCACGGGCGCGTGCCGCTTGAGCATGGGGCGACGCCCGCTCGCCGGGCTTGGCCCACACCAGGCTGACCCGGCTGACCCGGCCACAGCCCTTCCCGGTGACCTCCACGATTGTGGGACCGCGCGGTGCCCAGCTCCACGCCTTCGGCGGCCTCAGGCCCTGCTGTGTCCCGCGGCCCGGACGACGCCCGATCGGCCACCGGACACGGCCACCAGCACCGACCCGCCGCATGGCGTCAGCAGCGGTCAGGCGCGCACCACCGAAGTGGCGTTGCACTGCACTCGCTCCTACGTGACAACGCCGTCAGACCCAGTTGGGAGCGATGTCAGTGGCCCAGAGTTCAAGGCTGCGCAACTGGACGTCGTTGGGGATCAGGGTCGAGTACTGGCACTGGAGCAGATACTCCGGGTTGTGCAGCGCGACCGTCTTCTCGATCTTGCGGTTGATGTCGTCCGGTGTGCCGACCCATTCGAAACCCCGGGCGTTCAAGGTGGCGTAGTCGGTGCCCACAGGTCCGGTCTCTCCCTTGTTGCGCAGCGCCGAACTAAAACCCAGGGGACCGAACCACCGGTCGAAGCAGAAACCGCTTCCGCGTTGCGCCCAGTAATGCGCCTCTGCGGCGTCCCGGGAGACGACCACATCCTTGATAATGCCGATGCGCTCCCCGCGTTTGAGTCGCCCGTAGCCTGATTCCTCGGCCTCCTGCTGGTAGACGTCGAACAGGTGCCGGACGATCTCGTCATCCGTGTTCATCACCAGTGGGACCATCCCCTCTCGCGCGCAGAAACGGAACGTTTCCTCGCTGGCGCTGAACGGCTGGAAGACCTGCGGATAGGGTCGCTGAAAGGGCTTTGGAACGACGCCGATCTGAGTGATGGTTCCGTCGTTGTCGAGTCCGCCACCAAACTCACGGATGGCCGGGTAGTCGAAGTCGAGTCCGGCCGGGGGAATCTTCCAGTGCTTTCCCTCATGGGAGAACAACAGCTCTGTCCACGCCTTTTTCATGATCGCCCAGTGCTCTTCGAAGAGCCTCCGGTTACGCAGGTCCACCTCGCTCCTGTCCGACGGTGCCGCACCGACGTCGAAGAGCTGCCCCATCACGTCCGCCCAGCGTTTCTGATAGCCCCGGGCAATGCCGACGAATGCCCGGCCGCCGCTCATCTGGTCGAGCATCGCCAGGTCCTCGGCCAATCGCAGCGGATTGTGGAACGGCAGCGCATTCGCCATCTGGCCGACTCTGATCTTCTTGGTCTGCATCGCCACGTACAGGTCGAGCAGGATCGGGTTGTTCGACCCCTCGAAGCCCTCGACATGGAAATGGTGCTCGGTGAACGACAGGCCCCAGTAGCCGAGGTCATCCGCCAACTTCGCCTGCTGCGAAATCTGCCACAGCATATTCTGGTAGTTTTGGGAATTTACCCCGGCCAGACCCTTCTGGAACTGGTCATAACCGGCCAGGACGGGCAGATAAAAGAGGATCGACTTCACCCAGACACCTCCTTCGATACCGCGGGCAACAACTCGTATTCGACTCGGCCCGGTTCCGCTGAATTCAGCACTAGCCTGGCCCAGGGAGGTTGCAACTGGTTTGACTGTCGGTTTGAGTATCGCTTGACTCGAGCTGCTTACTGCGTGTCCTCCATGTGACGGTGAGGAGCCGTTTGTAGCTGGTAAGGGCGGCTGCCAGGCCAAGAAGCGCAAGTTACTTGCGGGGCGGTACTCGCAGCGGGGTTGAGTCTGCGGTAACCGGTCGGGGCCTGTCCCCGAATGGTGGACACCTCTGAGCCCGGCCCCGCCAGGGGCCGGGGAGGAGGGATCTCTTATGGTGATGAAGGTCTACTCGCCCGACTTCAAGGCGGACGCCGTCGCGCTGTACCTGTCGGACCCGAGCCACACCTTCGAGGGCGTGGGGAAGGACGTGGGGATGAGCCGGGAGACGCTGCGTAACTGGGTGCGGGCCGAGCGGGCCCGCCGCGGTGAGAGCGGCACGACGAGCACAAACACGAAGGACGTCCCGGTGAGCGAGGCCACGAGGCAGGAACTGGAGGCCGAGATAGCGGCCCTGCGCGCGGAGCTGAAGACCATGTGCCCTCCTCCTGGACGGCGTACTCGCGGCTGCCGAGCCGAAGAAGCTCCGCTACCGACTGCTGCACGTCACCGCACGCCTCACCCGCGGCGGCCGCCGTCTGCGATTGCGGATCTCCGCAACCTGGCCCTGGAGACACGAGCTGGTCACGGTCTTCCATTGCCTCGCCGCGCTGCCCCGCCCGGTCGGCTGACCGACAAAACCACCTGACCGCCACGACCCGAAGGACCCCGGAGAACCCGACCACCGCGCCGGGGTTCCACCATGCCCGAGCATCGAAATCACGTCGCCCACCCGACAGCTGACGATCAGCGACGCCTCATCACACCAACCGAAACGGCGAGGCTAAGGGCTCGAAGAGAATCAACGTGTTGCTTCACGTGCTGAGGCTCGTTGACGTGGTATGCGCGTCCCTGATGAGATCCGTGGTCAACTCGCAGCGAAGTTACGGGCGTTGTTCCCGCATCTCGACGAGCGGCAGCGTCGGCTGCTGATGGGTGCGGAGGCCCGGACGCTGGGCCACGGCGGCATCCGCGCCGTGGCGAGGGCGGCCGGGGTCAGCGAGACCACAGTCCGCAAGGGCGTCGACGAGCTGGAGGCGGGTGAAGCACCGCTGGGGCGGGTGCGCCGTCCCGGTGGCGGGCGTAAGAAGGCCACAGAGATCGATCCGTGTCTGCGACCGGCCCTGTTGGAACTGGTGGAGCCGGATGTGCGGGGCGATCCGATGTCACCGCTGCGCTGGACGACGAAGTCGACCCGGAACCTCGCGGCCGAACTCACCCAGCGAGGGCACCGGGTGAGCGCGGACACGGTCGGTGACCTGCTGCGGCAAGAGGGCTTCAGCCTGCAGGCCAATGCCAAGACCATCGAGGGCGCTCAGCATCCCGACCGGGACACTCAGTTCCGTTACATCAATGACCAGGCCAAAGACCACATCAGTACCGGGGACCCGGTGATCAGCGTGGATACCAAGAAGAAGGAACTGGTCGGCGACTACAAGAACGCCGGCCGTGACTGGCGAAGGTCGGGTGAGCCGGGGCGGGTCAGGACACACGACTTCCTGGACCGGCAGGGGCCGGGCAAGGCGATCCCGTACGGGATCTACGATCTCGCAGCGAACACCGGCTGGGTGAACGTTGGATGTGATCACGACACCGCCGAGTTCGCGGTCTCCTCGATCCGCCGCTGGTGGCAGGCCCGCGGTCGACACGACTATCCGCAGGCCACGCGCCTGCTGATCACCGCCGACGCGGGCGGCTCCAACGGCTATCGCACCCGGGCATGGAAAACCGAACTGGCTGTCCTGGCCGCTGAATGCGGCCTGGACATCACCGTCTGCCACCTGCCGCCCGGGACATCGAAGTGGAACAAGATCGAGCACCGCCTGTTCTCCCACATCACGATGAACTGGCGCGGCAGGCCGCTGACCAGCCACGAAGTCATCGTGAACAGCATCGCGGCGACCACGACCCGTGCCGGCCTGAAAGTGGAGGCCGAACTTGACAGGAGCCCCTACGACACCGGCATGAAGGTCACCGACACCGAGATCGACGCACTAGCCATGACTCGGCACCGCTTCCACGGCGACTGGAACTACACCCTTCATCCCGAGCACCCCGACACCCCACGCTCGGGCAGCATCCCGCCAGCAGCCTTATCAGCAGAGGCACCCCAGCGGCCGGATGCCGCATCCCTTCGCAGCCCTGCGCTGACCGGCATGCCCTGCCCCGAACTGGACGCCCTCGTGAGTCAGTTGACTTCTGCTCTGGCCGAAAGCCGCGAGCGTGAACGATTTCGACAACGCGGTGGCGAACGGCTCCGCACCCCCGGAGCCGGCGCCAAAGACAAACTGACCGCAGCCGACCGCGTCCTGGCCACCGTGCTCTACCTGCGCAAACTCGGCACCCGTGACCTGTTGGCCCAGCTCTTCGGCGTCAACGGCAGCACCCTCACCCGGGCGGTTCACCAGGTCCAGCCACTGCTGACGGAGCACGGCTACACGATCCCACCCTCGACCGCCAGATTCTCCACCCCCGCCGACGTGACCGCCTTCCTCGCAGCGGACAAGCGATGATCAAGACAGCATGTTGATTCTCTTCGAGCCCTAAGGCGCCTTCCGAGCGCAGGAACGGCCCGGCCGGTGGTAGCGAGATTGGATCAGGGCTGGGCGCGCCACACGTCGGCGACCGCTGCGGCCACGGTCGTTGCCTGGGCTCGTCCGGCTTTGGCGACGGCTGCCAGACAGGATGGATCGAGTGGGTTCGGGTTCACGGCATCGACGGTGGAGTCAGCGATGACCATGGCAATATCCGCACCCGTGCGCTATGGCAGCTCGCTGACCTGGTCGGCACCCGCCCGGTCGGCCCGAACCCGTCAACCATGGGCGCAAGCACCACGATCCGCGGGTAGCCCGTTGCCAGATCGACGTTGACGGGAGAGCGGATGAAGCCGTCGATCCACCGGCGCCCCATGGCCGTTGCCAGCGGATACGCGAACGGCAATGCACAGCTCGCCACCACCGCGTCGATCAGCTCTTTACCGCTCTCGTCGTGCAGGGTGACGAACTCGCCGGTCTCGGCGTCGACGGCACTGAGCAGCAGCCGCTGTTCGGGCCATCGGCGGGACGGGCACCGGGCCACGATACTCGCGCGCAGTTCCGTTTCCGATGCGAGCGCGGTCGCATCCAACGCCGCGCGCCCGACCCGTGCCCGTGCCAGCTGCGGATCCCCGGAGTTGGCGTTCAGCCCTCCCAGCTCCGCCATGGCCTGGGAGGTGAGCAGCCTGGCGGGCTCCAGATGGTCGGCAGAAAGCAGGCGGCCGTACAGGTCCTCCGGGTCGGCGCCTGCAGTGATCTGTGCGCCGACCAGCGCTCCTGAAGAGGTGCCTACGACGAGGTCTGCGGTGTGCAGATCGATGTCGGCCTCGGCCAGACCAGCACAGCCGGCCGAAGGGGTCGGTCAGGACTTGGACGTTCATGCCGTGCCGCTTGTGCTTCCCCGAGTAGTACGGGGTGTCGGCGGCGATCCGGTCGCTCGGCCCACAGGGTGCCGTCGAGGATGACGAATGCCTTCGTCCGGATGGTCTCCATCGCCTTGGTCAGGGTCGGGGCGAGGGCGGCCAGCACCTCGACGGCCTCGCGTATGTAGCGGAACACGGTCGCGATTCCGATGCCGAACCCCGCGGCGAGCTGGGCGTACGTATCACCGCACCGCAGGTGGCCCAGGACCAGCAGCGCCTGGCGACCGGCCGGCAGGCGGCGCCACCGTGTCCCGATCTCTCGCTGCCGGGCGGCGAGTTGCCTGCTCAGGTGTCTCAGGGTGCGGCTGGACAGATCGATCGAGGACGGGTAGACAAGCACGCGAAGCTCCTGGCGGACACGGGTGATCTTGGTCGAGAACCCGTCTACCAGGAGCTTCGTCGTTCCGTACAGCCCTCACTCATCAACACCTCGGCGCCGCCGCCAGGTTGGAAAGAACTCAGTCTTCTGTCAGGCTTTCGAAAAGGGGAATGCACAGAGCCCGGGCTGCCGGGGAGAAAGTCATTGCTGCGTTCTTTCCTCTGGTTGCGGATTGGGCGCAGACCAGGCGGAGTACTGCCCGAAGCCGTACAGAAGAGGGACCTCCGGGGTATGTGCCACATCGGTGACCTCTCCGAGCACGATGGTGTGATCGCCGACCGCCAGGGTCCCTGCCACCTGGCATTCGGCGACGGCGAAGGCGTCGTCAACGAGCCGTGGCAGGTTACTGCTCTGAGATGAGCACCAGCTCACATGCGCGAACCGGTCGGCGGTGCGGGTGGCGAACACCTCTGCGGCGCCCCGGCCTCGGGCGTGCAGCAGGTTAACCGCGAAGTTTCCGCGTGCCATGAGGGCCTGCAGGGTCGGGCTTGTCGTGTCCAGGCTGACCAGCAGCGTGGGCGGGGTCAGGGTCACGCTGGTGAGAGAGGAGCAGGTGGACCCGCGGGGGGTGCCGTCCGCGTCGATGGCCGTGACCACCGTGACTCCGGTGGGGAAGGCCCGCATCAACTTGCGGTAGTCGCGGTCGGCCCGGGCGGTGCAGTCAGGGCTCTGGTGGCGCGGGGGGGACTGCGATTGGGCCTGGCTGGCACTCCCTGGCATGCGGATCAGACCTTCCCTCACTGACGGGTTCACGAAATGTGGTGATCCAAGGGGTTGGGTTGGCCGCACGGCGAGGTACTCGCCGAGGGCGAATCCTCTTCCGCGCAGTCTCCCGCCCAACCGGACATGACGGGTTCCCGGTCATCCGGCAGGCTGGTGAAGCTGGGCCCCACCGGCTCGACGACGCTGGTCCCGACGGCCGAGTCGAGTAGGTCGGCGATGTCGTCGGGTTGTTCCAGCTGGGCGGAGAATTTCGTGAGCGGGCACATGGCCGTCACCTTGTCCAGGCACTGGGGGGTCTCGTTGGGGAAGCAGTCGCACGACTCCGATTGCACGCCGAGCGCGATGATCGAGCTGCGGTCCGGCATCGAGGTGGCGGTCGCCAGTGGACAGGTTCGTCGTCCCGGGGCCGAGCGTGGCGAAGCCCTGCGGAACGTTGGTGAGCCGGGACAGCACATCGGGCATCACCCCGGCGGTGGCTTGTGCCGGGTGAGGCCGAACATTATCTCCGGGGACCTCGTCGAAGAAGATCGCGGCGGCCTCCTGCCCGACGACCCCGAATACATGCTCCACGCCGCACTTATTGAGACGCCACAACAGAACCTTGGAAACCTTTTCCGACACTGGAATCCTCCCGATCCTTTGCATGGTGCTCGACGCGGGCAGCGGAAACAGAGAATGAGGCGACGTGGACGGGGCGAGAATGCCTGCTGCGCCACTCTGTTCCTTCCAACCACGGCAGAATGCTGGCACCATTGCATTGCACGGGGCTTGACGGCCCGCCAGAAGCTGGCTGTGAGTCCCTTGACCAAATCCTTGAATCACACCTGGCCAGCCAATATAGGGACGTGAATTGCTTGCCCGCCGTGCGGAATGAACCCGCAACTCGAAAACGAAGCCCCCTCACGGTGATCGCCGATGAGCGCTTCCGCGACGTCATGGTCGCGCACGCGCCTACGTTGACGGCGGCTCGTAGCAGCCTCCCTGCGCGGCGCTTTCGAGCACCACAGCGCAACTTCTGTGCCGTCTGGCAGGTAAGCCGCAGGGCGGCACAGTGAGGGGCCTCGCGTTCTCCGGACAGGCGTCTGACTGTCTATTTCACGCGGCGATTCGCAACTGGGCTCGCTCAGGGTGCCGGACGTCTCGTGCCGGTGCAGCCTGGGCAGATCCCATATCTCGTGGAGGACCGGAATGCCCTCGAACTCGGTGGGGCTCGGGGCTGTCGACGTGCTGCCGCCGTTGCTGAGCAGGAAGAGGCGGATCTGCGTGACGTCGGTGAGGGACTTCTGCACCGCGTCACACATGTCTTGGACATCCGACGACTCGTCGATGTGCGGACGCAGTGAGCCTTTTCCAACCTCAGGTTGAGGCGTTGTGAAGGACGAGGACGGCCTTCACGATGTCGGTGATCCGGTTGGTGCTGCAGCGGAGTTTCCGTAGCAGGCGCCAGCCCTTCAGGGTGGCCATGGCCTGCTCGCCGAGGCACCGGATCTTGGCGTGGGTGCCGTTGTGGCGTCGCCTCCATCCCTTGAGGTGGCGGCCCCGGAAGGGCACTCGCACGAGGTGGCCGGCGCCTTGGTACGCCTTGTCCGCCCAGCACTTCAGCCCGGCGGCGGCGAGGGCATCGGTGATCCCGTGGCTTCGGGCGGCGGTCAGATCGTGGGTGGCTCCGGGCAGCGCGGGCGAGGCCCATAACAGCCGGCCGAAGGGGTCGGTCAGGACTTGGACGTTCATGCCGTGCCGCTTGTGCTTCCCCGAGTAGTACGGGGTGTCGGCGGCGATCCGGTCGCTCGGCCCACAGGGTGCCGTCGAGGATGAGGAATGCCTTCGTCCGGATGGTCTCCATCGCCTCGGTCAGGGTCGGGGCGAGGGCGGCCAGCACCTCGACGGCCTCGCGTATGTAGCGGAACACGGTCGCGATTCCGATGCCGAACCCCGCGGCGAGCTGGGCGTACGTATCACCGCACCGCAGGTGGCCCAGGACCAGCAGCGCCTGGCGACCGGTCGGCAGGCGGCGCCACCGTGTCCCGATCTCTCGCTGCCGGGCGGCGAGTTGCCTGCTCAGGTGTCTCAGGGTGCGGCTGGACAGATCGATCGAGGACGGGTAGACAAGCGCGCGAAGCTCCTGGCGGACACGGGTGATCTTGGTCGAGAACCCGTCTACCAGGAGCTTCGTCGTTCCGTACAGCCCTCACTCATCAACACCTCGGCGCCGCCGCCAGGTTGGAAAGAACTCACTGGCCCGAACGCTTTGGCTGTCCAGGATGGCGGCGCTGGGAGTGGAGTCCCGGCCAAGCTGTACCCGCTCGTGTTCGCTAGGCCCTGTCAGCATCCCCTCCCACACGCACCTCTTGCTGCCACCGCCGCCAGTAGTGGTAAACCGTCTGCCAAGGCGGCAGGTCGTGCGGCAGCAGCCTCCAGGCACAGCCGGCCCGCAGCCATTACGCCAGCGCGCTGAGGATCTCCCGCCGCGTATGTTTCGCCGGTCGTCCACCAGGCTTGACCGCCGGAACCAGCGGACGGAGGATCTCCCACTCCCGATCGGACAGATCCGTCGAGTAACGGGAACGCAGCCCGCACACCCCAGCCCCCGAAAGTACAGTCCCCTGCGGTGGTGCCCCGTCGACGTACGGCGGCCCGGCCCGGATGCCGTCTGCTGGTGGATCAGGTGGTGTAGTGGGCGTTGAGGCGGATGTACTCGTTGGTGAGGTCGCAGCCGTAAGCGGTGAAGCTCCCGCGCGCGATGCCGAGGTCGACGCTGATGACGACTTCGTCGCCCCGCATGTGCTCGGCGACGGTGGCGAGGAGGCTTTCCTCGGCGGCCGTGTCGGTGGTGTGCGGCGGATAGACGGCGGTGTCACCGAACCGGATCGTGACGTCGTTCTGGTCGATGTCGGCGTCGTCGCTGCACTTGCCGATGGCCATGGCGATACGGCCCCAGTTGGGATCGCCGCCGTGGACGGCGGTCTTGACGAGGGGCGAGTTCACGACCGACTTGGCGACCCGCTTTGCCTGCGCGTCGTCGCGTGCGCCGCTCACCCGGACCTCGATCAGCTTGCTGGCCCCTTCCCCGTCCCGGGCGATGTCCTTGACGAGGCTGAGGGCGACCTCGTGCAGGGCCTGCTCGAAGTCGTACGGGGCGACGTCACCGGCCTGCCCGTTGGCGAAGAGCGCCGCTGTGTCGCTGGTGGAGGTGTCGGTGTCGATGCTGACGGCGTTGAACGTGCGGTCCATGACCCGGCGGAAGACGCGGTCCTGCTCCTGAGGATCCAGCCGGGCGTCCGTAGCGAAGAAGGTCAGCAGGGTCGCCATGTCGGGTTCCATCATCCCAACCCCCTTGGCGATGCCGGTGAGCGTGGCGTCGCCGATGCGCCGGGAGGCGATCTTCGGACGGGTGTCGGTGGTCATGATGGCATGGGCGGCGTGGCCGAATCCCTGTCCGCCGAACGGCGGGGTGAGGGACTTCAGGTGCTCGCGGATGCCGTCCATGGGGTACTGACGGCCGATCACACCCGTGGAGGCAATCAGGAGTTCGCCCTCAGGCACTCCGGTCGCCTGCGCTGCCAGAGCGCACACCTCACGCGCGTTCTGCTCGCCAAGCGTGCCGGTGGCGACATTGGCGTTGCGGGCGAGGACGACCACGCCGCGAGCCCTGAGGTCGGCCGCGGCCTCGCGGCTGAGGGTGACGCTGGGGCCGGCGAAACGGGACTTCGTGAAGACCGCGCTGACGGTGGCCGGCGTGGTGGAGAGCAGCACGGTCAGGTCGTCCCGGCCGTCGTCCGCCAGTCCGACCGGCGCGGTGTGAATGGTGAACCCCTGGGGTTCCTGGACTTCGGTGACGGTCATGGTGTCGTGTCTCCCTATAGTGCTGGTTTCTGGCCGGTGAGGTGGACCGGCGAGCGTGTCGAGGTGACTTCACCACGGCACGGACACCGAGTCGAACTGCGCTGGCTACTGTCGTGATGAGGACAGCCGGTGCCCGGGCAGCGTCACCGCTGCCCGGGCACCGACTGTCTGTTCAGTGACGTTCAGTGGCGCGGGGAGAAGCCGACCACGTCACCGGCTCGTTCGTTGCCGCTGAGCTGGTCGTTGCGGTTGGTGCGGATGTAGACGCGGTGCAGCCAACGGTCGTGGCTGTCCCAGCGGGGAGAGAAGGGGGTGCGGGCGTGCGCAGTGCGGAAGTTGTCGATGATCAGGACGTCGCCCGGCACGAGGTGGACGGCCTCGGTGACCTCGTCGAGCGCCTTGGACAGAGTGGCGACGGCCTCGACGTCCCGCGGGTTCTTCGGAGCGAGGAGCTCCCGGTCGTAACCGAGGTAGGGGTCCGCCGGATTGCCGTAGAGCGGCTTGACGTCGGCTATGGCACCGGGGTCGTCGACGCCACCGCGGAAGGCTACGTCGACACAGCACGGGAGGGACCGGTCGAAGAGGCGGTCGCGGTCCTCGGCGGAGATCAGCGGAAGGGCGTTGCGCACGGAGGCCACCAAGGTGGCCGCCTCGCGCTCGTGGTCCGCCCGGGCACAGGCCAGCATGACGTAGTTGGGCTGCAGGGTGTGGTACGCCATCTCCGTGTGGAACTCAAGCTGCGTTTCGGAGGTTTCGGAGGAGAGAAAGTGGGCGCCCGGGGAGGGATAGACGTCGTGGTAGACGGTGCCCGAGCGCAGTTCACGGTAGCCGGTGTGCAGGCCGATGCGGCGGCCGATGAGGGCGAGCATGGCCTCCATGGTGAGCAGCGGGCGGTCCTCGGGGGCCGGTGTGCTCGTGGGCGTGGGCGGCAGGGCGGCGTCGTCCTCGATCGGCAGGCCGCGCAGCAGGAGATGGCCGTCCTGGCTGCCACGGGCGTTGAACGTGTCGAGCGTGTCGGCCAACGCGGCGGGGAGTTCGCCGGCCGCAGCCTTCGCCGTCTCGAGGAAGCCGTGCAGGTCGGCGCGGGGGACTCGCGGCAACCGGTCGGCCAAGGCGAGGAGTTGCGCCGAGTGCTCAGTGCAGTCCACAAGGGTCATGAGGGCTTCCTTTCCGGGGTGTGGGCTCGCGCGTACTGGTAGAGGAGCTCTGCGCCGATCTCGGTGGCCAGAATGGACGTGATACCGCCGTGGTCGTAGAGCGGGGAGACCTCCATGACGTCGCATCCGACGGGGTTCAGGTCGCCGACGGTGCACAGCAGCGCCAGGATTTCTCGGGAGGAGGGCCCGCCGGGGGCGGGAGTTCCGGTGCCGGGTGCGAAGGCGGGGTCCACGACGTCGATGTCCACCGAGACGTATAGGGGAGTGTCCCCGATCACGTCGCGGATGAGGCGGGCGGTGTCGGCGGGGTCGAGCGCGGACAACTCGTCGGCGGTGACGATGCGTACGCCGTGGCCGCGCGCGTAGTCGAGGGAGTTGGGCTGCGGATTGTGTCCGCGGATGCCGATCTGCAGCATGCGCTGCGGCTCGATGAGCTTCTCCTCGATGGCGTGGCGGAACGGAGTGCCGTGGTGGTATTCGCCGCCGTAGAAGGCCGGGTTGGTGTCGGAGTGGGCGTCGAGGTGGAGCACGGCGAGCGGGCCGTGCTTGCGGGCCGTCGCACGCAGTGCGGCCAGCGTCAGCGAGTGGTCGCCGCCGAGCATGAGGAAGGCGGAGTTGGCCTCGAGCAGCTCGTCGAGCCGGCGCTGTGCGGTCTCCATCGCGATGTGCATGTTGAAGGGCGTGAGGTCGATGTCGCCCGCGTCCGCGCAGCGGATCAGATCGAAGGTGCCGGGGCCACGGTCGATGCCCACGCCGTGGATGAGGCCGGATTCGGCGCGGATGGCGCGGGGACCGAAGCGAGCGCCGGGCCGGTAGCTGGCGCCCGAGTCGTAGGGGGCGCCGATGACGACGACGTCGTATCCCGTGGGGGAGGCGTCGTGGGGCAGGCGCATGAAGGTGGGGATCTGTGCGTATCGGGGAGAGATGTTGATGTCGATGCGTTCCACCACTCAACCGTTCTGTCGGCCGTTGTCGGGGGGACGGGCGGAGCAGAGAGTGTGATCAGGGGACGGGTTGGGTCTGGCGGTCAGCGACCCGCTGTACGACGGCCACGCAGTCCACCTCGTCCGGGTGCAGACCGTCGACGACGACCTGGCGGAACAGCTCCTGTACGACGAGCCGCTTGGCCTGGTGGACCTGCCCGTCGGGCAGGCCGGCGCCAGTGAGCAGCCGACTGAAGGCGGAGGTCGTGCCGGAGCCTTCGTGCACGCCGAGCTTGGGCCGGATGAGGGTCTGGTGCGGCAGGATGTCGCCCATGGCCGCGCGAAGAACCCATTTGTCCTGCCCATAGCGGCGCTTGAGCCCGGCCTCCAGGCAGGTGAGCGTGTCCAGCACCGCGCGGTCCCAGAACGGGTGCGTGGACCAGTGGCCGCCGATGGCGGAGAGGGCCGGAGCCATCTCGTTCAGGCCGTCGAAGGTGGCCATGTCGACGGCGACGGCGCTGTCCAACTCCGGCAGCTGGTTCTCCCGGTGCATGCCACCCAGGGGGATGTCGGCTCCGTAGCCGGTCAGAATGCGCCGGCCAGTGCCGCCCAGGCCCAGATAGAGCGCGGTCAGCGGCAGGAGGTACTCGATGATGTCGGGATCGGTGGACTCGGCCGCCCAGACTGCGTGCGGGAGCCGGCGCAGCAGGTCCGAGGTGGACACGGTGATCTCCCGGTGGGCGGAGCCGAGGTGATCTGCGACGAGGCGCGCCTGCGGGAACTCGTTGTGCTCCTCGGTGCCCATCGATACCGTGTCGATCCTCGTACGCCGGGTGCCGGCGGCCAGGGCGGCGACGCTGGAGGAATCGATCCCGCCGGAGATCACCACCAGCGGTGTTCCGGTGCCCGCGCGGGCACGCACCGCACGCTCCAGGGCGGCTCGGACCGCCTCGACCGCCTCGCCCTCGGGCAGGATCCGGCGGAACAGCGGCGGCGCCCAGGTTCGGTGCGCCGTGCCGGTTCCGGCGTCGACGGCCAGCTCCAGCACTGTGCCGGCCGGCACCTGGTGAACGCCGGGCAGCCAGGGGACGGGCCGGGCGGCGGCTATCGCGGTCCCGTCCAGGGCGGTTCTGAGGACCTTGGCCTCGGTCGCCGCCGTGATGCGGCCCGGCACGGCCGCCACGTACAGGGGAACTGAGCCAGCGTGGTCGGTGGCCAGCAGGACACGCTCGCCTTTGACTATGAAGGCGGCGAAGCGCCCGTTGAGGAGACGGAAAGTGTGGACGCCGTAGACGCCGAGGAGGGCGAGGACGAGTGCGGCATCGGTGTCCGGGACGTCGCCGGACAGCAACGACCGCAGCTCTGCCCGGTTGTAGAGCTCTCCGGCGATGAGTACGGCGGTGTCCCGGCCCTGTGCGCGGGCGCCGTCGGGGGCACCGGCGTGGATCAGGGTGGCCGCCAGTTGCCGCCCCGCGACCTTCTCCCGCAGCTCGGCCCGGTACCCGAGGGAGGCGAAGGCCGGCCGGGGCGGGGATGCCGCGTCCTGCCGGACAGTGGCCAGGAAGCCGGTGGCGGCGGGCAGTTCCGCGCTCACGTCAGATGCTCAGCGCGTCGAAGCCGCCGGTCTGGAAGTCGTAGGTGATCGGAACCTCGATGAGGAAGGGACGCCCCAGACCCGCGCCCTTGCGCAGAGCCGCGAGGAGCTCCTCACGCGAGGCCGCCTTCACCGCTTCGACCCCGTTGGCGCGGGCCAGCTCGGTGAAGTCGACACCGGTGAACTTCACCGCCGGCTCGTGCGAGCGCCGGTGGCCGATGTGCTGGTAGAGCTCGATCAGGCCGTTGGTGTCGTTGTTGACGACGACCGTGACGATGGGCAGGTTCAGGCGCGCGATGGTCTCCAGATCGGCGCTGTTGGAGTGGAATCCGCCGTCTCCCGCGATCAGGAACGTCGGCTGCCCGGGGCGCGCGAGCTGAGCGCCCATCGCGGCGGGGATGCCGTAGCCGAAGCTGGAGCAGCCGGCCGAGGTCAGGAACCCGAAGGGCTGGTCGGAGCGGGCGAAGAGCACCCCGTAGTGCCGGAAGTAGCCGATGTCGGACACGATGGTGCCCTCGCCGGCCTCGGCGGACTCGGTCATCACCGTGTTCATGGCGTCGATGACCTGGTGGACCCGCATGCCGTCGGCGTACTTCTGGGGGTCCGCCAGGAACGTGGCGATGCGCTCGCGCAGCGCCGAGACGTCGTGCGGCGTCTTCGGCGGCACGTCGGTGTGGGCGTCCAGGTATTCCACGAAGGCCAGGACATCGGTGACCACGTCGATGTCCGGGCGGTACACCCGAGGGATCGGGTTCACTGTGGGCGACACCCGGACCGTCTTCTTCTCGGTGCCTCGCTGCCACATCGACGGCCGCAGGTCCTCGGCGTAGTCGTAGCCGAGCGTGATGAGGACATCCGCCGGGCCGAAGAGGGTGTCGAGGGCGGGGAAGGACAGGATGCCGTCCATGTAGCCGGTGACCGCGCCGTAGTTCAGCTCGTGGCCGTGCGGCAGGACGCCCTTGGCGATGTACGTGGTTACGACCGGGATGCGCAGCCGCTCGGCCAGTGCGCGGATGGACGACACGGCCCCGGAGCGGATGGCGGGAAGCGCCCACCACTAGCACGGGGTGCTCGGCCCCGGCGAGCAGGTCGGCGGCCTGCCCTGCGGCTTCTTCCCAGCCGCTTTCGACCGTGCCGACCGGCTTGGCGGGCGTCCTGGCCGGCGGACGAGCCACGGAGGTGTCGACCTCGCTGCCGAGCAGGTCTACAGGGAGGGAGATGAAGCTCGGGCCGACCGGCTCGGTCATCGCGGCGCTGACGGCGGAGTCCACGAGGTCGGTGATCTCGTCGGGCCGTTGCAGTTCCACCGCATACTTCGTCATCGGGGCCATTACCGCCACCGAGTCCAGGCACTGATGGGTGTCGTTGGGGAAGATGTCGTGCGACTCGGACTGGGCGGCCAGCGCGATGACGGGAGACCGATCCAGGACGGAGGTGGCAACACCTGTCGACAGGTTCGTCATGCCCGGGCCCAGCGTCGCCCAGCACGCCTGCGGGCGGCCGCTGATGCGGGCCAGGACGTCGGCCGCGACGCCGGCGGTGAACTCGTGCCGGGTGAGCACGAAGTCGATGCCGGGAACCTCGTCGAAGAGGATCGAGGCCGCCTCGCGGCCCACGACGCCGAATATGGTCTCGACGCCGTGGTCCCGTAGGCGCTGCAGAAGGGCACGAGCGGTTGTCGATTGCGTGCCAGGGGTCGTGGACACTCGCGACATGAGGTCTCCTTGATATGTGGCGAATCGTGCTGCGCCGATGTGGTGTTCCGGGGCCGGTACGACTGTGCGACATTGCCCTTGCAAGCGCATTGACGTTGCTCTTGACCGAATGCTGTCGCTGTCGGCCCGCCCTCGTACCGGGGCTTGGAAGGGCATGGACGGCTCTCTCCCCGGGCCCCACGAGGCGCTGTCCAGTGACACCAACACTCGCTATCCCTTGTCGAGGGACCCGTCTCCGGCGACAGGGTGGTCATGGGGCTGAACGAGGTGTACGACCACTGCGTCAACCTGGTCAAGGAGTTCTTCAACGGCCGTCACGGGTGCGTGCACTTCCTTTTGGGACTGCACACCATGTACACCGTGATCACCGCGCTGGTCCCCCGGGGGAGCCGGGTGATCGTGCTGGATCCGCAGGACGGCGGCCACCTGCCTCACACCTGGTGGGCGTGCTGCCACCGCACCGCAGATCATGGTGCTTCAGGGCGGACCGGAGGGGGGATTCGACACCATCTCGGGCAGCACGCACCGACCTGGAGCGTTCCGTCCACTTGAAGTCCTCCGAGACGCTGCCGGGCCCTCATGGGCCCGATGGTCACCAGCGACGGGGCGGTCCCGTAGGCTCAGGAGCGTGTCCCCTTCACGGCCTTCCGGTTCGCACGCCGCACGTCGGCGCGCTGGCCATCACGCTGGAGGAGCTGCTCCCCTGCCGGGTGGCGCACGCCGCGCAGGTCATCGCCAACGCCCATGTGTGGCAGAGCCGTTGGCGCGGCGCGGGTTCTCCGTGGCGGGCGAGGACTTCAAGTGGACGGAACGCTCCAGGTCTGGCTGCACATTCCCGAGGAGAACGGCCCGCACGGATGGGGCAGGCTGCTCACGCGTGCGGACGTACGCAGCACGACGGTGCCGCTGCCCAGCAGTGCCGGCCTGCCCGCCCTGCACCTGGGCACCCAGGAACTGACGCGCTCCGGCATGCGGGAGGAGCACATGGGCGAGGTCGCCAGCGTTCTAGAGCGGATCCTGCTGCGGGAATAGCGTCCGAGCGCGTGGCCGCAAGCGTGTCGGAGCTGGTGGCGCAGGTCCCCGGAGTGCTTCGTGGCCGAGCAGGGCGGCACGGCAAGCTGATCGGGCAGGGCAGGGGCCGCAGGGGCACGAACGCCAACACCATGCCGCGGTGCGTCGACCAGGACGCACAGCGGCATGGTGTTGGTCCTGGTCAGTTCACCACCGGTTCCAAGAAGGTCAGTTCCCCACGAGCCCCATGAGGAAGGGACCGTAGCGCTCACCGTGCACGTCCCCGGGTGCGACCGCGGCCTCGATGTCCGCCAGGTCCTCGGGAGTGAGTTCGACCAGGGCCGCCGCCAGGTTCTCCCGCAGGTGGTCCCGGCGGGCGGTCCCCGGGATGGGGACCACATCGTCGCCCTGGTGGTGGAGCCATGCCAGGGCGAGCTGGGCGACGGTGATGCCGTGCCGCCGGGCCAGTCGCCTCAGCCGTTCGACGAGCGGGAGGTTGCGCCGGATGTTGTCCTCGGTGAACCGCGGCAGGGTGTGCCGGAAGTCCTCGTTCCGGTCGAGGCTCCGTACCGACGAGATGCCTCCGGTCAGGAAGCCGCGGCCGAGCGGGCAGCTGGCGACCATGCCGATGCCCAGCTCCCGGCAGACCGCGACCACGTCCTTCTCGATTCCCCTGCTCCACAGCGACCATTCGCTCTGCACCACGCTCACCGGATGGACGGCGTGAGCCCGGCGGATAGTGTCGGCGGAGACTTCGGACAGGCAGACGTGGCGCACCTTGCCCTCGCCGACGAGTTCGGCCATCGCTCCCATGGCCTCCTCGATGTGCTCTCCGGGGGCGGCCCAGTGCTTGGTGTAGAAGTCGAGGTTGTCCACGCCCAGCCGTCTCAGGGAGCCCTCGCACCGGCGGCGGATGTAGTCACGGTCTCCGCGCACGCCCAGGAACTCGCCGGTGGGCGAGCGTTCCAGGCCCACTTTGGTGGCGATCAGAACCCGGTCGCGCCGTCCTGCCACGGCCGCGCCGAGGAGCCGCTCGCCCTCGCCGAGGCCCTGCACGTCCGCGGTGTCCAACAGGGCGACCCCGCGGTCCACCGCCTCGTGCACGGTCGCGATGGCCTCGGCCCGGTCGGACACCCCGTAGAAGGAGCTCATGCTGAGGCAGCCCAGGCCCTGGGCGGGGACGGTGACCGAGCCGAGACGACGGCTGGGCAGCTCGGTGAGCGGTTCCACCGATGGCGGAGTGAGCGGATCAGCCGATGAGCTGTACACAGCACTCCTCAAGGACGTCCAGAGCATCGGACAGCAGCGCATCGGGCATGACGAGCGAGGGGAGGAACCTGAGCACGTTGCCGTATGTTCCGGCGGTCAGCAGCAGAACGCCCCGTGCCTGGCAGGCTGCCGCGATGCGGCTGGCGAGTTCGGCATCTGGCCGGTCGCTGTCGGGCCGTACGATCTCGACGCCCACCATCGCGCCGCGACCCCGGACCTCCGCCAGGGCGCCATGCCGGGCGGCGAGGGCGCCCAGCCGAACGAAGAGGACCTGTCCGATGTGGCGGGCCCGTCCCGCAAGGTCGCCGTCGCGCATCAGGCGTATCGAGGCGAGGGCCGCGGCGCAGGCCACGGGATTGCCGCCGAAGGTGCCCCCGAAGCCGCCGGGCTGTACGGCATCCATGAGTTCGGCGCGCCCCGTCACGGCGGACAGCGGCAGACCGCCGGCGATGGCCTTGGCGGTGACGACCAGGTCCGGTACGACGTGCTCGTGCTCGCTCGCGAACCACGCGCCGGTGCGGCAGAAACCGCTCTGGATCTCGTCGGCGACGAAGAGCGCCCCGTGCTCCTGGCACCAGCGGGCCAGCGTGGGCAGGAACCCCGCCGCCGGCACGATGAAGCCGCCCTCGCCCTGGACCGGTTCCACCACTACCGCGGCCACGTTCTCCCCGCCCACCTGGCGGTCCAGTGCCTCCAGGGCGCGCCGGGCGGCCTGTTCCCCGGTCATGCCCTCCGGGTCCCGGTACGGGTAGGACGCGGGAATGCGGTGGATGTCGGGGGTGAACGGGCCGAAGTTCTGCTTGAACGGCGCGTTCCTGGCGGTCAGGCCCAGCGTCAGGTTCGTACGCCCGTGATAGGCGTGGTCCAGCGCCACGACAGCCGACCGTCCGGTGGCGGCCCGGGCGATCTTGACGGCGTTCTCCACCGCCTCGGCGCCGGTGCTCAGGAGCACGGACCGCTTCTCGTGCCCGCCCGGAGTCAGCCGGGCCAGTTCCTCGCAGACGTCGACGTAGGCCTCGTACGGGCTGGCCAGGAAGCAGGTGTGGGTGAGCCGCGACGCCTGCTCGCGGACGGCGGCGGCCACTTCGGGGGCCGCGTTGCCCACGGAGGTGACGCCGAGTCCCGAGCCCAGGTCGATGAGGGTGTTGCCGTCCACGTCGTGCAGCAGGCCGGGGCTCGCGGCCTCGATGTAGGCCGACAGGGCGCTGCCGACCCCTCGGGCCACCACTGAGTGGCGCCGTTCCATCAATTGCTGAGAGCGTGGTCCGGGTATCGCCGTGACGATGTCGCGCCTCAGGGCGCGGGCGGGTTTAGCCGAAGCGGTCAAGAGACTTCTCCCCTCTGGGATTTCCAATGACCGGAGTTTTCAAAGACCGCGGACCATGATGCCCCGGCATTTCATGTCCCGGCCAGAAAAATCCATGAAGGAGTTCCCGCCTGCCGGTTCAAGGATCGGTCAGGCTCCGTGCAAGGTCCCGCTGTGACGCTGTTCCACGCCGGACGAACTGCCTCGGAGCACACCGGGAGACTTGTATGCCACTCCTGGACCTCAGCCCCGGCGAACCTGCTGAGCACCACCCGCTCCGTACGCAAGCGGCTCGACCTCGTACGGCTGCTTCCGCTGGAGCTGGTCAAGGAATGCCTGGCCATCGCGTTGCAGGCGCCCACCGGCAGCAACCGGCGGACCTGGCACTGGATGGTGGTGACCGACCCGGACCGGCGGGCCGCGATCGGCGAGTTCTACCGGCAGGCGGTGCAGACGTACTCGCGGGGCTCCTGTGGCATCCTCTACACCGAGGGCGCCGAACGGCACGCGGTGCAGCGTCGTGTGGCGGACAGCGTCGCCTACCTCGGTGACCGGCTGGACCGGGTGTCGTTCCACATTCCCTGCCTGGACGCGTCAGCGGTACCGGAATACAACGAGCCGGCATGCGGGGGTCGGTCATCCAGGCCACCTGGAGTTACATGCTCGCGGCCCGGGCACGCGGCCTCAGAACCCGCCTGGACGACCCTGCATCTGATGTACGAGAAGGAAATAGCCGAGCTTTTCGAATTGCCCGACGGTCTGATTCCGGCGGCCCTCCTCCGGCCCTCCTCCCCACCGCATATTCCATCGGCACGGATTTCAAGCCCGCTCCGCGGCAGCCGCTGGACTCGGTGCTCCACCTGACCGGACCTGATCCGGGCCGGATCGCCACCGACCTGGCGGTGATGCTCGCCGACCGGGGCGAGGCCATCGCGGACCTGGCCGTACTGCGGGACCAGGCAGGGGTCTTCGGCCCATCGCCTCGACACCGACGGCCTGGCGGCTGCTCTCCGATGTTGACGAGGCCGCCTCGCCTCGCTTGCTTCTGCCCGCGCCCAGGCCCGGGAAGCGCCTGGCTGCAGGCCGCCGAGACCGGCTCCGGCATACCTGCGGTGAAAGCCGGCGGACGCGAACTGCCCGGTCTGGTCCTGGACCTCGACGCCACGCTGGTCACCTGCCATTCCGAGAAACAGTAGGCCTCACCCGCCTATATGGGCGGCTTCGGCTTCCACCCGCTGCTGTTCTCCACCAACTCCTGGGCCTGGGCGTACTCCGCACGGGCCAGGTGCATCAGACACCTTTCGATACCACGGCTGACGTCGGCCGGGTGCCGCCGAGGGTCCTTTGCAGCCGCTCCACCCGGCCACGCAGGCCCCATGCCACGGTCGCTTAGCCGCAGATCAGAGAGGTCAGCCACGCAGCCCGTTTCTGCAGCCGCGCCGCGGGGATCCCTTCGAAGTGGCAGCCGCGCAGGATGGCGAGAGCCCGCCAGAGCCACGATCGCGCCGCGGCGTACTGCAGTCGGCGCTCCGCCTGGTCGGCCAGATCGATCAGGGGCTGCACTGCCTCCTCCAAGTCGAGGCTCTGTGCCGCCTGTGCGCAGTGATAGGCGATGTCCTCGCCGGCCGCGCCGCGCACCCCGTCGGCCGTGGGGTACCCGGACAGCGCCTGGGCGATGGTGTGGTGCAGCTGCGCCCGGCGTACGGGGTCCAGCTCGGACAGCAGTTGCTCGCGCATCAGTCCGTGGGCGAAGTACAGGTCGTTGTGATCAGCGGGATTGGCGAGGACCAGACCGGTTTGAAACGCGTGGTGCACCGCGTCCGCGCCACTCCCCACGAGCTGGAGGATGTGGGTGAGGAGACGGCGGTCGATGACCGGACCGATGACCGCGCAGATTTCGAGTACGGTCATCACCTCGGTGTGGCAGTCGGCGAGCCAGCTCTGGAGCACCACCCTCAGTGCGAAGGGTACGCGCCGCAACGACTCCTCAGGGTCGTCGAGAACGTCGACCGCCGTCAGCAGCCGGGTGAGCAGATAGGGGTTCCCGCCGGTCCTCCGGTGCACGCCCGACACCACGTCCCAGGACAGGGGACGGTCGTGCATCTGGGCGATCACGGCGCCAGTGTCAACGAGGGACAGAGCCGAAAGGTGCAGGTTGTCCACCGTGTCCTCCTGGAGCAGCCGCGCCAGCGCGCGCCGTAGCACGGGGCTGGAGGAGACGGCGTGCTCCCGCACCGTCGCGATGACCAGCAGTTGCGTGTCGCATGCCTCCCTGGCCATCCACTGCAGCAGTTGCAGGGTGCCGTCGTCGGCCGTGTTCAGATCCTCCAGAAACAGCACCAGGGGTGCGGAGGCCGCCGTGGTGACCAGTGCCTGGAAGATGAGACAGCCAGCCGGGGAGTCGGCGGCACCGGGCCGCTCGCCCTCCGGACCGCACCAGTCCCGCAGGGCGTCGGACAGGGTGCCCAGTCGGTCGGCCCGCGTCCGGAGGAGCTTGCGGGCGACCTGCTGCCAGGCACGGCGGTCGGTAGTCTCCCCCGGTCCCGCGCAGTACGCCCAGATCATCTCCGTGCCGGCGGCCTCCAGGTCCCGTGCGAACTCCTGCAGGAGACGGGTCTTGCCCACGCCCCGTTCACCGACCACCAGCAGGGTCCGTCCGTATCCGGCCGCTCCGGCCACTGCGCGCAGGCGCGCCAGCTCCCTCGCTCGCCCGACCAGCCGTCCGGGACGCCGAGGCGTCACCGCAGGGACGCTGCCACAGCCGTCCGCCGGTTCGGCGACCGTGGCAAGCGGCTCGGCCCGCGGCGGTACGGAGGGCTGGGGCGTCACTGCGGCGGTGGCCGCGGGCCTCAGGTCCTGGCGGAGGACAGCCTGGTGCAGTTCCTGCAGTTCCTTGCTGGTGTCGGTGCCCAGTTCCGTGGCGAGACACGAACGGATGCGCTCGTACGTCAGCACGGCCTCCGCGGGCTGGCCGCTGTGGTACTGAGCGAGCATCAGCTGGTAGCCCAGCCGCTCCAGCATCGGATTGCGGCGGACCTCTTTGTCCAGCTTCCAGACCACCTCGTCGTACTGCCCCAGTCCCAGGCAGGCATCGGCCCAGATCTGCAGGGCCAGCAGCCGCAGCTGTTCCAGACGCATGGACTCCATGCAGGCGAAGTCGTAGGCAGCCAGCTCGCTGTAGGGCGTGCCCACCCACAGCTCCAGGGCATCCGCCATCGCCCGGCGCGCCGCGTCGAGGTCGCCCTGGGCGAACAGGACGCGCCCCTTTTCGACGGCGGTCTGGAAACGGGAGACGTCCGTGTGCTCCGGATCGACGTCCAGCACATATCCGGACGCCTCGTACCGTATGGCGAGTGTGCCCTTCCTCTCCTCCGCTGCCGGGCAGCCCAGCGCCCTGCGCAAACGCGAGACGTACGAGCACAAGGTTCCCGTCACGGAGTTGGGCGGCTCGGCCCCCCACAGCGAACTGATGATGGTGGAGACCGAGACCACCTTGCCCGCACTGATGAGCAGCAATGCGAATAGTGCCCGCTGCTTTGGTGAACCCAATTGCGCATTTCGTTCACCAATACGTACGGACATTTTACCCATCGTCCTGATGGCTGCGAGTGGATGCACAAGGGGAGTTGTCGCAGCACGGTCTTCCAGATGCATGTTCTTTCCGTTCCATCAAGATCAGGCAAAAAGGGACGGCGGTATCTTGGCCGGGTGGACGCCGAGCTGCGCGGCCGACCATTCGGTGACGTCGCCGGAGGATCGGGCACCGCGCCGACGGGCGCCGCGTCCGTCCCGGCCAGGGTTCGCTCGCCCTGCGCGGCCAGTGCCGACTCACGGCTTCAGTCGCTGCGGCGGCGGGGCCTCCTCGTGGATTGCGGCATGCCAGGTGGTCACTCAGCAAGTCCGCGCTGGAGAAGTCCGCACCTGATGAACCGGCACCTGATGAACCGGCACCTGATGGGCCCGCGCCTGATAAGTCGGCGTTCGGGGCCCCGGGGCCGGGGGCGGGCGGCGTGTCCCCGCACGGTGGCGACGATGGTCAGCAGGGAGTCGATCTCCTGGGGGAAACGGTTGCCGTCGAGCCAGTCGCCGACCGTGGTGGGTGACGTGCCGACGACCGTTGCCAGGGCCCGGTTGGATTGTTCCCCGCCCAGTCGTAGATCCCGGAACCGCGCAGGGCTCCGAGCCGGTCGAAGAAGGGGCCCTCCAGGCCCGTTGTGATAGCTGTGGTCGGCCCCCCACGGCGATGTCGCCCTTCGCTGTCCAACCGATGGCCTGGACATCCCGAAGGATAGGGACAACGTGCCGGGGGGCGTGGGCCCAAGGTGCGGGCGATCCGTGGCTCGACGCCCCGCTGGACAGGCAGGGTTTGCCGCCGCTCGGGTACATCTCGCCGCCCGGCGGTGTCCCATCTCCTGCCATCCGAAAGGTCGATCGTGGACTTCCCGCGCTTCGTCCTGCTCTTGCTCGCCCTGTCGTTCGCGCTGAACACCGAGCCAGGCGGCGGTCAGCCCCACCGCAGTCCGTTGTTCAACGCGAACGACAGGGCAGGTTGGGCACGTGCGGTCCCACCGCGTTCGATCAGGTGTCGTCGGCCGCCGCGTCCCGGTTGGTCGACCAGGTCATCGCGCCCCGCAGCGAGGGGTACGTACGGGCGGGCCTGAAGGCGCCGCAGTTGGTGCCCCGGGCCAGGCAGTCCAGGGCGTTCTTCACGATGGACGGGGCGACGTAGCCGCTGCCTGCGCCCTGGGTGGGACCGAGGCCCACCTGGGACAGGTCGAGGCCGTTTCTCGAGCTGTATGCAGGCGAGTGCGGTGAGGCAGTCCACCGAGCCCTGGGAAGAGACCTTGCCGTCGCAGCCGAGCATCGAAACGCTGTTGTAGTACTGCATGTTGACGACGGTCTGCCCGCGGACTTCCTGGCGGCGATGTCGGCCTTGAAGTCGGGGGCAGAGGCGTAGCCGACGGCCGGGTCGAGGTTGAAGGTGATCTCACCGGTCGTGGCCGTGGAGTCCGCGAAGGAGACGGCGATGATGTCGAACTGGCTCTGCACGTCGCGGAGCTTCTGGACGGTCGCGCCGTTGTTGAAGTTCTGCCAGTAGCCGGTGAGGGCGTGCTTGGGCACATTCGGGTTGGTCGTCCTGCCGTCGTTCGCTGTCGTCGCCGTGACGGCCGTGGACTTCGCCGACTCGCCCGCAGAGTTGGTCGCGGTGACCTGGAAGGTGTACGAGGTGGAGGCAGCCAGCCCGGTGACGGTGGCCGAAGTGCCGGTCACGGCCTGGACCTTGGTACTGCCCCGGTAGACGTTGTACCCGGTCACTCCGCTCGCGGGGGACCAGGACAGGGACAGGGAGGAGGCCGTGACGGCGCCCGCCGCGAGGCCGACTGGGGCGGCCGGGACCACCGGGTCGGGGTCGGGGCCACCGCCGCCATCGGGTCCGAAGACGCTGAGGTCGTCGGCGAAGTAGGCGGGCTGGCCGTACCAGCCGTGGGTGTAGACGGTCACCGAGGTCGTCGAGGCGCCGGTGGTGAAGGTGGTGGAGAGCCGGATCCACGACGAGCCGCCGCGCGGGGTCCAGGTGGAGACGTCGGTCGTGCCCGTGCCGGAGGCGCTGAGGTAGACATAGCTGCCCTGCACCCAGGCGCTGAGCGCGTACGTCGAGTTGGGCTTGACGGCGACGGTCTGCGAGCACTTGGCATTGTCCTGGCCGGCCGGGGTGGCCTGGAGGGCGCTCGCCCCGCTGTGCATCGGGGAGGTGACGGTCGTTCCGCTGCCGGCCGAGCAGGTCCAGTTGGCGAGCCCCGACTCGAAGCCGGCGTTCTTGGCGACATTGACGCCGGCGGCCTCAGCGCTGCCGGCGAGTCCAGTGAGGGTGAGTGCGGCCGCGGCAAGCACGGCGAGCCCCGGGCTCACGGTGCGTCTGAACAGGCGGCGGGGGTCCACTTGTTGCCTCCAGGGGGCGTCAGAGGGGCTCGGGCGTACCGCGGGGGGTGGCCACCGTTGCTGATACAAGGTGGTCCAGACCAATCCTCTTGTCAACACCTCCGCAGGAACGCTGAGTAGTTGGGTGTTCTCTCGCTGAGAAGCCATCAACTTTCCGAACGTGACGCGTTGGTTCGGCTTGGGTGGCGTGAACTCCCGTGGCGGCGGGGAGAGATGGGGCCGTTGGTCCGCTCGGACGCCTCGCACTGACCGAGTACTGGCGGAGCCGCCGCCGAAGGAAAGCGCCGCCGCCGATGGACTGGACCAGTCTTCTCCTGGCGGTCCGGCAGCAGGGGCTCTGTCCCTTCTGCAAGCAGGCGCTGATCATCGGAGCCGAGTACGAACCAGACAGCCCACGCGAGTGGATCAACTGGTTCGCGGCCTCAAAGAAGATGCTCCACAAGCATCACTTCACCTACCGGCGAGACGGTGGCACGGACGAGCGGAACAACCTTCGCCTCGTGCACTCCGAATGCCACCGCCAGCACCAGCCAGCCTGTCCCGTAGCCAATCCTGCCGATCACGCCTGCCGCGGCGGGTGACCAAGAAGCGAGGGCCGGACTTCCCGACAAGGCTGCTGATCGTCGGCCAGGTTTAGCGGATCACGTGATACCGACTTTGGCCAGAAACGCCGTCTTGGCAGAGCTCTCACATGCTTCCAAACTGCCCACCAGATGCAGACAGGGGGAAGGGGCTCCATGCCCAAGCGGAAGGGACGCCGCACCAAGGCCCAGCGGCAGCGAGAGCAACGCCAACGCCTGATGGGGGCCGTGGTCGGAATCTCCGCCGTGCTCTTCGTGCTGTGGTGGTCGCCATGGATTCTGCTCGGTGTCGCCGGAACAGGCATAGCGAGCACCATCGCCTGGATCCTGTGGAAGTCACATCAACGGGAGCGTGCCGGCGACCGCGCATGGCGCGAAAAGGACCGGCGTATGGAGCTGGAACGCTCCATGACAGCCATCGATGCCATGACTTGGCAGGACTTCGAGCACTACGTAGCCGAACTGTGCCGCCGCGACGGCTGCACCAACGTGACTGTGGTCGGCGGCTCTGGCGATCTGGCGGCAGACCTTCTAGTAGGACTCCGTTAGGTCTTCCTCTCGGGCCAGTTTGGGGGCATGTTGGGGGTGTGGACGCACACGAAGTGAACCGTGCTCGGGCGAAGTTGGCGCTATTCGTCGCTGATGTGTTCGCGTCGGTGCCACGCAAGGATCAGCGGGCGAAGGGCGACTGCTATCTGCGGGGGCTGATGCTGGACGGGCGGCGTAAGTCGATCCAGCCGATGGCGGAGCGGCTGCCGGATGGCAACGAGCAGAACCTGCAGCAGTTCGTGAACCAGTCGACCTGGGATCCGGTGCCGGTGCGGCGGCGGATTGCGGAGCGGATGGTGCCGCTGATCGGCCCGGACGCATGGGCGGTCGATGACGTGTCGTTCCCGAAGGACGGAAAGATGTCGGTGGCGGTCGCGCCCCAGTACTGCGGGGCGCTGGGCAAGCGGGCCAACTGTCAGGTCGCGGTGAGCGTGCACGCGGTCTCCGACTCCGCGTCCTGTCCGCTGCAGTGGCGGTTGTTCGTGCCGCAGGAGTGGGCGGACGATGCCGGACGGCGGCGCAAGACCGGGATACCGCAGGAGGTCGGACACCGGGAGAAGTGGCGTCTGGCGTTGGACAGCATCGATGAGCTGGCCGGATGGGGTCTGGTCCCGCCGGTGCTGGTGGCCGACTCCGGCTACGGACAGAACGCCGACTTCCGCGACGGCCTGGACGGCCGGGGCATCAGCTATGTCGTGGCGGTCCGTGCAGATGTGACCGCCCACCCGCAGGACGCCAAGCCGCTCACGCCGCCGTGGTCGGGCAATGGCCGCAAGCCGCAGCCCCGCTACCGGGACAAGCCGTTGCCCCTGGCCGCGCTGGCGGCCGGCCAGGGGCGGCAGACCTTCACCGAGGTGACCTGGCGGGAAGGATCCCGCGGACCGATGCGCTCGCGCTTTTTGGCACTGCGAGTGCGGCCGGCCGGGGTCCGAGCCCGCCGCCTGACCCGGGCCGCCGCCACCGCGCAGGAGGGCTTCTGGGACGGTGTCCTGCCCGAGGTCACGCTGCTGGTCGAGTGGCCCGAAGGCGCCGAAGCACCCACCGACTACTGGCTGTCCAACCTGCCCGCCGCCACCGCGCTGGCTGAACTGGTCCGCCTGGCCAAGATCCGCTGGCTCATCGAGCACGACTACCGGGAACTCAAGCACGGCCTCGGCCTGGACCACTTCGAGGGCCGTTCCTGGACCGGGTGGCATCACCACGTCACCCTGGCCACCGCCGCCCACGCGTTCCTCACCGAACAGCGCCTGGCCCCAAAAGCCGATACAGCGGACTCACCCTCTACCAGATCCTCGACGCCATCCAAGACCTGCTGAACTGCTGGACCGGCACCTGCACCACCTGTCACCGCCCCTTGCCCAGAACGTCCACCACCAGCCAGAACCCAAGAGCCAGAGCAACCCAACGGAGTCCTACTAGGCGCTCGTCCGCCAGGTCTCGCAGGTCCTCGACCGCGGTCGAGGACGACGGGAGGATGTCGTCCGCGCCGTGGCCCTGGAGCGCGCAGCGCATGACCGCCCGGCCAGGAGGAGCGCCTCGTTGCTGTCCCGATCCTCGGCGCTCCTGGCGACCGCGGCGAGCGATGGAAGCGCTGCGAAGCTCGCGGAGTACGCCGTGACGCCCTGGTGGCACAGCCTCCCCCCAGAGTTCATCCCAGACGTCCTCTTCCATACCTACGCGATCAAGGAGTACAGGGATCCGCTCCGCGGAGCCGTAGGCCTCACTGAACTGCGACCAGTCCGTCATGCCGTGATCCATGCAGGAGGCCCCACGGCTGCCGACTGCTGGATCAGCCGACCAGCTCGCCAAGGTGGAGAGCAGCGAGCCGGGGCAATCGCCGACGCACCTCCTCGGCGTCGTCGAAATCGAAGTCTTCGCCCAGATCGGCGGGGCCCGCTTTTATGCCCCGCGAGACTCGGTACAGATCCCACGCCTCGTAGAACGCATCCCCGTCGCCACCCTTCAGCCGCTCGAAGGCGTAGCTAGCGGCGTTGACGACCTCCTCATAGAACACCACGCCATCTCCGTCCGACCCAACACCCTTGATCACGTCCGGGTGGTCACCAAGACTGTCCGGGCAGTGAGCCGCCTTCTGGTACCAGTCGCGGCCCAGCGCGACAGCACAAGGCCCCGGACCGCTGTCAGTTTGCGGCCCGCCGATCAGATCGAGTACTGAACCTTTCAAAGTCCGATCCCGCCGCTCGATCATTGATTGTCGACACAACACCCAATGATCGACGGCAGCCTCACCTGCCTGGGCTCTACCTGACCCAGTAGCCGGCCCCGTCAGCCCGGTAGCGGTCCCCGCCGTCGAACCGCCACTCGGCGACCAGCCGCCGCGCGTCGGCAGGTACCTGACGGTGCGGGGTGAGCAGCGCAGTCAGTTCGTCGTACCGAGCGGCGATCCCTCCGTGCCCGGGATGGCTCTCGATCCCAGCGCTCCCAGCTTCGTATCGCTGGTTCCACCGAGCGAAGATCTTCCACTGTTCCCACTCCAGCGCAACCAGGGCCTCGCTCGCGGGCCACACACAGTACTCGTCAGGGGCTCGGGAGAAGTCGACGTCGTAACACTGGAAGTAGTGAGCCACTCCATCGATGTCAACGAGTCCGGCGCGGGGGCCGTCGTACCAATCCAACTCGACGCAAACATGCGCACATCCATCTGCGATCAACTGCTGTTCGTCCCAGGTCTCAGCCACGCGGGCAGGCTACTGGCGACACTTACCTCCGAGTAAATGATCACGATCTACAGCTGGAGTACGTTCGACCGGCAGGGCAGGCAGACGTAGGAGGTCTTCGCGTGGGCCATGCGGTCATGGGTAGGCCCCGCACCCGGTCAAGGCCGCGTATCACGCCTGATGCGGGTGTAGCGTCCCAGCATGCCGTGGTTTTCGACCGGTACGGCCGCTGTGCTTCTGGCAGCAGCGCTGGTGTTCTTCATCGCTGCCGGGCTCCTGATGCTGCGCACCGTCGGCAAGCGGCAGTTCCTCGGCACTGCCCAGGAGCAGGCGACGTACGAGACGCTGCACACCGCCTCGCTCGCGGCACCCCCGCTGCGGGCCACGCTGAACGCGGACAGCGCGCGACGGGCCGGGCGGCATCTGCGGGCGCTGCTCGATGTGCCCGCGCTGGCCATGACGGACGCGTCCGGCACGGTGCTGGTCTGGGAGGGGTCCGGGCCGGAGCCGGGGCACGACCACAGGACAGCCGTGCCCGAGCACGCCGGGCGGACCCTCGCCGCCGGACGCACCGAGGTCATCGGTCCTGGCGATCCGCCCTGCAACAGGGCCGACTGCCCGCTGCGGCAGGGCGTGGTCGTGCCGCTGATCGTCGCTGGCCGGCCGGAGGGTGCGCTCGCGGTGTACGCGTCCCATGCCTCCACCGGCCTGGTCCGAGCCACCACGGAAGTCGCGCGCTGGGTGTCGACCCAGCTGGAACTGGCCGAGCTCGACCGCTCGCGCGCGGCCGTCGCGGAGGCGGAGGTGCGCGCGCTGCGGGCCCAGATCTCGCCTCACTTCATCTACAACTCGCTGTCGGCCATCGCCTCCTTCGTCCGAACCGATCCGGCACGGGCCAGGGAACTGCTGGTGGAGTTCGCGGAGTTCACCCGGTACTCGTTCCGCCAGCACGGTGACTTCACCTCCCTTGCCGAGGAGCTGCGCTGCATCGACCGTTACCTGCTGCTGGAGCGCGCTCGGTTCGGCGGCCGCCTTCAGGTCTCACTGCGCGTGGCACCCGAGGTGCTCTCCGTGGTGGTGCCCTTCCTGTGCCTGCAGCCCCTCGTCGAAAACGCGGTCCGCCACGGCTTGGAGCGCCGTGCGGGCCCCGGTCACCTGGTGATCACGGCGGAGGACGTCGGCAGCGAGGCGTGGATCAGCGTGGAAGACGACGGCACGGGGATGGATCCCGAGCAGCTGGCCGAGACCCTGAAGGGCGAGACGCGGGAGTCCGCGGCGGAGCCCCCCGGTTCCGAGCCTCGGCGCGAGCCGGGGATCGGGCTGCGCAACATCGACGCGCGATTGCGTCAGGTCTATGGGGACGCGTACGGGTTGATCGTGGAGACCGCGCCCGGTGCTGGAACAAAGGTGCGGGTGCGGGTGCCGAAGTTCCACCCGCAGGCCGTCCAGAGCGGGCCCGGTCAGGGCTGACAGCGATGGTGCACATCCGGTGCGTGTCGGGCGGGAGGAAAGCTCTGCCGCAGGCTGGGGAGCGTTAGCCTGGCAATATGCTCCACGTTCTTGCGGTGGACGACGAGGTACCGGCTCTGGAGGAGCTGGCGTACTTGCTCCGCCGCGACCCTCGTGTGAGCGAGGTCTGGACCGCAACCGACGGCGCACAGGCGCTTCTCGACATCGACCGGGCGCTGGAGGAGGGACGACCGCTCGACGCCGTCTTCCTCGACATCGGTATGCCCGGCCTGGACGGGGTGGCCATCGCCCGCGTGGTCTCCCGTTTCGCCCGCCCGCCGACGGTGGTGTTCGTGACTGCGCACGAAGACCACGCGGTGGACGCGTTCTCGTTGCATGCCGCCGACTACGTGCTCAAGCCGGTGCATCCGGAGCGGCTGGCTGAGGCGGTGCGCCGCGTCGCCGCCGCGTCGCACCGTGCAGGAGACACGGCGGAGCGGACCGCCGCGAGCCCGCCCGAGGAAGCGGCGCAGGCCGCTTCAGGCCCTCCTGACGAGGTCATCTGCGTGGAGCTGGCGGGGGTGACGCGCTTCGTCCAGCGAAGTGAGGTCCTCTACGCCGAGGCACACGGCGACTACGCGCGCCTGCACACCCCTTCGGCCACCCACCTGGTCCGGACATCCCTGACCGCTTTGGAGGAGCGCTGGGGCGATGCCGGATTCGTCCGTATCCATCGCACCTATCTCGTCGCCCTGCGCCAGGTCCGGGAGCTGCGTATGGGGGCCGGACAGGCGTGTGTGCGCGTTGGGGATGAGCTGCTGCCGGTCAGTCGGCGCCACATCCGTCAGGTCCGGGACCTTCTGGCACGGCCGGCGGGGACCCGCCGGTCCGAGGGTCCGCGCCCCGGCGCAGTGCCCGCCACCGCGGCCCAGTCGCTTCCTCGCACCTTCCCCGACCGCCGAGGTGCGAGGTGACCGACGGCCCGGACCGGTCCCGCGGAGATCCGGGTGCGAACAGTGCTCCCACGCGCCGCATCACCGTGGCCCACCCCCGGACGCTGGCCGCCCTCGGAGGCAGGCAGCTACCGGCCAACGGACGCGAACCGGTCGCCGACGACCTCGGCCGACAGACACCACTCGGCGACATCTATCTCCGCTCTCTCATGCGTGCCCAGCTCCGGCTCGGGCTCGCTGTCGTAGGGGTCCTCGTCGCCGTGCTCGGCGGCCTGCCGTTCCTGTTCCTGGCCGCACCCGCCCTGCGGAACTCGATTGTGGCGGGAGTCCCCGTCCCATGGCTGATCATCGGGGCGGCCGTGCACCCGGTGATCCTCACACTCGCGTTCGTCTGCCTGCGCCACGCCGGGAGGAACGAGCACGACTTCACGGAACTGGTCGAGCGCTCATGAGGGGCATCTTCCGAAAGCACCTCGTGGAGGCAGGAACCCCATGAGCATCGCACCGCCCGTGGCAGCCGTGGCCGTGGTGTGCGTCGCTACCGCCCTGTTCAGCGTCTACGGCCTGCGCCCGGGCCGTGCCACATCGGACTTCTACGTCGCCTCGCGTGCCGTCTCCCCGCTGCGCAACGCTTCCGCTATCGGCGGCGAGTACCTTTCCGCGGCCTCGTTCCTCGGTATCGCGGGGCTCGTGCTGGCCTTCGGCGCCGACATGCTGTGGTACGGCGTCGGCTACACCGCCGGGTACCTGGTGCTTCTGGCGTTCGTCGCGGCCCCGCTGCGCCGCTCCGGGGCGTACACCGTTCCGGACTTCGCCGAGGCGCGCCTGGAGTCCACCCGAGTGCGCCGCCTGACCGCCCTGCTGGTGGTGTTCACCGGCTGGCTGTATCTGCTCCCGCAACTGCAGGGCGCGGGCCTGACGCTGCGTACCGTGACCGCGGCCCCCCTGTGGGTGGGGCCGGTCGTCGTCACCGCCGTCGTGATGGTCACGGTTGCCTCCGGCGGAATGCGCAGCGTCACCTTCGTCCAGGCGTTCCAGTACTGGCTGAAGTTGACGGCACTCGCCGTGCCGGTGATCTTCCTACTGCTGGCCTGGCGCGCGGACGGTGCGCCCTGGCCGGGCGGCGACACCCCGCCGCGGTTTCGCGAGGCGACGACCGTCTCCGTGCAGCAGAGCGTGCGGGTACAGGTCGAGGAGCCCGTGACCGTCACGGTGAGCGGCAGTCTCGACGGGCATCGCGTGGACAGCACACGGGTACGCCTCGAGCCGGGCGAGCACCGGATCGGCGAGGGCACACGCGTGGTGTTCCCGGCCGGGGCCGACGTTCCGCACCCGCAGGGGCAGCCCCCGCTCGACGGCCGGGACTGGTCACGCCCGCTGTCGGGCACCGACCATCCGGTGTACGGGACGTACTCGCTGCTCGTCGCCACCCTGCTAGGCACCATGGGGCTGCCTCATGTGATCGTGCGCTTCTACACCAACCCCGACGGAGTGGCCGCCCGCCGCACCACGTGGGCCGTGCTGTGGCTGCTCGCCGCGTTCTACGTGCTACCCCCGGTGTACGGGGCGCTCAGCCGCCTGTACACCCCCGAACTGCTCATGACCGGCCGTACCGATGCGGCCGTACTGCTGCTGCCCGACCGGCTGGTGGGCGGGACGGGCGGAGTGCTGCTCGGCACGCTGCTGACCGCGGGCGCGTTCGCCGCGTTCCTGTCGACGGCATGCGGACTGACCGTCTCGGTGGCTGGCGTGCTCGGGCAGGAACTGGAGCGCATGTGGTCGGCGGCCAGGGCACGAGTGATACGTCGGCGCGGGCTGGTGAGCAGGCCGCGCCGCGCCAGGTCGTCGGAGCTGCGGATCGAGGCCCGCGACGTGCTGCGCCTGCGACTCGCGGGCGTGGCTGCGGCCTGCGTGCCATGCGTGCTGTCCCTCGTCGTCGTGCACCGGGCAGCGGCGGACGTCGTCGGGCTGGCGTTCGCGGTTGCCGCGTCATCGTTCTCCCCGTTGCTGCTCCTGGGCATCTGGTGGCGGCGACTCACCCCGCAGGGCGCGATGGCGGGCCTGCTGGTCGGCGGGGGAACGACCATCGGCGCGGTGGTCGTTACCATCGCCGGAGACCCGCCTGGAGGGTGGACCGGGACGATGCTGAGCCGACCGGCGGCCTGGAGCGTACCCCTGGCGTTCGCGGTGATGATCGGGACCTCTTGGCTGACCCGTCGCAGCATCCCTCCCGGAACCGCACGTGCGCTGGCCCGCCTTCATGCCCCGGAGTCACTGGCCCCGCCGCGCCGACCGGGCTGAGCGGCCGTGCGCCACCGCCTACGGGCGCCAGGCAGCTCCGGCCGTCAGCAGCTATGGGCGTCAGGCAAGGGCCAGTGCCCATTGCGAGCCGGCGCAGCACGGCGATGGTGACGGCCCGGTTCCGTGCCCGTGATCAGGGGTTTTGACGGCGAGGGTGGCCCAGACGAGTTTTCCGCCGCGAGGCTTGGCCACGGCACCCCAGCAGCTGGCCACGCACTGGAGGATGAGCAGGCCGCGGCCGTGTTCTTCGGCAGCTGCCGGGGAACAGGGGGCGGGCACGGCGGTAGGGGACTGGTCGGTGACGGCGATCAGCAGCTGCGGCTCCGCCAGCGTGCCGCACTTGGCCAGGTGCACCGTGACGGTCTCGGTACGGCCGTAGAGCACCGCGTTGGTCACCAACTCGGAGGTGATCAGGGCTGCGTCCGCTGCCAGGTGGCCCAGGTTCCAGCTCCGCAGATGGCCGGTGACCTCCCGGCGTGCGGTGGCGATGTGCGCCGGGTCGGCGGCCAGGGCCACGTCGACGCGGTTCGGGTGGGGGTTGGACGGCTCGCACCTGGAACTCGGAGCCCGGGCGGCCAGGCCCGAGACCGGAGCGCGTGCGACGTTGGTGATCATGACCGGGTGCTTCCCTTCGGGCGGCACTGGACCGGGAGGAGTCCGTCGCGCCCCTGTTGGTGTCGCGGCCCTGCAAGGTCGGAGCCGCTGTCGCCCGTGTGGACGACGGTTCCTGCTTGTAGCGGCAGTCCCCGCATTTCCTGTGTACGCCGTCCGAGGCATTCCGTGTGCCCATCCGGACTCCAGGCATGCCGAGCGGGCGGCCTGTTGCGACGGATGGATCGGTGAGCGCGGCGAGCGGCCGTGATGGCACGACGAACGGCACAGTGCACGGCCGCACGGGCCCGTTCGCGCTGAGCAGGGGCCCGTGACACCGCCGTCTGCGGACTAGTGCTGCTCCGCAGAAGTTCGTGGAGGGGTGTTGATCAGGTGGTCTTGAGTGGGGTGCCGTCGTAGGTCCAGCGGTAGGGCTTGGCGGTTTCGTTGTGGCCGATGACGTAGGCGTCCAGCTTGTCGATCAGGTCGTCGCGGCTGGAGAAGTCGCCGTGCCTCAGTACCCGACGGGCCAGGGTGGAGAAGAACAGCTCGACCTGGTTGAGCCAGGACGCGTGCGGTGGCGTCCAGTGCACGTGCCAGCGCGGGTGGTCGGCCAGCCACTTCTTGGTGTGTTTGGCGGTGTGCGAGGATCCGTTGTCGAGCACCACGCGGATCTCCTTGCCTGGCTCGACGGCGGCGTCGAGCTGGTCGAGAAACGCGGTGAAGGTGACCGCGTTGTTCCGGGCGGGCACCAGGAGCTCGCCGAGGTGCCGGTCGTCGCCCTCATGGACATCATCGTTGAGATTCATGTGCCCCTTCGGGAAGCTCCGGGCACTCCGGAAGGTTCCTATCCGTTCCCCTGGATCGACCAGGTCGAGGACTTCCTCGCTGAACAGGAGGAAGCGGAAGTGCATGACGAAGGAGAGGAGTACGACGACGCGTACGTCTTCTTCATCACCGGGGCCGCCGAGGTTATCTCGGGTGCGTTTTGAGCGTCAGGCAAGTCTGGCAAGTAGGGCCAGGAGCCCGTGCCTGACGGGTATCAACGGGTCATTCAGGCACGTACGGCATGTTTGTGAAGTGCGGCCCGGGCCTTTGGCTTCGTTCACTTCAAGCAGCAGCGTGTGTCCGCCGGTTTGGCCAGCAGTTGACGATCTTGAGACTCGTGGATGTTCACGAGAGATGACGTCAGTGCCTGAGCTTGGGGTTGTGACGCACTTGGGCTGCCATCGCTCCTGCCTCCGCCCTCAGCGGTTCGAGGAAGGAGAGCTCCTCGGCTACCTCTCCGCCGAGGACATGGGGCGCGTGGAACGGGCTGTACGCGCCGTGCTCGACATGTATCCGCTGTCGGCGGTGTCCTCGTCGAGCCGGTCGACGAGGATCATCGCCACGTCGTCCGTCAAGCGGCCTCCGGTATGGCGGATCAACGCCTGGTGCAGTTCCTCCAGGAACTCCCGAGGGGTGGTGCTCGCCCGTATCCCCTCCATGGTCTCCGGCAGAGGGAAGAAGTCGTTGTCGCGATTGCGGGCTTCGATCACGCCGTCGGTGTACAGGAGCAGACGGTCGCCGCGTACCAACGGATAGCTCTCGGCCTTGGCGGTAAGGCCGTCCACGAGGTCTTCCAGACCCAGCGGCGGCAGCGGCGAGGCCGGCATCAGGGCCTGAACGCTGCCCCGGTGCAGCACTAGCGGAGGCGGATGGCCACGGTTGACCACAAGCACCACCTGTTCCTCCGGCACCTGGGCCACGAGGGCGGTAGTGAATCCCTCCGTCAGAACTTCCTGAGAGTACGTACCGGGCACGGCCGCCTCCCGTTGCAGGGCGGCCTCGCAGCAGTACATGACCTCCGTCAGCTCGTCCTCGTAGTGCACGGACACCCGGAACGCGCCCAGGGTCACCGCGACCGCGCGCATGGCAGTCAGCCCCTTGCCCCTCACGTCCCCCACGATCAGCCGGACGCCGTACGGCGTCTGCACGGCCTCGTACAGATCACCGCCGACCAGCGCCCCTGTCCCCGCAGCGAGGCACAGGCTGGCGGCCCGCACCGGGCCCAGCCGCTCGGGGACGGGCCGCAGGACGACCTCCTGCGCCGCTACAGCGATCCGGCGGACCTGGTCGAGCTCGCCCTGCCTGCGCGTACGCATGGCGTTGCTCAGGATGACACTGGCCACGGACACCACGAACAGCCCCAGGAAGTTCCCGATGATCAGCTGGGTCAGCGTCCCCCACGACTGGTTGTAGGTCGCGGAGGCCGCGTTCACACCCGCGGCGAGGACTGCCGTGGACAGCGTGCCCATCGGCCCCATGGTCAGCGCGGCCAGCGCCGGCGTCGTGGTGAGCACGGGGCCGGTGACCAGATCGTGCGCGGGCGAGAGCTCGATGCCCAGCACGGCCAGCACGATCGCGAAGGGCACACACTGCCCCAGCATGAACGGAACCCCGCCGTGACCGCCCGCTCCTGGTCGAGTGGACGCTCCGGGCCGCAGAGAGGGGCGGAGGCGGGAACGCATAGGTACAGCCTGCCTCGCCGGAAGGGAGCGCTCCACCCCTCGGCCCGTGCCGGGCTCCCGGATCAGCGGACCGGGAGAAACGGTTTGACCGAACCGTTTCCGACGCCACCTGAAAGACCGTGCCTGCCGACGCATCTTCACCGATCCCACCTGCCCTTGACCAGCTCAGCGAGCATCCCGAGGTCGTGCCGAGGGAAGTGCCCGGCCTTCTGCACTGGCTGGCTGAGGTACCTGACCCGCGCGATCCACGCAGGGTCCGGCACCCTCTGAGCGTCGTGCTCGCGCTGACCGCGTGCGCGGTGCTGGCCGGGGCCACCTCCCTGCTGGCGGTCGGCGAGTGGATCGCCGACACCCCGCCCCACCTGCTTGCACTCGTCGGCGGGCATCCCGGCCCACTGTGCCCGAAGCGGCCCCTGCCTGCGGAAACGACCGTACGCAGGCTGCTGACCCGTATCGACGGCGACGCACTGGACCGGGCCGTGGGCTGCTGGCTCGCCGACCGTTGCACCCACACCGCGGGCGAACTGCGGGGGCTGGCCGTCGACGGGAAGAGCCTGCGCGGCGCGGCCAGAGCCAAGGGCCGCAAGATCCACCTGCTGGCCGCGCTCGACCACACCACCGGCATCGTGCTGGCCCAGCTGGACGTGCAGGAGAAGACGAGCGAGATCACCTGCTTCCAGCCGCTGCTGGACAACGTCACCGACCTGGCCGGCACGGTCGTCACCAGCGACGCGCTGCACACCCAGCGCGAGCACGCCGACTACCTCCTGAGCCGCGACGCCCACTACATCGCGATCGTCAAGGGCAACCAGAAGAAGCTCCGCAGGCAACTGAAATCGCTCCCCTGGAAGGATATCCCGCTCCAGGGGCGGCGGCCACGGCCGCGCGGAGATCCGCAGTCAAGGCCGCCACCGTGAACAACCTGCTTTCCCCCGAAGCCCGACAGGCGGTCCAGATCAAGCGCCGCCGTACCGACCGCAAGACCCGGAAGACCACCGTCAAGACCGTCTACGCGGTCACCGGCCTGACCGCCGGGCAGGCGACTCCCGTCCAGCTGGCGACACTCGTCCGCGACCACTGGAAAGTCGAGGCCCTGCACCACGTGAGAGACACAACCTTCGCCGAGGACGCCTCCCAACTGCGGACCGGTAACGCACCACGAGCCATGGCCACCTGGCGCATCCTCGCCATCGGAGCCCTACGACTGCAAGGCGCCAGGAACATCGCAGCCGGCCTCCGCCACAACGCCCGCGACCCGCGCCGACCCCTCAGCCTCCTCGGACTCACATGACCACGAAACGGACGCCACGTGACTACGCCGAAGCCTTGGTTGGAGAGGGGGAGGGCGGCCATGAATTGGGCGATGTCGACGTAGTAGATGAGCACCCCGCGGCCGCCGTAGCGCGAGTGACACTCGGTGAACAGGCTCTGGTCGTACGCGCGGACGTAGGTGGAGTCGGAGGAGGCGACCGCGGTCGAGCCCTGGCCCCACAGCTCGGTGCTGTGGGGCAGTGAAAGTGGCGTTCGCGATCTGGATGGCGATGGCGAGGGCAGCTTCTGCGGACAGGTATCGGCGCCTTAGGTACCGCAGCTCGTCTTCGGTATGGCCTTGGCCGCCGGATGCCACGGCCCTGATCCCGGTGTTCGTGCCGTACGCGTAGATGACCAGCAGCAGGCGCTCGGCCAACACCTTCGCCGAGAGACTGCCGCCGCCGGAGACGGACGTACTCTTCGGGCCTTTGCGGGCGGGTGCTGTCGGTTTTCTGCTGAAGAACACCGAGGCCAAGGATCTGTTGGAGGCGGTGCGCGCGGTGGCGCGCGGCGAGGGGCTGAGCGCCCCGGTCGTGACCGTCGGCTGATCGCGGAGTTCGCGACGCCGAGGCCCGTGCGGTCGGTGAACGCGCCCGATCCCGCGATCCTCGATGTGCTCACCCGGTGTACGCGAAAGTGCGGGCGTTTTTGGGTGAAGGGATGTCGAATGCCGCCATCGCCATGCGGCTGGCCATGGCCGAGGCAACGGTGAAGACCCAGGTCAGCAGGTTGCTGGGGAAGCCGGAGCTACGCCGCCGGGTACAAGCAGCCGTCCAGGCCCAGGAGTTGGGCGTCTATGGTCCGGACCTATTGACCATTGGTCCAGACCTCCCTACTCTCGCCGCACACGCTGCGGTTGGCAGTCGCAGGGTGCGCAGTGCACGGACCACCCGAACGTCTGTCCGCTACTCGTGGAGCACCCCTTGAGAACTCGCATCCCCCTCCGCCGAAGACCGATCAGCACCAGAGCTGTCGCGGGACTCACCGCGCTGCTGCTTCCCCTGGCCGCCCTAGTCGGCCTCGCCTCTTCCGCCGAGGCCGCGACCTCGGCGACCGCCACCTACGCCAAGGCCTCCGACTGGGGGACCGGCTTCGAAGGCAAGTGGACGGTGAAGAACACCGGCACCACATCGCTCAGTTCCTGGACCGTCGAGTGGGACTTCCCCTCGGGCACCGCGGTCACCTCCGCCTGGGACGCCGACGTCACCAGCTCCGGCACCCACTGGACCGCCAAGAACAAAACCTGGAACGGCACCCTGGCCCCCGGCGCCTCCGTCTCCTTCGGCTTCAACGGCACCGGATCGGGCGCCCCCTCCGGGTGCAAGCTCAACGGCGCCTCCTGCGACGGCGGCAGCATCCCCGGCGACAACCCGCCCTCCGCCCCCGGCACCCCGACCGCGAGCAACATCACCGATACCGCGGTCACGCTGTCCTGGACCGCTGCCACCGACGACAACGGCATCAAGAACTACGACGTGCTGCGTGACGGCGCCAAGATCGCGACGGTGACCGGCACGACGTACACGAACACCGGGCTGACCGCCGGTACCGACTACTCGTACACCGTCCAGGCCCGTGACACCGCCGACCAGACAGGACCGGTCAGCGGCGCCCGCGCGGTGCGCACCACCGGCGGCACCAACCCCGACCCTGGCAGCAAGGTCAAGCTCGGCTACTTCACCGAGTGGGGCGCCTACGACCGCAACTACCACGTCAAGAATCTGGTCACCAGCGGCTCCGCCTCGAAGATCACGCACATCAACTACTCCTTCGGCAATGTCCAAGGCGGTAAGTGCACGGTCGGCGATGCCTACCCTGCGTACGAAAGGGCGTACACGGCCGACCAGAGCGTCGACGGCGTCGCCGACGGCTGGGACCAGCCGCTGCGCGGCAACTTCAACCAGCTCAAGAAGCTCAAGGCGAAGTACCCGCACATCAAGGTGCTGTGGTCGTTCGGCGGCTGGACATGGTCCGGCGGCTTCGGCCAGGCCGCAGCGAACCCGACGGCCTTCGCCCAGTCCTGCTACGACCTGCTCAACGACCCGCGCTGGTCCGGGCTCTTCGACGGCATCGACCTGGACTGGGAGTACCCGAACGCCTGCGGTCTGTCCTGCGACACCAGCGGCGCCGCGTCCTTCAAGAACATGATGCAGGCGATGCGCGCCAAGTTCGGCAGCAAGCTCGTCACCGCGGCCATCACCGCCGACGCCGTCCCCGGCGGAAGGATCGACGCGGCCGACTATGGCGGCGCCGCCCAGTACGTCGACTTCTACAACGTGATGACGTACGACTTCTTCGGCGCCTGGGCCGCACAGGGCCCCACCGCCCCGCACTCCCCTCTCACCTCGTACTCCGGCATCCCGCAGCAGGGCTTCAACTCCGACGCGGCGATCCAGAAGCTCAAGGGCAAGGGGATCGCGGGCAGCAAGCTGAACCTGGGCATCGGTTTCTACGGCCGCGGCTGGACCGGCGTCACCCAGGCCGCCCCAGGCGGCTCGGCGACCGGCCCGGCCCCCGGAAAGTACGAGCAGGGCATCGACGACTACAAGGAGCTCAAGACCAGGTGCCCGGCCACCGGCACCGTCGCCGGTACCGCCTACGCGCACTGCGGCACCCAGTGGTGGAGCTATGACACCCCGTCCACCATCAGCAGCAAGATGACCTACGTGAAGAACCAGGGCCTCAAGGGCGCGTTCTTCTGGGAATTCAGCGGCGACACCAGCAACGGCGAATTGGCGACTGCGATCAGCAACGGCCTGCAGTAGGCCCTGCCACAAAGGAGCCCGGGAGAGATCCTCTCCCGGGCTCCGCCACGTTCGAGAGGCAGCCTTCGGGCTCTCTGGGTGTAAGGCCCGTCCAACAGCTCCTGCCCGTCGGCCTACAAGACGTCGAAGGCGATGAAGTGCGCGGGTATCACAGCGGCCAGGTATGCCACGGTGCGGCCGCGGCAGCGCAGCCTAGCCCACGGCGCTGCAACGCCTCGAACGACAGGCGGTCCCCCGACTACACGACGAGCTCGCCGTCGAGGATCAGGCCGTGCGGCAGCCGCTTCGCGGCGGTGACCAGGTCGGGGAATGGCGCTGGATCAGGCTGCCGCGCCGTGACTACAACAGCGTCGGACTGCGCGGTCGGGCCGGGGTGAACAAGAGGGCCGCTGTCGCTGAGCTGGGGCGGTAATTGGCTGCTGGGGGCACTGAAGCTGTCGGTCTAGGTCGCGGGACTGCGCCGGAGTGACCCCCGCCTGATGATGGATTCTCGCTCACTGGGCTGCGACGGGCGGGTTGGCTGTTCTCCGTCGAGCCACCGCGCTTGTGACGCTGGCTCGATAGGCAGAGGGATGTCGGCCATGAATTGGGCGATGTCGACGTAGTAGGCGTAGTCACCGCCTTGGATCATCTCGCGCAGCCAGGCGGTCTCGGCAGCCAATTCACCGTGAGCGCCCAGGACGGCGTGGTGGAAGCACACGGCCAGTTCGAGGGTGGGCTGGGCGGAGTTGAAGCCTGCGTTGTCGATCTCGGTTCGGAGCAGGCGGGCGCGGTCCTCGAGGTTCCCGGATTGAGGGCCGCAATGAAGCGGGTCGAGCAGACGAAGGAGGAGACGATGCGCGAGCAGCGCGGCCTCACCCTCCACGGCGCTGGGCAACGACTCGAGGACAGCCTTCAACCGGCCACCGAAGACAACCACGCGCTCAACGCCCGTCTCGCGAGCCTTGAAGCCGACCTGGCCGCAGCACGCACCAACGGGTCTGCTGCACGATCGGGTGACATCTGAACTGGCTTGCCCTGTGGGGCGGGTGGGAAGGATGTCGCTGTGCCCAAGCCTTATCCGGAAGAGTTCCGCGAGGATGTCGTACGGGTCGCGAGGAACCGCGGCCCGGGGGTGACGGTCGAGCAGGTGGCCGCCGACTTCGGAGTCCACGCGATGACCCTGTGGAAGTGGATGCGCCGGGCGGACATCGACGACGGGGCAAAGCCCGGAACGACCAGCCAGGAGAGCAGGGAACTACGGGAAGCACGTCGGCGGATCAAGCTGCTGGAGCAGGAGAATGAGGTCCTGCGCCGGGCCGCGGCCTACCTCTCGCAAGCGAACCTGCCGGGAAAAGGATCTACCCGCTCGTGAAAGAGCTCGCTGTGGACGGGGTTCCCGTCACGGTCACGTGCCGGGTCCTGAAGCTCGCCAGACAGCCCTACTATCGCTGGTTCGACGAGCCGGTGGCCGACGCCGCGTTAAAGGAGGCGTATCGCGCGAACGCGTTGTTCGACGCCCACCGTGAGGACCCGGAGTTCGGCTACCGCTTCCTGGCCGACGAAGCGCGAAGCGCGGGAGCTGGCATGGCTGACCGGACCGCGTGGCGGATCTGCCGGGACAACCGCTGGTGGAGCGTGTTCGGCAAGAATCGCAGCAGGACCAAGAAGGCCGGCCCGCCGGTGCACGACGACCTCGTCCGCCGCGACTTCACCGCGGATGGCCCGAACATGCTGTGGCTCACCGGCATCACCGAACATCCCACAGCGGAAGGGAAGTTGTATCTGTGCGCGGTAAAGGACGTCTTCAGCAAGAGGATCGTGGGCTACTCGATCGACGCGCGAATGAAGTCCCGCCTGGCCGTCGCAGCGCTGGACAACGCTGTTGCCCGGCGTGAGAACGTCGCCGGGTGTGTCCTGCACAGCGATCGCGGGTCGCAGTTTCGGTCCCGGAAGTTTGTCCGGGCGCTCGGCCGGCACCAGATCGCCGGCTCGATAGGCAGGGTCGGGGCGGCAGGCGACAACGCCGCCATGGAGTCCTTCTTCAGCCTGCTGCAGAAGAATGTCCTCGACCGCCGAAAGTGGGCCACCCGCCAGGAACTGCGGATCGCGATCGTGACCTGGATCGAGCGGACTTACCACCGACGCCGCAGACAACCCTCACTCGGCCGGCTGACTCCCGTCGAATACGAAACCGTCATGACCACTCCGGCCCTCCTGGCCGCGTGACCGAACCTGTCACCCAACCTTGCAGCAGACCCCAATTACCTGCCGGCGAAGCCGCATCAGGCAACGTTCGCCCTGTCCTGACGGTAGCGTTGTGGCCAGGTGGCGACCTCCTACCGGCATGGGAGGATTCATGAGCCAGCAGTTGACCTGGTGACATTGGGCGTCGACGATTTGAAGGTCAGTCGCCAGTTCTACAGCCAGGGCCTGGGCGGGTCTCCCCTGCTCGATCTGAACGAGATCGTTTTCTACTAGTGCCGCATCACGCAACGTTTGCCCTGTCCGTCGTCTGGGACGATGGGCCACATGGACGAGGAAGTCATTCCAATTCTTCACGTCGAGGACGCTGCTGCGGCGGTCGCGTGGTACGGCCGTCTGGGCTTCACCCAGCAGTGGGAACATCGCTTTGAGCCGGGGCTTCCCGCGTTCGTGGAGGTGGCCCGTGGCAGGGTCAGGTTGTTCTTGTCAGAGCACAAAGGCGACGCCCGTCCCGACACGTTGATCTACCTCCGCGTCCGTGAAGTCGATGCCATCGCGGGGGAGTTCGGTGTCCGAGCGAAGGACGCTCCATGGGCACGCGAGATTGAGCTGCGTGATCCTGACGGCAACCGCCTATGGGTGGGCACTCCTGCGGAATAAGCACTGCCGGTAGTGCGAGGCAGAGAAACTGTGCTGGTGGCAGAACGAGTACGTGTCCGTGAGATCGATGATGACGAGGGCAGGCGGCTGCTGCGGATCATCCGCCGCGGTACCGGTTCGGTGGTGACCTGGCGGCGGGCGCAGATGGTGCTGCTGTCCGCGCAGGGCATGACCGTGGCGAAGATTGCCGAAGTGACGTTCACCAGCACCGACCGGGTCCGGGACGTCATCCATAACTTCAACACTGACGGCTTCGGCTCCCTCTACCCGAAGTACAAAGGCGGCCGGCCGAAGACCTTCAGCCTTACCGAACGCCGCGAGGTCAAGAAGATCGCCAAGTCCCAGCCGGCTGAACACGGCCTGCCGTTCTCGACCTGGAGCCTGACCAAGCTGGCGGACTTCCTGGTTGCAGAGGGGGTGGTCGACGACATCAGCCACGAGGGCCTGCGCATCCTGCTCCGCGAGGAAGGCGTCTCCTTTCAACGCGTGAAGACCTGGAAGACCTCCCGCGACCCGGACTACGCGGCCAAGAAGGCGCGCGTCGAACATCTCTACGCGATCGCCGACGGCGAGGTCATACCTGAAGAAGGCGAGCCGGAGGTGGTCTTATGCCTGGACGAGTTCGGGCCGCTGAACCTCCAGCCACATCCGGGCCGTCAGTGGGCCGAACGCGGCGGCAAACACAAGGACCGAGACCGTGAACCCCGGCCCCGCCGACGGGCGACCTACACCCGCCCGCACGGGGTGCGGCATCTGTTCGCCGCCTACGACCTCGCCAAGGACAAGCTCTACGGACACATCAAGAAGACCAAGACCCGGTCGAAGTTCCTGGAGTTCTGCCGCTACCTGCGGACCCTCTACCCGCCGACGGTCCGCCTGGCGATCGTGTGCGACAACTACTCCCCGCACCTGACCACCAAGCGGTGCCGCCGCGTGGCGGACTGGGCCCAGGCCAACAACGTCGAGATCGCCTACACCCCGACGAACTCCTCGTGGCTGAATCGCATCGAGGCCCAGTTCACCGCCCTGCGCTACTTCACCCTCGATGGCACCGACCACGCCAGTCACAAGGAGCAGGGCAGCATGATCCGCCGCTACCTCATCTGGCGAAACCGTCATGCTGACGATCAGCGGCTACGAGCCGTGCTCGACAGGGCGAACGTTGCCTGATGCGGCACTAGTAAGCAAGTAGCCGGCCCTATGGCGTACTCGTCACCGGTGAGCCGCAGCCTGTCCCGCAGCGGCTCCATGAACGGCGGCAGGCGACTGCGGTGCGCGCCCTGGCCACTGCCCTGAAGGAGTGGACCGAGCGCAGCTGAGCATAGGCTCCGTCCGGTGGAGACGTTGTTGATCATCACGGCTGCTGCCCTGTGGGGTTGCGGCACAGACGTGCTCATACCCCGCCCCGTGTACCGGCTCTCCGTGCCGCCCGATGAACCCTGGCGCACGGCGTGCCCGGCAGGCCACCCCCTCACCGGCATCAGCAGCGGATGGCTGGGGCGTGCCCGCTGCGCCGCCGGGGATGCGTACGGCCCGAGCACGCTCTCTATCGCCTCCGTGTCGGCGGTGGTCTGCGCGCTGCTGGCGGTCGCCGCAGGGGCCCGCCCCGAGCTGGTGGTCTGGCTGCTGCTCGCCCCGCCCGGCGTACTGCTTGCCACCGTCGACTTCACGGCGCACCGGCTGCCCGACGTGCTCACCCTGCCGCTCGCCGCGGCCGCGCTCGTCCTGCTCGGCGTCGCCGCGTTGCTGCCCGATGCCGGCGGCAGCTGGATGTCCGCGCTGCTCGGCTCCCTCATTCTGGCAGCCGGCTATTTCGCGATCTTCCTCATCAGCAAGGGCTTCGGATTCGGCGATGTGAAACTCGCCCTCGTCCTGGGCGCGGTCCTGGGCTGGTACGGCTGGGCCATCGTCTTGATCGGGACCTTCGCCGGGTACCTGCTCGGCGCGCTGTACGGCATCGCGCTCATCCTCGCGGGCCGGGCTGGCCGGAAGACCAGGATCCCGTTCGGCCCGTTCCTGCTCGCCGGGACGTTCGTCGGTGTGCTCCTGGGCTCCTACGCTCATTGAATCCCGGCCGCCGGAGAGGAGTTCGACCAGTTACATACCGACCACTTCGCCGTCTGGGACCGATCACGCGCGTACACGGCCGCCGTTCTCGCCCTGCTGCGGGCTGGCGTGTAGCCCCCTGGGCGAACGGAGTTGAGCCATCTCGCGGCGACTTCACCCCGGAGACCGAGCGTGCCGAGGACGGGTATGGCAGCGTGGATTCAGGTCTGGCCCGTCACTCCCCCCGTGGTGGCGGGCCCGACCTTTTGCGGGCGTTGTCCGGCTCCGCACCCGAAGGGCCCTCGCCTTGCCGCTCGGACAGAAGTAGCGAGGGCCAGGGTCGGTGGCGACGACGATGAATGAACCGGCACGGCGTGGCTTCGGCATCATGAGGGCCATGGACGACGTCGAGCTCACCGAGGACGAGGTCAACGGCCTGCTCAGCGGTGAGGACCATGGGGCCGGGTGGGACGAGGAGGACGGCTACGAGTGGGTGAGCTGATCACCGCACTGCCAGCGCCCCGTCCAGCTTGTTGGCGCTGACGGCGTCCTCGTCGGGACTGGGGGGCTCGAAGCGGGCGAAGAAGTCGTCCAGCGCCCCGGGGGTGACGGTGAGTGCGTTGGCATCGGCGTGCTGGTTGCGTTCGTTCAGGCGCCGCAGCAGCTCCGTCTTCTCGACGGGGAGGTACACCAGTGCCCACCGGCCGCCCGCGGCCTCGACGGTCTTCTTCCACGCGTCGCGGTCCTCGCGCAGCCACAGCCCGTGGTCGAGAACGACGTCCCGGCCGGCGGCCAGCTCGTCGGATACCCGTTGTCGTACGGCGTCGACGACCGGACCTTCGCGCTCGAAGTACTCGTGCTCGGGGTAGTCGACGCTGTACCGGCCGTGGAGGCGGTGGACCTCTTCGTCGACCGACAGGCGGACCATCCCTCGGTCGGCCAGGGCCTGGGCGAGCACGGTCTTGCCGGAGGCGGTGATGCCGACCAGCAGCACGGCGAGCGGTGCGGACCTGCTCACGATCATCCTTTCGGCGGGCGGGTCCTTGTCCTTCCCTTGTGGCCCGGCCGCCCGGCTTGCGGGCTGGTTTACGGGCGGGTGCCGCTGCGGGCCGCGGGCGGGCGCCACGCGGTGGCGATCGTCTGGGCTTCGCGCTCCCATCCGGCGGGCAGTTGGCCGAGGCTCACGCGGCGGAAAGTGAGGCGGAGGTCGGCGACGTCGATCCGGCCGCCGTGGCGGCCGGTGTGGTCCAGCAGCCGGCCGGCTTCGTCCCGTACGGCCGGGGTGTGCTCGGTCCTGTCGCCGGAGGCGAACCGTTCGACCCGTCGCCGCAGGTCGTCGCGCACGCAGGAGCGCCAAGGGAGCCGTGCGGACCCAGGGGCATGCGTCGTTGCTGCGGCCACCGGGCGGAAGCGGTGCTGCCCGGCACCATGCCGCGTGTCTGGTTGATCTGGACGGTGGCCGCGACGATCGCGCCGAAGACGTCGGCGGGCAGGGACAGGTCTTGCAGCAGCGCATCGATCTCGCTGGAGAGCACGCAGGGCGAGCCCTCCGGCTCGCCGCCGTGCGGGTCACTCAACGGGCAGGCCGGCCGCGGCGATCGCCTCGGTGACGCTGTGGGTGGGCAGCGTGCCGCTCAAAGCAGCCTCGGTCAGCCGGTCGCCCTTCGCCTGGTCGGCATCGAGCGTGGCCTCGCACCACCACCGGCGCAGGACCGCCTCGGCGTCCTCGGGGGAGGCCGCCAGCAGCTCGCGGTAGAACTCCATGCGCCGCTCGCCGGACAGGGCGGCGCCGATGCCGTCGGCGTTACGCGGCACCTCCGACGGGTGGGCGTGTACGGGCTGTGCGGTCATCGGTTACGTCCCTTCCCTCAGGGTCGAGTCTGCCGTCTTCCCGGGCCCAGGTCGACCGCCCCGCCAAAGGCGGGCACGGCACGCGGTGTGTGCGAGGGTCCGGCGGCGGCATCGGCCGGACACAGAACCCGGCCGCCGGACCCCGGACTCGCCTACCCCCCGGTTCTGGCAGGCGCCGGGCCCGGCTGGGGTCTTGCGGTCGCGGTGTCAGCCGGTGTTCTGCGGGATGGCCAGCTCGTGGCCGCAGGAGAAGCGCACGATGCGGTCCAGCGGCTTGAGCACCGCCTCGCCGGAGGTCTGGCACTGCGTGCACACGGCCGCCTTCCCGTTCACGTACTGGCGAGTGCCACGTCCGGGGACGCGACGGCAGGGCGAGTGCGGGAGCCTTGTCAGCGGACGACGTCGAAGACGTTCTTCTGCAGGCCGTTGGCGTAGACCTCGTGCTCGACGAGCTTCAGCTTCTGGGTGTCCTTGTCGGTGGCGCTGAACAGACGCTTGCCCGCGCCGAGGAGGAGCGGGAAGACGAGCAGGTGGTAACGGTCGATCAGGCCGGCGTCCGAAAGGCTCTGGTTCAGGGTGGCGCTGCCGTGGACGATGATCGGGCCGCCCTCGGTCTCCTTCAGCGCGGCGACCTCGTCGAGCGAGCGCAGGATCCTCGTCTCGCCCCAGTTCGAGACCAGGTCGTCCTCGGTGAGGGTGGTGGAGACGACGTACTTCGGCATCGCCTTGTAGTCGGCGAAGTCCTCCATGTCGGGCCACACGGGGCTGAAGGCCTCGTAGCTGGTCCGGCCCATCAATATCGCGGTGGCTTCCTTCTGCTCCTGGCCCTTGATGTCGAATGCCTCGGGGAGGAACTCCATGTCCTTGAAGGTCCAGCCCGAGTTCCGGTATCCGGGCTCGCCGCCCGGGGCCTCCACGACGCCGTCGAGGGAGATGAAGGCGGTGCTGATCAGGGTGCGCATCTGGGGTTCCTCGGTGTCTCGTGTCTGGTTCTCAGCGGGTTTCGGTCGGTGCACGCTTCGACCACGCTCGTGACTGCGGTGCACCAATCATGATCTATGACTGTGGATCACGGAGAAACTCATCGGCCGTCGCCCGCTCCTTCCGGCGGCTTCGGTCATCCGGATCACCTCGGCGAGCCACACACGTGCCCGATCGCGAGAACTACCGGCAGCGAACAGCGACGAGCGGTGCATGGCCGCAACCGGTGACGCGGCATCTTGATGTCGTCGGGCTCGGTGATCCAAACCAAACGGCCTAGTGCTGGATTCCTCAAAGGCAGTACACATATCGGCGTCGTAGTTGGCGGGTTGGCGGGGCTGCTCGGCCCCAGATCCATGGTCTGGCACGGGCGTTGAGCTGGGCGGTGGCCACGGCCGTGGCTTGGGTGATGTCGTCCGGGTTGGCGAAGGACCGGCCGGCCAGGGCTGCCTTGCGGAAGATCCGCCACCAGCCCTCCTGCAGGTTCAGCCAGCACGCGCCGACCGGGATGAACGCGTGCCGGATCCGAGGATGATCCTCCAGCCAGGTCCGGGTGGACAGGCTGTTGTGGGAGGACAGGTTGTCGGTGACGATCCAGATCTCCCCGGTCGGGTTGGCGTCCTCGACCTGTTGCAGGAACTGCTGGTAGAAGGCGCTGTTGCGGGAGGATGCGGCCATGGTGATCTCCTGGCCGTCCCTCACGCGCAGGCCGCCGTATACCCAGGTCTTCTCCGGCCCGCGGCTGTAGTCGATCTCGTTCTTGATGCGATGCCCGTCCGGCGACCAGCCCGGTGCAGGTGGGAAGGCGCGCGGGATCACCGGCCCGAGTTCGTCGGCGCACACGACCGTCGCACCGTCCGGCGGGTGGGTGTAGAGGCCGATGATCCGCGTCCTTTTCCCGCGAAGTCCGGGTCCTTCGAGCGGGTCCAGGAGCGGGTGCGGCGCCAGCGCACCCCCTCGGCCAGCAGGATTCTGCGCACTTGGGAGCGGCCGACCTCGATCCCCAGCCGCTGGGCCTCGGCGGCCAGGGAGTCCAACGTCCACTCCGACGCGCCGCCCTCGTCCGCGGCCCACAGGTCCCCGTATGGCTGCATCTCCAGCCTCCCGGGCGGCACCTGCTTGACCAGGGCGATGATCCTCGACCGCTCGGCCTCGGTGATCCGCCGCTTGCGGCCCTGCCCACCGAGATCTTCCAGGCCCTCCAGACCGGCGCGGTTGAAGCGGTGCAGCCACCTGCGCACCGTCTTCTGACTGCAGCTCAGCTCATCCGCGATCGCCGGCACCCGCTGCCCCGCCCAGCTCAGTTCGATCATGCGGGCCCGCATCACCACATCCCGGGGGGCCTTGCGGGCTCGCGAGAGTCGATGGATGACCGCCTGCTCGCCCTCGTCACGGCTTTGTCGTGCTCGTAACACCATCAACCAGCACCCGCCCCCGAGCACCCGAACCGCCCCGCCACCAGCACATATACCCAACCAAAGCGGAATCCAGCACTAGAACGTGACCTGCGCAAGTTTGGGCTGCCGGACTGTGGAAAGCTGATCAGTGACGCCCTCAGCCTGCTGCGGCACCGGCCACCTGCCGCACGGTCGACGCCGTCACCGAGGTGGATCTCAAGATCGCGGCCACGTGACGGCGCCGTCAACCATCCGATGTCCTCGCCTGCTGGACCTGCGACCCGGGCCCCCAGGTATCAGGGTGGGACATGGAGGACGGTATGAGCGAGACGAAGGGCAGTGGTACCGGAGCCGGGCTGCAGAGCGGGGAGCCCGCACCGGCGGTCTGGGCTCCGCTCGCCCACCCGGTCTTCCGGGCGTTGTGGATCGCTCAGCTCGCCTCGGCCGTCGGGACGTGGATGCAGACGGTCGCCGCCCAGTGGCTCATGGTCCAGCGAGGGCCGACGTTGGTGGCGCTGGTGCAGACCGCGTCCATGCTGCCTGTCTTCGTGCTCGGGCTGCCGTCGGGGGTGCTCGCCGATCTGGTGGACCGCCGTCGTCTGCTGGTGGCCGCGCAGCTGCTCATGCTGGTGACGGCGGGCACCCTCGCTGGGCTGACCTGGGCTGGGCTGACCACGCCCGCCGTGCTTCTGGGCCTGGTCTTCCTACTGGGGTGCGGTACGGCGCTGATGGGTCCGGCGTGGCAGGCGATCCAGCCGGAGCTGGTGCCTCGTGCTCAGTTGCTCCAGGCGGCCTCGCTGGGTGCGGCCAATGTGAACATCGCCCGGTCGGTCGGCCCTGCGCTGGGCGGACTGCTGGTCGCGGTGGCCGGGCCGGCCTGGGTTTTCGTGCTGAACGCAGTTTCGTTCATCGGTGTCGTGGCGGTTCTGCTGCGGTGGCGGCGGCCCGCCCAGGTGCCGGTCGGGGGCGAGCGGGAGCGGGCGCTGGCGGCGTTGTGGGCGGGCGGGAGGTATGTGTGCAACGATCCCGAGGTGCGGAGGGTCCTGCTGCGGGTCCTGCTGTTCGTACCTCCAAGCGCCGCCTTGTGGGCCCTGCTGCCGGTGGTTGCCGACCAGGTGCTGGGTCTGGGCGCCGGTGGATACGGGCTGCTGCTCACCGCGGTGGGCGTGGGGGCCGTCTCCGGTGCGGCGGTGCTTCCCAGGGTCAGTCGCCGATGGGGCAGCACCCTGATGGTCGCCGTCGGGAGCGCGGCGCTGGCTCCTGTGCTTGTGGTGATGGCGGTCGCGGACGTCCCCGCGCTGCTGGCCGCGCTGCTCGTGGTGGCCGGGCTGGCCGAACTGGCGGTGCTCTCCACTTTCAATGCCTCCCTCCAACTGCTGATGCCCGCCTGGGTGCGGGCGCGCGGGCTGGCGATTTCCATGACCGTGTTCATGGGAGGGGCGGCCTTCGGCGCCGCGTTCTGGGGGGCGCTGGCCTCGCGTATCGGTCTCACTGAGACGCTGTTGATCGCCGCGGGCGTGCTGCTGCTGGGAGCGGCAACCGTAGCTGTCTGGCCGCTGAGCGAGGCGGCCGAGCTCGATCGTTCGGCCTCCATGCACTGGCCCGTGCCCAGTCTGATGTTCGAGCCCCCGCCGGACCGTGGCCCCGTCCTGATCAGCATCGATTACCGGGTGCCGCCCGAGAACAGAGCCGCGTTCGTGGAGACGATGCAGGAGCTGGCCCTGGCCCGGAGGCGTATTGGCGGCATGGACTGGGGGCTGTACCAGGATGCGTACGACGAGCAGCGGTTCGTGGAGAACTACCTTGTCGCCTCCTGGTCCGAGCACATGGCGCAGCATGGGGGAAGGCTCACCGGCGGCGACCGGGACCTTGAGGAGCGGGCATGGGCGCTGCTGAAGGAGCCTCCTGTCGTCACCCATGCCTTCGCCGCCACAGGTCGGCGAAGCCGGTAGGGCAAGGACCGCACCGACGCGCAGTCCGCGTACCTGAGAAAGAGGAAGGGAGCAACGAGAGAGAGGAGGAAGGGGGAAGGGGGCCGAGAGGGACAGAGATGACTGACACATCCGCCGTATCCCGTTTCCATGAGCCGCTGTCCCGGGAGAACGCGTTGCTGCTGCTGGTCGACCACCAGATCGGGCTGCTCACCGGTGTACGCGACATCGACGTGGCAGAACTTAAGCACAACGTGGTGGGCCTGGCGAAGGCCGCGCGGACGCTTGAGGTGCCGATCGTGGCCACCACCACGTCGGCCGAGAGCATGTGGGGACCGCTGCTCCCGGAGCTGGCCGAAGTGCTGCCGCCGGAGCTGGAGATCATCGACCGGAGCACCGTGAACGCCTGGCATGAGCCGCGGGTGCGGGAGGCCGTCGAGGCGACCCGCCGACAGAAGATCATCATTGCCGGTGTATCGACGGAGGTCTGCGTCGCCTTCCCTGCCATCGCCGCGACCGCAGCCGGGTACACGGTGTTTGCCCCGGTCGACGCCTCGGGGACCTTTAGCGAGACCAAACGCGCTGCCGGCCTGCTTCGTATGCACCAGGCGGGCGTGATCCTCACCGACTACGCCACCGCTGCCGTCGAGATGCTTGAGGACAACGCCTCGCCGCAGGCACCCGACCTGTACGCGGCGATCGACATGCCGTTCGCGGTTCTGGTCGGACAGCTCGCCACGGTGTACGCCAAGCGTTCCTGAGCTTGGTCGGACCAAGGGCGCACTCTGATCAGGCGAGCGACGTGCCGACCAGCCTTCCGAGCGCGAATGTCACACCGGCGGCGGCTGTCAATACGACCAGCTGACGCACTGCTCCTCGCACCACGCCGCGTTGCGAGGAGCGGGACAGCACGCCGCCGACGACCGTGGCCGCCAGTGCGGTCGCCACCACCGAGCCCCACACAGCCGCCTCTCCCCGCCACAGGAACCAGGGCAGCAGCGGGACGGCGGCTCCGAGTGCGAACAGCACCAAGGAGAAGGCAGCTGCGATCTTCGGGCTGCCGGGTTCATCGGGATTGATGCCCAGCAGCGCGCGGGAGGCCACCCGTAGTCGACCGTCCTGATGGCCAAGGACATCGCGCGCCGCACGCGCGGCGGAATCGGGCCGGTACCCGTTGCGGACGAACTCCTCCCGCAGGCGCCGTTCCACGCTGCTCGGGCTATGGCTCAGAAGGTCACGCATCGCCGCCAGCACGCCACGGGTGAGCTCTACCTGGGTGAGGACCGATATCCACTCCCCGGCCGCCATGGAGAACGCGCCGGCGACCAGGCTGGCGAAACCGGCGAGCTGGACGGCGGCGGGTGAGGCGCTCGCCCCTGCGAGTCCGAGTACCAGACACAGGTTGGTGACCAGGCCATCGTTCACGCCGAGCACCGCTGCCCGGGCGCTGCCCTGGCCGAGCTGGTGACTACGCTGCGCCAGGCGGCGCTCGGCGGCGTCCGCGTCCTGGTCGGTGCCGGGGCTGTACGGCAGCTCGTCCTTCGAGGACTGCATGGCGTCTCCAAGCGGGAGTGGTAAGTCGCGGCAGATGATAACTGACTTTGATAGTCACTTATCTTGACTGAACCTCGCTCCTGCCTGGCGGGTGCAAGCTCGACCCCAGGTCCTGGCCTCACCTCGGGTGCCCGCACTCTTCGGGGCTGTCGGGCGGGTTGCGGGTGGCTCCAGGGGTCTCCTGTGGAGTGATCTTGCCTGTCCTGCTGGTGCGGGAATAGGCTGCCATTAGTCACTGTTCTTGACTATCAAGATGTTGATGAAAGTGATGGGCGGGTGACCGCCCCTGACACAGGAGACGCCCCATGACTGAGAACCTTCCGGGAACCAGCCGCTTCCTCGAGCCGCTGACCCGCGACAACACCACCCTGCTTCTCGTCGATCACCAGATCGGCCTGTTTACTGGAGTGCGCGACATCGACGTCGCCACGCTCAAGCACAATGTCGCCGCGCTGGCGAAGGCCGCGCAGGTGCTCGACATCCCCACCGTGGTGACCACCACGGGCGCGGACGGCATGTGGGGGTCGCTCGTACCGGAGCTTGCCGAGGTCCTCCCCGCTGACCTCGAGGTGATCGACCGCAGCACCGTCAACGCCTGGAGCGACGCGCGCGTCCGCGACGCCGTGGAGGCCACCGGCCGCAAGAAGCTGATCATCGCGGGCGTCTCCATCGAGGTCTGCCTTGCTTTCCCGGCGATCTCCGCCACTGCGGCCGGGTATGACGCGTACGCGGCCATCGACGCCTCCGGCACCTTCAGCGAGACCAAGCGCACCACGGGTCTGCTGCGCATGCAGCAGGCGGGCGTGATCGTCACCGACTACGCGACCACGATGGTCGAGATCCTGGCCGACAACGCCGACCCGAAGGCCTTCGAGGTCTACACGGCCCTCGACATGCCGTTCGCGACGCTGGTCGGCCAGATGTCCTCCGCTTACTCCAAGAACGGCTGAGCCGTCCAGCCACAAAGCCGCTCCTTCGGGGCATCACCCCCGTAACCGCCCCGCGGGAGCTCCCCGGGTGCCGGTCCCTGCCCCCCGCATGGCCCGGCACCCGGGGAGCTCCCCGGGTGCCGGTCCCTGCCCCCCGCATGGCCCGGCACCCGGACCCGGCCCGCCACCCATGCCGCCCGTCCGGTGCAGCGCGCGGCGCACATCCGGCGCCTGAAGGAGAAAGACCATGCCCGCCGTAAACCATCGATTCGCCCCTCGCCCTGCCACGCATCCCACGCCCCGGTGAAGCCGCCCGACAACGCCCCGTCCTCACCGTGACCGACGCCCCCCAGGGCTTCGAAGGCGAAGGATTCCCGGTGCGCCGGGCACTCGCAGGGATCGATCTGCGCCACCTCGACCCGTTCCTGATGATGGATCAGATGGGCGAGGTGGAATACAGCCCTGGCGAGCCCAAAGGAACCCCATGGCACCCCCACCGGGGGTTCGAGACCGTCACTTACATGATCGACGGCATCATGGAGCACCGGGATTCCAATGGAGGTGGCGGCGTCATCACCAATGGGGACACCCAGTGGATGACGGCCGGATCCGGCATGCTGCACATCGAAACGCCCCCCGAACAGCTGGTGATGAGCGGCGGCCTGTTCCACGGCTTCCAGCTGTGGGTCAATCTGCCCCGCGACCGCAAGATGACCGCGCCCCGCTACCAGGACATCCGCGGATCCCAGCTGGAGCTCCTCGCCAGTGACGACGGCGGAGCCCTGGTCCGGCTGATCGCCGGTGAACTGGCAGGCAGTCACGGGCCCGGTGCGACGCACACACCGATCACGCTGCTGCACGCCACTCTCAGCCCGGGTGCCCTGCTCACCCTTCCCTGGCGCCCGGACTTCAACGCCCTCGCCTACGTTCTGGCAGGCAGGGGCAGCGTCGGCGAGGAGCGGCGACCGGTGCACTCCGGTCAGCTCGCCGTCTTCGGCCCGGGCGACGTGATCGGCGTCGCGGCCGATGAGAAGCAGGAGAGCCGGTCCCCGGGGCTTGACGTGGTGATCCTCGGCGGTCTGCCGATCCGTCAGCCGGTCGCCTGGAACGGCCCCTTCGTCATGAACACGCGCAGCGAACTCATGCAGGCGTTCGACGACTTCCAGTCCGGACGGTTCGGCCGGATCCCGGCCGTCTGACCCCGTGCACGGGATCGCTCAGGTTCTCTGATCCCGGCCGCCCGCCCTCCCAAGCCATCGCAGGAAACCGCCCATGAGCATAGACCGCCCCATCCCCGAACAGAGGCATGCCGACCCTGTCACCGTGCTGGTCGAACGCCGCGTCCTTCCCGGCAGGGGGGAGGAGTTCCAGTCGTGGGCACACGGCATCCTGGCCGAAGCCGCTGGATTCACCGGATATCTCGGTGGCGGCGTCCTGCACCCGGCAGCCGCAGACGACCGGTGGCACCTTGTCTACCGGTTCACCGACCAGGCCGCCCTGCATGCCTGGGAGAGCTCACCGCACAACGAACGCTGCCTCCACCATGGCAGAGAACTGCACGAACTGGTCCGCGTCCGCCATCTGTCCGGCATGGAGGACCTGTTCGCTCTGCCGGACCGGGCTGCGCCGCCCCGCTGGAAGCTCACTCTCGTGGCAGCGGCCGCCGTGTATCCCCTCTCGCTCCTCTCCAACGTTCTCCTCGTGCCGTACACAGGTGGCCTTCCGCCGGCCGTGCGCAACGCGCTGATCGCGCTCTTCTTCAGCGTCGCCATGACCTATGCCCTGCTGCCCGCGCTCTCCCGCGTCCTGCGCCGCTGGCTGAGCGGTCCGTCACCGTCATTCGCACCCCACCCCGAGGACAGCCATGCGTGACCTGCAGTTCGGTTTCTCGCTCAACCCCACCACCGACATCGCGGCACACCGCGACCTGGTGTGCGTGGCCGAGGAGGAGGGACTCGACCTCGTCGGCGTGCAGGACCATCCCTACAGCCCCGCGCTCGTGGACACCTTCACCCTCATCGCCATGCTGCTGGAGGGCACCGAGCGGCTGCGCTTCTTCCCGGACGTGGCCAATCTGCCGCTGCGTCATCCGTCGATGCTCGCCAAGACGGCGGCTTCGCTCGATCTGCTCTCCGCGGGCCGCTTTGAACTGGGTATCGGTGGTGGCGGCTACTGGTCCGCTATCACCCAGATGGGAATGACGCCCCGGCTCGGCCCGGCCGAGGCCCTGGCCCAACTGGAGGAGGCCGTCCAGATCCTGAGGGCACTGTGGCGGTCCGCACCCGAGCCGGTCACGTTCGAGGGCCGCCGCTACACCATCCCCGGCCTGCGCAGCGGGCCCGCTCCGGCCCATCCGATCGGCATCTGGATCGGTGCCCAGGGCCCCCGTTCCCTGGAACTGACGGGCCGACTGGCCGACGGATGGGCCGCGCCCATCCCCAGCTACCTGCCGTACGAGAAGTGGGCCGAATCCAACGCGCTGATCGACGACGCGGCCCGCGCCTCCGGCAGGAACCCTCAAGACGTGCTGAGGATCGCTCAGCTCGTCGGCACCATTACGGACCGACCCGGCGACGCTGCGGCCACAACGGGTAAGGCCCCTGTCCGCGCGACCGCGGAGCAGTGGGCCGCTCTACTGGCTCGCCTGGCAACCGAGCAGCCGTTCCGAACCTTCGTCTTCTGGCCGGAGGAGACCACGGTCGATCAGGTCGGGCGTTTCGCCCGCGAGGTGGTGCCCGCCGTACGAGAAACGCTTCGTCAAAGCGCAGAACAGGAGAAGTCACCGTCATGACCTTGTGGAACGTCACCGCGCCGACCGTGCGCATAGTGGGCGACAAGGAAGTGCGCGGCACCCAGACGTGGGTCGTCCGGGCGCCGCGCAGCGTCGAGGCGGTGCGGCAGGTGGCCGCCCGCGTTGCCGCCGAGGAAGCCGTCCGGCACCGCCGGGGTGCCGCCATCGACTCCACCGCATTCACCACCACACGCTGGAGGAGCCCCCACGGGGTGCTGGGACCCACGGCTCCGCACCCGCAGGTCCCTCGAGCCGGACACGGTGGGCCCGATCAGGGGGCGGACACCTCCTCGTCCGCGCCCCTGACAGCCGGATGCGGGACTATTGCTGCCTGACCGCCTCGATCTCGAGTTCGATGTCGACGCTGTCCCCGATCAGCGCGCGCCCGCCGGGCAGGGGCACATTGCCCATCACGCCGAAGTCGGAACGGCTGATCCGGGTGGACGCCCGGAATCCGGCTCGTGTGCCGCCCCACGGGTCCTCGGCCACGCCGAGGAACACCAGGTGGAGAGTGACCGGGCGCGTCTCGCCCTTCACGGTCATGAATCCCTCGACGCTGTATCGACCGTCTTCCTGTTCCCGTACGGTCGCAGACTCGAAGTGTGCCGCCGGGTGGGTGTCGGTGTCGAAGTAGTCGGCGCTGCGCAGGTGCTTGTCCCGCTCGGCATTGCGGGTGTCCACCGACGTGGTGTCGATTTCTGCCCGGACACTGGACCGTGTCGGGTCGTCGCCGACGCTGATGGTCCCGCTGAAGGACGAGAAGCTGCCACGCACACGGGCCATCAGGTGGCGCACCGTGAAGCTCACCTCGGAATGGGCCGGGTCTATCTGCCATACGCCCGTGAGCTGGTCGGTCTCGGTGAGCGGCGGGGTGCTCATGGTGGTCTCCTGGATGTGTCGGGTCGCGGCTCGATGAGCCACCCACTCAGTTTATGGTCATAATCTTGACGGTCAAGAGTTTGACTAATAGCTTCGTCGGGTCGGCAACACCGAAGGAGTGGTCATGCCGAAGCTGATCGGAGCCGCCGTCGTACCTGAGCCTGGGGCCGACTTCGAGATCATGGACGTGCTTCTCGACGACCCGCGCGCCGGTGAGGTGCTGGTACGTATCGAGGCGGTCGGCATCTGCCATGCCGACATCGCCGCCCGGGAGGGGAAGACCCCGTTCCCGCATCCGGCCGTACTGGGGCACGAGGGGGCCGGGGTGGTGGAGGCAGTCGGAGCGGGCGTCACCTCCGTGGTACCCGGTGACAAGGTGGTGCTCACGTTCGCCTCCTGCGGCGTCTGTGCGAGCTGCCGCTCCGGTCTGCCCAGCCAGTGCGAGGACTTCCTGTCACTCAACTTCGCCGCCGGCACACGTTCGGACGGCAGCCCGACCCTGTGGCTCGGGGACACACCGCTGCACGGGCACTTCTTCGGACAGTCGTCCTTCGCCACCCACGCGCTGGTCACCGAGCGGAACGCGGTGAAACTCCCCGACGAGGCGCCGCTGGCCACACTCGCACCGCTCGGCTGCGGCATCCAGACCGGCGCGGGCGCTGTGCTGAACGTCCTTCGGCCAGCGCCCGGCGGTTCGGTCGCGGTGTTCGGGGCCGGTGCAGTGGGACTCGCAGCCGTCATGGCGGCCCGGCTCACCCAGGCCGCGCACGTCATCGCCGTCGACGTGCACCCCGGTCGGCTGGACCTGGCCGCCGAACTGGGGGCCACCGACACCATCGACGCCCGGACCACCGACCCGGCAGCGGCCATCCGGAAGCTCACCGGCGGTGGAGCTGGTTATGTGCTGGAGAGCAGTGGCAATGTACTGGTGTTCCGGCAGGCCCTCGACGCCGCGGCCATCGGCATCGTGGGTGCCCCTTTCGGGCGCGAGGCGGCAGTCGACGTCGCGGACATCGTCAACAGCAGCAAGCGGATCGTGGGAATCGTCGAGGGCGGGGGTGTACCCCACGTGTTCATACCTGCTCTTGCCGAACTGCACGCAGTCGGCCGCCTTCCCGTCGAGCGCCTGGTCGCCGCGTTCCCGTTCGACCGGATCAACGAAGCCGCCCGGGCCGCGGCCTCCGGCGAGACCGTCAAACCCGTCCTCCTTCTTTGACCCGCCGGCGACCGAGCTGGCGAGCGTACGACCCCTGAGGATGATCATGACCACCGCAGAACTCACCCGCTTCCGGGTCTCGGCCGACCGGGCTCAGGAACTTCTCGACGCACGGCCGGGGATGCTCAAGGCATTCCGTACGGACCGAGAAGGATTCCTCGGCGCCCAGCTGGTGCGCATCGACGACGAGCAGTGGCTGGACGTCGTGTGGTGGGACACGGCCGAAGACCTGGACGCGTCCAAGGCCAAGTGCGGTAACCTGCCGGCCATCCAGGCGTTCTTCGCACCCATCAGCGAGCTGCTCAGCTCCGAGCGGGGCACCCTCCTCGACACGACGGCCCAGCCGTGGTGAGCGTCCGGAAGGGGGCCGTGTTGACCGTCCGTTACGGGTCCGCGCAGTCCCAGACCGGCGACCTGTACCTTCCGCCAGGCGAAGGCGCCCACCCGGTCGTGGTGCTCATCCACGGCGGGTTCTGGACCGCGATGCTCGACCGTAGCCAACTGGTGCCGCTGGCACACGACCTGGTGGCCCGCGGCTACGCCGTGTGGAACATCGACTACCGGGGCATTGGAGAGAGCGGCGGCGGATGGCCCGGAACGTTGGTGGACGCCGCTGCTGCTGTCGACACCCTGGCCGGTCTCGCGGCGGGGGACGTGCCCGGCGGGCAGGCCGCGGCTGATCTCGCCCGGCGCCGGCTCGACCTGGACCGTGTCGTGGCGATCGGGCACTCCGCAGGAGGCCAGCTCGCCCTGTGGCTCGCGTCCCGGCCCGGGCTGCCTGCCGGAGCGCCGGGCAGTGGTGGCCGCGGCGTACCGCTAGCCGCCGCGGTGTCACTGGCAGGGGTGCTGGATCTGCGGGCCGCGGATGCCGACGAGCTGGGAGCCCGCTTCGGCGACCCGTCGGTACCGCCTCCGGCGAAGGCGCCCGCACCGGCCAGGCCGGAACTCGCGCCGACCCTGGCGAGGCTGACGCCGCACGGAGCGGCGGCCGCACTGCTCGGCGGCCGCGCGGACGACGTGCCCGACCGCTACGCGCTGGCCTCACCCCTCGAACGCCTGCCCCTCGGTGTACCTCAGCTTGTCGTCCACGGGAGCGACGACACGGGGGTTTCCCCCTGCTCAGGGCCGGACGTATGTCACTGCTGCCCGGGAACTGGGCGACCAGGTGGAGTACGTCGAGGTCCCGGGTGCGGACCACTTCGACGTCGTCGACCCCGACCACCCGTCCTGGCAGGCAGTGGTACGCCGGCTGCCGGACCTGCTCAAGACCGTGGAGGACTGAGCGCCGTGCGCGCAGCGTGGTACGAGTCGACCGGTCCGGCGTCCGAGGTGTTGCGGGTCGGCGAAATGGAGGATCCGCAGCCCGGTCCCGGCGAGGTGCGGACCCGTGTGCATGCCTCGGGTATCAATCACGGGGACGTGATCAAGAGGCAGGACTGGATCGGCTACGGCATGGCCTGGCCTCGGGTCATCCCGCACTCGGACGGCGCCGGGGTCGTCGACGCCGTGGGGGAGGGCGTCCCCGCCGCCCGGGTGGGGGAGCGCGTGTGGTGCTATGACGCACAGTCGTACCGGCCTTTCGGTACGGCCGCCGGCTATGTGACCGTGCCTGCCGAAAAGGCGGTGCACCTCCCTGATGCCGTCTCCTTCGAGCAGGGGGCCTGCCTCGGAATATCCGGGCTGACCGCGCACCGCGCCCTGTTCATGGACGGTCCGCTGCGGGACGCCTGGGTGCTCATCACGGGTGCCACGGGTGCGGTCGGCCGCTCGGCCGTTGCCCTGGCCCGGCGCGGCGGGGCGAGGGTGATCGCCACCGTCCGGCGGCCGGGCCCTGTCCCCGGGGCGGACCATGTACTCCTTGCGGACGACACGCTGCCGGCTCGCGTGAAGGAGCTCACCGTGGGGCGTGGAGTCGACCGGGTGCTCGAGGTGGCGTTCGGGGCCCATGCGGACACCGATCTGGAGATCCTTGCTGTGGGCGGGGTGATCGCTGCCTACGCCACCGATGTGGCACGCCCGGCCATCCCCTTCTGGCAGCTGGGGTTCTCCAACGTCACCGTGCACTTCCTGGGTAGCGACGACTTCCCCGCAGGGGCCAAGAGGGCCGCGGCCGCGGAACTGAGCGCAGCGGCGGCCGCGGGCGATCTGGTCCATCCCGTCGCTCACCGCTTCGCGCTGGAGGACATCGCCGCCGCTCATGAAGCCGCCGAGAGCGGCGGCGCCGGAGGCCGCGTCCTGATCGTTTCCGGCCCCTGAGGGTCAGGACCTATCGGCTCGAGCGAATGGGTTATAGTAAGAATCGTGACTGTCAATAAATTGATCATTGGTCGGGTGTTGCGGCATCCCGTGCCGGAGGACTGGCGCCGCGGGCTTGCGGTGGTGGCGCACCCGGACGACCTGGAGTTCGGGGCCTCGTCGGCGATCGCCCGGTGGACCGCTCAAGGCAAGACGGTGGTCGATCTGCTGGTCACCCGGGGCGAGGCCGGAATCGAGTCGATGCCTCCCGAGCGCACCGCGGCGGTGCGCTCGGCCGAGCAGATCGCTGCCGCCGGGCTCGTCGGGGTGGACCAGGTCGAGTTCCTGAACCACCCCGACGGCACGGTCGAATACGGCATCGCGTTGCGCCGCGACCTCGCCCGCGCCATCCGACGCCACCGCCCCGACGTGATCATCTCGCTCAACTTCCGGGAGTTCTTCGACAACGGTGCGCTCAACCACGCCGACCACCGCGCCGTGGGCTCGGCGCTGATCGACGCGGCCCGCGACGCGGCGAACCGGTGGGTGTTCCCCGAACTGCTCGACGAAGGACTCCAGCCGTGGTCCGGCGTTCGCTGTGCCATGTTCGGTTCGTCGCCGGAGGCCGAGCACTTCGTCGACGTCACGGCGCATCTCGACCGGGGAGTGGAGTCCTTGGCCGCGCACGAGGCATACCTCGGCAACCTTGCGGGAGGCTTCGACCCCGAGCAGTTCCTGCGCCGTCAGGCCGCTGACGCTGGACGCCGCGCGGGAGTGCCGCTGGCGGTCGCCTTCGAAGTGGTCCCGCTATGAGTGATCAGCAGCCGGTGCCCTTGCGCGGCTCCCGCCTGCTGGCTGCGGCCTCGTCGAACTGGGCCAGCTGCTGGGCGGTGATCTCCCGGAAGGCGTCCCTGAATGCCGTGTACTTCCGCTCACCGATCGCCTCCGCATGCCGCTGCTCGATGGCGGCCATGATCGCGTCCGACTTCTTCATCTGGTCCCGGCCGCGGCGGGTGGGGACGATCAGCTTGGCCCGCCGGTCCCGGGGGTCGGGCCGGCGCTCCACGTACTCCAGGGCCTCCAGCTCGTCGATCAGGTTGCCGATGACCTGCTTATGAGTGCCCGACTGCCGCGACAGCTCCGTCGCCCGGCTGCCCTCCTCGTCGAGAAAGCCCATCACGGCGCCGTGCTGTGGACGCAGGTCGGGATGCCCCTGCTCGGCCAGCGTGTCGAAGAGCTCCTTCTGGATCGAGAAGAGCAGTCGCGTGGACAGAATCCCGAGATCCGGATCTTTGAGCTTCCGTTCGCTGCGCCGCACCACGACACCCTCCTCGTCACCGTTATTGACTGTCACCATCAGTAATAATAGTGGTCACAGAGGGGGCGGTCAGGGCTGCCGTCCGCCCCATTCCTGGTCGGGGGTCGCACCGGGATCGAAGGCCTGCACCCCTGGTTGCGCGGGTCCATGGACGTCTTTCCGATCTCCGCTCGCCCCGTCGCCGACATGAACGGCTCTCGCAGCGTCCGTCCTCGATGCACAGGCCGCCACAGGGCTCGGCGTCCTGCACGTCGATGCAGATCTTGATAGTCACTTATATCGACCGAATTTCGACTGTCCGGCCGGTCTTGGGATCACGGTGCGGTGGTGACCCGAGTTCCTGCGTCAGGGCCGGCGGAATGCCAACCGAGGTGCCGGGCGGCAGCCCGGGATCGGAGACGGAGGTGTCATGACGGACTACGGTCGGCCGGTGGAGTTCGGGTACTCCACCGAGCCCGGGCGGTACGACGAGGTGCTGCACTCGGTCCTGCTGGCTGAGCGGCTGGGACTCGACCTTGTGGGCATCCAGGACCATCCCTATCAGGGAAGGTTCCTGGACACATGGACGCTGCTGAGCTGCCTGGTCGCCCGCACCGAGCGGATCCGCTTCTTCCCCGACGTGTCCAACCTGCCCCTGCGGCATCCGCCGCTGATCGCCAAGTCGGCCGCCACTTTGGATGTCATCAGCGGCGGCCGGTTCGAGCTCGGGTTGGGGGCAGGTGGCGCCTGGGAGGCGGTGGAGGCGTACGGCGGCATGCGGCGTACCGCCGGCGAGGCGGTCACGGCGCTCGAAGAGGCGATCGCGGTCATCCGGCTGCTCTGGAGCGAGCAGCGGTCGGTGCGCTATGAGGGGCGGTTCTATTCGCTGCGGGGCGCCCACCCGGGTCCGCTCCCCGTCCACGACATGGGCATCTGGCTCGGTGCCCTCGGGCCGCGCTCCCTCGAACTGACGGGACGGCTGGCGGACGGCTGGGTGCCCTCGTCGCCCTTCCTGCCGCCGCCCCGGCTGCCGGAGGCTCATGTCCGGATCGATGACGCCGCCGGCTCGGCCGGTCGACGCCCCGAGGACATTCGCCGCCTGTACAACGTCAACGGCGTGATCACCGACGGACCGGGCCAGAGCTTCCTCGTTGGGCCTGTCGAGCAGTGGGTGGAGGAGTTGACCGGGCTCGTCGTCGAGGGCGGCATGGACACCTTCGTCTTCTTCCCGAGGGGTCCCGTCGACCGTCAGCTGCCGCGGTTCGCCGAAGAAGTGGTGCCCGCCGTCCGGGCGGCCGTCGCCCGCGAACGGGGCGACGGTCCCGCGGCCTCGCGCTGACTGACTCCTTGTTCTCCGGCGCTGGACGCCGCGCCGCGCACAGGAATACGATCAATGTAGTCACTGTTGTGACTATCAAAGTGCATGACTAATATCGCGTCATGAGGGAGTCGACATGAAGAACATCCGGAGGGTGGCCGCACCCTTCATCGGTGTGCTGGCGGGTGCTGTGGCCACGGGCCTGCTGATGGGCGAGAACGCCACCGCCACGGAGAGCGACAGTCCTAGCGACCGGTTCGCCATCCGCGAGGTGATAGACCGTCACCAGATGTACATCGATCTCAGGGACGCCGACGGCTACGCCAACCTGTACGCCAAGGACGGCCACTACCGGAGCCCGTTCGGCTCCGCCGACGGCCGGAGCGAGATCAAGGCCATGTTCATCGACCTGGCCGAGAAGGGCTTCACCAAGGGCAAGCGGCACATGACCGGACCCGCCATGATCGAGGTCAACGGCACGGCCGCCACCGCCCGTTCCTGGTACTGGGTCGCGGAGACCGAGACGGAGCACGCCGTCTACGCCACCGGCACCTACACCGACAAGCTCCGCAAGGTGAACGGCAAGTGGGAGATCGTCCAGCGCACGCAGACGCTCGACGAGCTTGCTCCCAACAGCTAGTAACTCCGCCGATCGGACCGTTCCGCCAGTCGCTTGCTCCCCCCCGCTCGCGGAGCCGACTGCCGTCACCGCGCCGAGCTCTCCTCGGCGCGGTGACGGTCCTGCCGGTCGCCCGTCCCACACCAGAGGTCGTCATGTCCCAGGAAGACCGATCTACTGCCCTTTCCCCCGTCTCGCCCGCGGGCGGCCCCCCGGACGCCGGCCCGCCTGCCGGCCGTGTGGTCGCCGCACTCTCGGTAGCGGTGCTGGCCTACGGGCTGCTCCAGACCCTGGTTGCTCCGGCCTTGCCCACCTTCCAGCGGCACTTCGGGGTGAGCGGCGACTGGGCCGCGTGGGTATTCACCCTCTACCTGCTGTCCGGCGCCGTACTGACTCCCGTGCTCGCCCGCTTCGGCGACCGGCGCGGCAAACGCCGCGTCCTGCTCGTTTCGCTCGCCGTCTTTGGGGCCGGCACTCTCTTGGCCGCCCTCGCTTGGAACTTTCCCGTCCTGCTGCTGGCGCGCGCGGCACAGGGTGCCGGAGCGGCCGCACTTCCCCTGTCCTTCGGGCTCATCAGCGCCCTGCTTCCCCGGCAGCGGATCGGCCATGGCCTTGGGATCGTGTCCGCGATGATCGGCGCGGGCACCGGGCTGGGCTTCGTCATCGGCGGCCTCCTGGTCGACCACGCGTCATGGAGATGGATGTTCGCCGTGCTCGCCGGCGTCATCGCGTTCGCCTTCCTGCTGGTGGCCCGGTGGATTCCCAATGACACCGCGCGCCGGGAGGAACCTCAGGACGTGGCGGGGACCGTCCTGCTCTCGCTCGGCCTGGTGGCACTTCTGCTCGCGATCACCCAGGGCTCGCACGCCGGATGGCTGTCCGCCCCCGTGCTCGGACTCTTCCTCACCGCCGCCGTGTTCCTGGCCGCCCTGGCGGTGGCCGAGAAGCGCACGCCGCATCCACTGCTCGAACCGCGCGTTTTCCTCGACCGACCGATGCTGCTGACCCACTGCGCCGCGGCGCTCTTCTACGCCGCAGCCCTGATCTTCTTCCTCCTCGTGCCGACGCTCGCTCAGTTGCCGACGCACGGCCCCGAAGGTGCCGTGTCGGGATTCGGTTTCACCGTCACTGCGGCCGGCCTGCTCATGCTCCCCTCGGCACTGCTGCAGGTTCTGGTGGCACCGCTCGTACCCGCGCTTGAGCGGAGGTTCGGCCACCGCGCCCCCTTGCTCGGAGGACTGTTGCTCGTACTTGCCGGGAGCCTGGCGCTGGCACTCTGGCACGCCACGCCGGTGCAGGTGCTCGCCGATTCCGTACTGCTGGGAACGGGCGCCGCCTTCAGCTTTGCGGCACTGCCGTCGCTCGTGGTCCGGTTCGCTCCGGGACACGCGATAGCCACCGCCAACGGCCTCAACACCGTCGTCCGCACAGTGGGCGGCGTCATCGGGACCCAAATCGCCATCGCGATCCTCAGCGCCCATTCGGTCACCGGCTCGGCGCTGCCGAGCGCAGGTGCCTTCACCGTCGTGTTCGCGCTCGGCGCCGTATTCGCGGCGGTCGGTGTGGCGGTGGTCCTGCTCCTGCCTCGGGCTGCCGCCGCACGTTGAAGCGTGGGGCGGCAGTGCGAATCAGCTGGGGAGCAGCCGGGGCAATTGAGGCTCCCCACTCCATTGGGGCTGCCGACGAAATGAGTCTCCCGAGGTGACGAAATGCCGAGCGTGATCACTACCTGAAGATCGCGTCAGGTCGAAGCCGGACAAGCTCCTCCGCGCTCCGACGCGAGCAGGATCCTTGATCAAAGGGACCGCGCAGTGTCCAAGTTCGCGCGCACCTGCCTTGTCGTCGGGTGGTCCTTGCCCAACACCCGCACGCAGTCGGCGAGGGCCCGCTCGTGGAGGGGGATCGCCGAGGGAAGCCCAGAAGCGCAGTAGCCCGCAGCCTCACCGGTGCCGCATGCGGTACGCAGCGCGGACCTGGACGGCGCGGACCTGACCGGTGCGAAGCGGTAGCGCACTGCTCCTTCGGGCGTGACGACGACGTCCGAACACGGGCCTGACAGGCGAACCACTGCCCTGACCAGTGCGAACACGCCTCTACCCCTAGATAAAGAGTGAGGCGACGGCGAGTCGAGGAGGGCTGAGGCGCGCGACATCCCCGACTGTTTCCTCCGAGAGAAGGCACTGGGGCAGTCGGGAGGAGGCGCAGTGGGTTCTGTACGGTTCAGTGGCTGTTTGGGATCCCTTGATCATTCGTTGAATAGTGCGTGGATGCTCGGGACCGGCGCGGACTGCGACACGGGAGGCGCCGTTTCCGACACCGGCGCGCTCTCCGTGACCGGGGCGGTCTCCGTGACCGGGGCGGACTGCGTCACCGGCCCGGTCTCCGTCACCGGCGCGCTCTGCGACACGGGAGCGGTCTCCGTCACCGGCGCGCTCTCCGTGACTGGGGCGGTCTCCGTCACCGGCGCGGTCTCTGACATGGGAGGCGCCGTTTCCGTCACCGGCGCGGACTGCGACATGGGAGGCGCCGTTTCCGTCACCGGCGCGGACTGCGACACGGGAGGCGCCGTTTCCGTCACCGGCCCGGACTCCGTCACCGGCCCGGACTCCGTCACCGGCCCGGACTCCGTCACCGGCGCGGTCTCCGTGATCAAGGCGGCATCCGTGAAGGCATTCTCGGAAGCGCGGTTGAGGTCGCGCTGGAGGTCGTGTAGGCGGGCCTCATCGGCCCTGGGCCATTCCTCGCCGGTCATAAACCTAAACAAATTCTCCATCTCGGAGGGGAGCCCACGCTGCCCGGCGGAGCGTTCGGCCGGGGACTCCGGGACCGGTGCGGACTCCGACATGGGAGGCGCCGTTTCCGACACCGGCGCGCTCTGCGTCACCGGCGCGGTCTCCGTCACCGGCGGAGCAGTTTCCGACACCGGGGCAGACTCCCAGTCCTGCGACACCGGGGCGCTCTCTCTCACAGGTGCGGCCTCTGTCACAGGTGCGGCCTCTGTGACCGGAGCGGCCTCCGGCTCCGGCTGGGGATTCGGCGCAACCGCAGCCTCCGATATCGGCGCGGACTCCGGCCCCGGCTCGGGATTCGGCCAGGCTCTGGAGCCAGGACTCGTCCGGGGGCGGGGTTGGGGCTGGCGGGTGCGGCGCTGGCAGGATCCGCTCGCCAACTCAGGGCAGCTAGGGCAACTACCGGCAGTGCGGCGAACCTGACGGGCAAGGCACGTGTGCCTTTCGGTCGAGCATGCCGAGCGCGTGGTCTTGGGTCTGACAAGGCTTGTTCCTTTCTCGAGCAGCTGCACTGACGGCACCTGAGGTGGGGCTGCCAACGGTCCGCGGCGCATTCACGACCCTTCACACCCCAGTCGCGACTCGGGCTGTGGTGGCCACCAGGGCCGGGCGATTCAGCCGTCGAACGCAATCAGCGTATAATCAAGTTCACTTACTATCAATTTTTTGACTTACATTTCGATTCTGAGGTCGGCAGGCCCGCCCACGCCGGGCAGGAAGGTTCAGGCCCCGGCACAGACCGCGGAAGCCCGTCCCGCCCATTCGCTGGTGGTGGGTTTAAAGCCGCTCCGCCCGACACGCGGTCGCGCCGTCCGGCGCCTGGTCGTGCCGGAGAGCGTCATGGCCGTCACGACGGGTCAGTCCTCGGCCCGCTGCGTTACCAGTGCGTCCGTGCGGTCGCCCGGGAACTCGTACCAGAGACGCTGCAGGCAGACGAACTGCACATCGGCCCGAACCAGTTGAATGAACCCGGAGATGATTTCGGCGAGCCGCTCCTGCGACCCGGGCTGAGCGAGCCGGCCGTCCTGGGTGAAGCCCTCGTGCGCACGGGGCAGGCTGAACATGTCGGGGTAGACCCGCGTTCCCAGATGCTCAAGGGGGACCCGCAACGCCCACAGGCCGCGGTTGCCGCCGACCAGCGACGGCGAGGATGACAGCAGCAGCGCGTGCTTGGTCTTGAACGGCTGCGGCCGCACTCGTGACACCCAGTCGATGGCGTTCTTCAGCAGTCCCGGAACGGAGGCGTTGTACTCGGGCGACGAGATCACGAACGCATCGCAGCGCTTGATCCGCTCACACAGCGCCAGGGCACCGGCGGGCAGACCCTCGTCGGCCTCCACGTCGCCGTCGTACAGCGGCATGTCGAAATCCCGCATCCTGGCCAGGTCGACCTCGGCACCGGCCTCCACGAGCAGGGTCGATGCCAGCGAGGCCAGCCGCGCGTTGGTGGAATCAGCGCGCAGGGCCGCACCGAACACCAGCATCCGAACGGGACCCGGGTCGACATCCTTGGTCATCTGGCTGTCCCTTCTGCCTGGCGGTGTCCCCGGCCGCCAGTCTTCCCCGGGCCTGGTCTGCGTACGAGACGACACGCCTTGCGGCTCCGGGAGTGCCGGAGGGGATCCGAGACCGTACGCCGGGTCTCCGCCCAGCTCGTGCAGCTCCCGCAGCCGCTTCACGATCCGACCGGTCTTGATCTTCCCCAGGCGGATCGACGGGCGCTTCGGACGGGGCTTCCCGGCCGCCTTCGAGGTCTTCCTCACCACGCTCGAAGTCTTCGCCACCAGCGAGTTCCCAATCTGGGAACCTGCCATGACCACCCAGACCGACGACACCGGCGTACTGCCGTTCACCGGGAAGATCCACACTCCTTCGCGGGAACCCCACGCCGCAGAGGCCGCGTTTCAGCAGGTCAGCGAATTCCGTCGGTTGGCCAGAACAAGGACCGATACCGATACCCCACCGACTGGTCGGTCATCTCCCTTGCTGCGAAAGAAGCCGCGGGATGGCTCTGCGCCTGCACGGGGCAGTGCGGCCGCGGCACCCATCAAGGCGCTGCCCCAACCGGCACGGCCAGGCCGCCTTCGGCATCGGCACGAAGGTCCTGACCACCGGGCCTGCTGGGTGATACCGCGTACATGGCCGACCAGCAGGACAGCTGCGTCCATTCGTTCGGCGCTGCTCAGCCCCGTACCGTCCAGTGCGGAGACGGCGCGCTCCAGCCACGACAATTGCCCAGGCCCCGTGATCCGCGGTCCGGTGGTGGCGTCCAGCGCCCAAGAGTGCCGGTGGAAGACAGTGATCAGTTGACGGGCCCAGCGGCTCGGAGCTGTTGAAGGCCGATGGCGGAGAAGCCTGACGGTGAAGCCTGCGCGGCTGAAGTACAGGGCGTCGCGGCCGTGCCCGGCGCCCAGCTCCAGGACCTCGTTAGCTCCGGCCGCGCGGAAGACTGCGGCGAGCGTGGACGGCTGGCGCGGAGGGCTGCCCGCCGTACATGCCCGGGAGGGCGGTGTAGGTCTGCTGTCGGGTCACCTCCTCCGTATCGGCGGCCCGCTGGCGGGCGCGTTCCAGCATCGCCGGTTGAGGGCGCGGGGGACCTCAGCGACGGGACAGCTCGGCGGCGTAGTCGGCTAGAAGTTTCGGCAGGTCGAGCTGGGTGATGTAGGCGAAGACTTCGCCCCTTCAGGACGAAGCGTGTAGCGGGCCTCCCCGGGATGGTGCAGTCCCGATCGCCGGGCATCTCGTCCCGGGTGAGAATCGGCTGGGAGATCGATCCCTTGCCCGGGCGTCTGCTGCACGGTGGCCGCACCCGTCTGTGTTGCGCGGGCTGGGCGCGCTGTCTTGCCGCCTGGTCCCTGGCCCGGAGTGCAGCAGAAGTGAGGTGTGGGCGATGCGTGTCGGTGTGGTGGGGCAGGGCTATGTGGGGCTGACGGCCGCGGTGGGGCTGGCCGAGCAGGGGCATGTGGTGACCGGGATCGACTGTGATCCGGCTCGTGTGGCGATGCTGGCCAAGGGGCGGATGCCGTTCGAGGAGCCCAGCCTGGAGCTCCCCCTGGCCGCCGCGACCGATGCGCAGAGCCTGTCCTTCGTGACGGACCTGGCCGACCTCGAGGTGCCCGTGGATGCGGTGGTGGTGGCGGTGGGCTCGCCGCCCACCCCTTCGGGCCGCCCCGATCTGCGTCAGGCAGGCGCCGCGTTGGCCGGCGTCATGGCCCTGGACCCGCTGCCCGGCCTGGTGGTGGTCAAGAGCACCATCCCGCCGGGCACAAGCAGCGGGTGGCTGGCCGGCCGGTGGGGCGAGCGGCTGGCCGACCGGTATGTCTACAGTCCGGAGTTCCTCAACCAGGGAGCGGCGATCGAGGACTGGCGCCACCCCGCACGCCTGGTCGCCGGTCTCACCGACGCAGGGCTCCTGCCGGTGGTGCGGGAGCTGTACCGAGGTATCGACGCGCCGCTGGTGGTCACCGATCCCACCTCCGCGGAAGTGGTCAAGTACGCCAGCAACGCGTTCCTGGCCACCAAGGTCAGCTTCGTCGGCGATCTGATCACCCTGTGCGAGGGCACCGGCGCCGACATCGACGACGTGCTGACCGCCACCGGGCTCGACCCGAGGATCGGCACCGCTTTCCTGCGCGCCGAAGGCGGATACGCCGGCTCATGCCTGCCCAAGGACACCCTGGCGCTGCGCCACTGGGCCCGGCTCACCGGACGCCCGCTGCCGGTCATCGAGGCGGTCATCGCCGCCAACCAGGCCCAGCAGCTGCGGACGGTCAGGATCATCGAAGAGGGCCTTGGCCCCGCCCGGCTTCTGGCCGGTGACGCCATCGTGGCCGTCCTCGGGCTGCGCTACCAGCCCTGGACGGACGACCTGCGCGACGCTCCCTGCATGACGCTCCTCCCCGAACTGCAGACTATCGGCGCCCGCTTGCGTGTCTTCGAACCGACCCTGACTCCAGGACAGATCACCACCTTCTTCCCCGGCATCGAAGTGGCCGCCGGCCTGGAAGAGGCCCTCACCGGTGCCGCGGCTGCCATCGTGCTGACCGACTGGCCGCAAACCGTCAACGCCCCCTGGCCACAGCTGGCTACCCTGATGGAAACACCCCGACTGGTCGTCGACACCAAGAACTGCCTGCCCGCCGACATGCTGGCCGCCTCCCCGCTGCGCTACCACTCCATGGGACCACGCGCCCACACCACCCTCAGCCCGGCGTCCCCTCCGCACATCGCGGAACACGAGAACGCCTCACCCAAGCAGACGCCCCGCCCCGGACCCCGAATCCCCTGAAGCACCGGGCCTTGCGAAGCCAAGGGCAGGTCACCGAGTCCGCCGAGCTGGTCGCCCCCTGTTCAGCGCCTGCGCAACGCCGCCGCGCCCCTCACCGTGGCCGGACATGCCCCGAGGATCGCGCGCCCAATGCCACAGAAAACCTCAAGAGAGGACTCCCAAGACCGATGAGGACCGGCGTACCGCGTACTTGCCCGGTCGTGTCATGGAGCCAGCGCCCTACTGGCGGTAGACCTGCTCCGCTTGCAGTCCACACACTCAGTCGCAATCAGAGGGTAACCGAGCGTAGTCGAGGCATGTACGTACCAGTTCACCAGTCGGCCACACGGCTGATGAGGGTACGCCGGTACAGGGCTTGTAGGGCTGGGAATCTAGTCTGACCGCAAGAGTCGCGGGGGCTTCGCTGCTCTGCCCCGCGCTTCGCGGAGTTGACTGGTCTGCAGCCAGGAGGGAAGACCGCCGTGGAATGGCCACCGGACGATGCACCGGCGGCGCCGCCCGCCAGTGTGCTGCTACTCGGCCTCACCCTGCAGGTCGGGTACGAGGAGACTGCTATTCCCCTGCTGCCAGCCGACAGGCAGGCCGGCGTTCCGGTTCTGAAAGAGGGAACGGAGTGCCGGACTGACCTGAAGTTCAGCGTGGCAGGCGACGCCGTTCAAGGTCTGAAAGTTGTGGACGTTCGCTGGAAGGAGGGTACGGAGGTGGCCAGGCGCGAGGTGTTCCTTGGTGACTTCCGGGTGGGAGGCCCCTATGAGGTGGCGCTTCCTCCAGAGAGGATGCCCAGTGGATCGGTCGCGCAGGGGCTCTACGAAGTCCGAACCACACTGATCGACGTCCAGCGCCACATTCTTGGCGAGCAGACATACTCCTTCGAGATCAAAAGGCTGATGCCCTGAACAGCAACTACGGAGGCAAACTGCCAATGCGCGGTGAGCGCTTTGCCGGTCACAGGCTCGGGCACGGAGTCCGCCGTCCTCCGTGCCCGAGCTCCCGCACCCTCACCGCGCGGCCGCTCAGCCGCACCTCCACGGGTCCCCCAGCCCACTGGGACGAAACCCGTCAGCCACGATCAAGATGACCTGAACAATCACGCGATCGCCGCCGTCCGCGCCGCCTGGACAGCGGCGGCCGGGTTGTCCGGGAGATGGGCACGCCACGGCGCCCCAGGCGTTTTACTGGTTGGGTTCGGCCGAGCTGATGTCGCCCAGCGTCGAGTCGGGGTCCCGTTCGATGGCCAGGTCGCCGAGGGAGATGATGCCCACCGGGCGCCCGTTGTCGAGGACCGGCAGCCGGCGTACTGCCCGTTGTCTCATCAGCTGCACGGCGCGGTCGATGTCGTCGTCGGGGGAGACGGCGACCGGGTCGGCGCTGCAGGCCGCCGACACGGTGGTGTCTTCGATGTTCTTCCCGTCGGCAAGGACGCGCACCACCAGGTCCCGGTCGGTGACCAGGCCGCGCAGTTGTTCGTCCTCCACGACGAGGACCGCCCCGATGTCTTCCTCACGCATCCGCCGGGCGACCTCGGTCACTGACGTCTGCGGTCCCACCGCGGCGGGAGTTCCCGTCATGATCTCGCGGACTTGCTGAGCCATTGCTCCACCCTTGATCGGCAAGGAAACCCGGCCCGCAGAGCGAGCCCGTCAGTTCGAGTACCCCCACCCCGCAATCCACGCACCCGAAAAATGGGAGCGGGCCGCGAAGAGGGCGGGCACGACACCCGCGAGCGGAAAGACCAGAAGGCCCGGTTCCCGACGGAGGGGAGCCAGGCCTTCAGCACGGGAGAAAACGTGGGGGAGCCACCGCTCCCGTGTTCCGCTGGCACTACAGATCCCGCTCGGCGAAGTGCGCATCCTTGCGCACTCTGAGTGGCTGACCGCCGACAGCCGCGGGTTCGACGAAAAATGATCCCGCGAAGCCGAGGGCAACTCCTGATGTCCAATCAAGTGCTCGCCTCCGTCCCGGGCACGCATGGTGCCCACGCCGCTGACGCCGGCTTGGGACACCGTTCCGCGACGCCTGCCGTTCCCGGCAGGCGCACGCGCCGCGGCGAGCAGCGCCAGGGGGCGTCCCCGAGATCAGGGTCCCGCTTCCAGGACACCGAAAAGTATGGTGCGCGCAGGCTTGCACTCCGGCTGACGAGCCGTGGGGAATACACCCTTGGACCTGGCCTGGACAATGGCCGTGGGTGCCTGCGTGGCCGTTCACGTCTCCGCCGGTTTCCTCCATGCGCACGCACGGCATGGGCACCGCGCCGTTGCACCCCTGGGAGAACTGTGCGGCACGGCGGGCGAACACACAGGCACAGTGGCTCCCGTTGGGGTACTCGCCCGCTCGAACATCCTGCTGCCCGCCCGGCCCCCACTGACGGCAGCCCACCAGCACCGGACCATCGGGACCCCGAAAAGCGCAAAGAGACTCACTCAGGGGAACTCGCGCAACACGGCACACACAACCGCCGCGCCGACCGGGGCAGACCGGGGCGATCCGGCTCACGGCGGCCGAGGCCCAGCCCGAGCCGCGCAACCTGCGCCGGATCAAGAGCGAGGTACAGCGCCGATGGGGCGTCGTGCCGCTCGTCGACATGCTGAAGGAGGCGGTGCTGCGGACCGGCTGCCTGGACGCGGTCACTTCCGTCTCCGGCGGCGGCAGCCTCTCGCCGGAGGTGCTGGCGGAGCGCCTGTTGCTGGTCATCTGCGCGTACGGAACGAACACCGGGATCAAGGCCGTGGCGTCCGGCGGTCACGGGCACACCGAGGACGAACTGCGGTACGTGCGGCGTCGGTATCTGTCGGCGGAGGCCGCACGCGCCATCGCTGTCCAGATCGCGAATGCCACCTTTGCGGCCCGCAGCACCGAGTTGTGGGGCCAGGGCTCGACCGCGGTCGCCTCCGATTCCACCCATGTGCGCGCCTACGACCAGAACCTGTTCGCCGAGTGGCACTCGCGCTACGGCGGCCGCGGGGTGCTCATCTACTGGCACGTGGAGAAGAAGTCTCTGGCCATCCACTCCCAGCTGATCAACTGCACCGCATCCGAGGTCGCCGCGATGATCGAGGGCGCGATGCGGCACGGCACCACCATGGACGTCGAAGCCAACTACACAGACAGCCATGGCCAGTCGGAGATCGGGTTCGGCATCACCCGGCTGCTGAACTTCGACCTTCTGCCGCGGATCAAGCGGATCAACAAGGTCAAGCTGTACCGGCCGGTGGTCGGCGAGGCGGACGCCTATCCGCAGCTCACCCCGGCGCTGACCCGCCCGATCCGCTGGGAACTCATCGCCCAGCAGTACGACCAGATGATCAAGTACGCAACCGCGATCCGGACCCGTACCGCGTCCACCGAGGCGATCCTGCGGCGCTTCACCCGCAACGCCTCCCACCCCACCTACGCGGCGATGCTGGAGGTCGGCCGCGCGCAGAAGACCATCTTCGTGGCCCGCTACCTGCGGCTGCGGGACCTCCAGCGGGAGATCGAGGAGGGCCTGAACGTGATGGAGTCCTCCAACGGCGCGAACTCCGTGATCGCCTACGGCAAAGGCGGGGAGATCGCGTCCAACCGGCGCGACGAGCAGGAGATGTTCGTGCTGTGCCTGCGGATTCTGCAATCGGCCCTGGTGTATGTGAACACCCTGATGCTCCAGAACGTCCTGGACGAACCGGAGTGGGCCGACATCCTCACGCCCGCCGACCGGCGCGGCCTGACCTCGCTGTTCTGGTCCCACGTACGTCCGTACGGGGAAGTGAACCTTGATATGGACAGCCGCTTGGAGCTCGCCGTGGCCCGCGTGCCCGGACCTCGCACACCGGCGGACGACGCCGAACACCCAGCCATGGAGAAGCGGTGAAACCGCCCCCATTCCGTCGACGCCGAGCTGCATGTGGGGGCAGCATCCAGCACACCTACGTCCACGAGTGGGCTGTCGACCGCGACACCATGCGGAACTGACCTCGATACGGAGGCGTGTTCTCTCAATGACGCTGCGTGACACGGCGGGCGGCGCTACCTTGCCGATTGAGCATGTGCCGGAATCCGTCGGCCGGAGTGCCGACGGCATCGCACGCGATGGCTTCTGATGGGGACTGGGCAGCGAGGAGAGCAGTCACGTGGAAAAGCCTGGTGACGGCGGGATGGTGACCCGACGATCGGTTCTGGCCAAGGGGGTGGGTCTGGGGGCGGCTGCTGTAGCCGGTTCAGTGTTATCCGCCCAGCCAGCCCACGCATGGACGAGCAACCTGCAGGCGAACTGGCGGTACTGCAACCGGTGCGCGTGCATGGTGTACGTATGGCCGGTAAACCAAGGCTGCCCAGCAGGTGGGGCGCATGTCGTCCAAGGCTGGACGTTTCAGCTGCCCTACAACAGTTACTGGACGCCTAACGACCAGCCGGACTGGCGGAACTGCGGCAAGTGCCGAGCCCTGTACTTCGAGGGCTACAACCCGGACGGCGTTTGTTCGCTGGGCGGGAGCCATGAGAACACCTCGCTCAATCAAAACGCGAACTACATCCTGCCTCATGACATCGGTGAGCCCGCAGGAACCCAAGCGAAGTGGAGGTTCTGCGGGAAGCCCGGCGTGGATGGCTGCTACATGCTTTTCTACGACGGCTACGACGGCCTGAACGGCAGGCCGTACTTCAAGGGTGTCTGCCCGACTGGAGGCGGACATTCTGCAGCTGGCTTCAACTTCGCGATCCCCGTCTACGCCTACACCTGATGACTCAGTTGGTCTGCGGGCGGGAGAGCCGGGTGCGCTTGTGGCGGGCCCCGGCCGCCGCGGGGGCATCTGCTGGATCAACCGCCTCGTCGAGTGTCGGCAAACGAACGTCTGCCGACACTCGCACCCGTGATCACGAACCCGCAGGTGGACACTGTCGGCAACTCGCGTCGGAAATCAACGTCGGAGAACGGCCCTTCGGATAGTTTCCGACAATGCTCATCGGCTACTGCCGCACATCGACGGCCGACCAGAACCCCGATCATCAGATCGACGCACTCCTCCGCCACGGTGTCGACCGCGACAACATCCACGTCGACGTCGCCAGCGGCGCGAAGGCGTCCCGCCCAAAGCTCGACCTCGTCATGCAGCTGCTGCGCGAGGGCGACACGCTGAAGGTCACCCGGCTCGACCGGCTCTCACGCTCCGTGCTGCACCTGGTGACGCTCGGCGCCGAACTGCGTGAGCGCGGCATCGGGCTGCACGTCATCGAGCAGGGCATCGACACCGCCACCATGGAGGGCCGGGCGATGTTCGGGATGCTGTCCGTACTGGCAGAGCTCCAGCGCGAGCTGATTGTGGCGAACACCAACGACGGACTCGCCTCCGCACGGGCCCGCGGCCGGGTCGGCGGGCGCCGGCCACGCCTCACCGAGGACCAGGCTGCACTCGCCCAACGGCTCTACGACGAGCGGGAGAAGACCGTCCAGCAGATCGCCGACATGTTCGGCGTACCCCGGACGACGGTGTACGGGCACCTCGACCAGAACAAAACCGTCCCCCGCCAACCCAAGAAGACCACGGTCACGAAACCCTGAGTGCCTGTTTGCGACCCCGGATTCTGAGTAGCCTGGGCGCCGTAGCTTGATGGGGTGCCCGAGGACGCCGGACGTTGGTGCCCTGGCTGCGGCGAGAGGTTGCGGAGTGCGGTCCAATGCCTTGTACTGCTCGGCAGCGTGTCGTGCCAGGCAGTGGCGGATGAACCGCCAGCCGAAGCGGCGCCTGGTGGCCGCGCAGCGCGGTTAGGGTGAGCGGGAGTGTCCGGAGTGCGGAGCCCGCTGGGTGGCCGGTGTCGACCGATGCTCGAACGCCCGCTACTGCGGCGGGAAGTACCGGACCCGGGCCTGGAGGCGCGGGCGGAAACGTTCAGTTAGAGCAGTCCGACTCTCATCGGGCTGTCGAGGTGCCGATCGGTGCATGCGTACTGTTGCCCCCACTGCCCGTTGGTGAAGCGCGACCACCACACGGCGGAGTCGCCTGCCGCGCCCGCCCACACCATAATCACGGACCCTGGATCAGAGGCTCCCAGCGTCGGACTGCCCGCTGTCCGCCGGTCGTTGAGCACTTGCCGCGGCCGCCACCTGGGGGCCTCGGGAGGGCCTGTCAGCGTTGACCAGCTGATGTGGTCATCGTCGGTGTTGCGCCATGCCATGTGGAGCGTGGTGCCGTCGGATACCAGGGAAGGCAGCGCGTTCGTGTGCTGGTCGTCGGCGATCGCCCCGTCTTGCGCGTGCCCACCGTCGAACCAGTGCCAGTGAATACGGGTGTCGGTGCCCCTGCCCCGCCACGCCAGGTAGCGACGCCCTTGGTGTACAGCCGCTGCGACGCCCTCTACACCGCGAAATACGGTGTCGAACTCCGTCGGACTGGTCCACTGGCCGTCGACCAGCTCGGACCAGACCATCCTCCGGTCATTGGAGTACGGATCGGGGTTGGTGCTGTACCGCTTCCAGTACATCAACAGCCGACCATTCCATGGCGACAAGGTCGGAAACGTGTCTGTCTGGAGCCAGTGCGCCGATTGCTGCGGTGACCAGGTGGCTGGGTGGTCGCTCAATGGTCCGCTGTAGCCCGACAGCGTCGACCAGTAGATGTGCTTGTCGTCGTTGGCGCCTTTCCACGCCATGTAGGTGGTGTGCCCGACGCGCGCGATGGACGGCGGGCTGCTGGCGCGGCGATCGTCTAGTACATGAACTCCCGGCCACTGGAACACCAGCCCAAACTGACGCTCATCCCGCGACCATCGAACATGATTGTCCGAGTCACCCTGAAACCAGACCATCGCCGGCACTCTCGACATGCGTCCCCCCGTCCCCACGCACCCTGCTGTCGCCGTCCAGCTAGTACAGCAGACCTAGCCGCACCTCGGTGCCCCTACGCGAGGGAAAGCACCGATCGGGGAGGCGGGTCAACGCCCACCCGTCGGACAGAACGGATCGCAGCGCTCTCCGTTCGCATTGCCCGCGCTGACAAGACGGCGGGCGCAGCGGCGTCCGGTGCGCAGGTGGGGGTTTGGAAACACGCTCTGAGCTTGTTCTTTATGGTCTGACCTCGAACGACGTCCCGAACGTGATCGCTCGTACGAGGATTCCGGGGACGTGAACACGGCCTTCGTCTGATCCTGTGCTCCGACCAAAGAGGCACTTGACCAGCAACGAAGGCCGTGGGGGGATGAGTTTGCTGCATCACGATGTCGGGCGGGATCCGTTCACGGTGGCGTCACGCTTCCGGGACGATTTCTTCGACTGCCTGACCGGGCGCGGGGACGAGTTGTTCGAACTGGCGGGCGCGCTGCTGTGTGCGGACGGGCCGGTGACCGCGCCGGTAGACCTGACGCTGGTGGCCGGGCACCGGCGTGGACACGGCGCGATGTACGACGCGCTGAACTGCGGGAGCGTGGACGTGCCGCGGTTGCGGCAGGTGCTGGCCGGCTTGCCGCAACCCGAGGCCGCCGACGGGCGCCTGGTGCTGGCCGTGGACGTCACGAACTGGCTCCGCCCGGACGCACCCACCAGTCCGGATCGCTTGTTCTGCCACGTCTACGGCCGCAGCGGCCGGTCCTCCGACCAGTTCGTGCCCGGCTGGCCCTACTCCTTCGTCGCCGCCCTGGAATCGGGCCGGACGTCATGGTGCCAGCTCCTGGACGCCGTCCGTCCCGGCCCTGCCGACGACGTCGCCGAGGCTACTGCCACGCAGGTCCGCAGGGTGGTCGAGGACCTCATCGACATGGGCCGGTGGCGCATCGGCGACCGCGACATCCTGATCGTCTTCGACGCTGGATACGACGCCCCGCGCATGGCCCACCTCCTGCACGGGCTGCCGGTGGAGGTCCTCGGGCGGATGCGCACGGACCGGGTGATGCGCAGGCCGGTCCCGGTCCCGTGGATCTCGCCACCGCAGGGCGGCCGTCCGCCCAAGCACGGCAAGGAGTTCCGCTTCGCCAAACCGGAGACCTGGGGCGAGCCGGACGCGGCCACCACGCAGGTCACCGACCGGTACGGCACCGCCCGCGCGATGGCCTGGGACCGCATCCACCCCCGGCTGACCACCCGATCGGCGTGGATCGACCACACCGGTGAACTCCCCGTCATCGAGGGCACGTTGATCCGCCTCCAGGTCGACCGCCTGCCCGGCGGCAACGACCCGCTGCCGCTCTGGCTGTGGTCTTCGGCCACCGGCCTGACCGCCGCCGAAGTCGAGATCCGCTGGCAGGCGTTCCTGCGACGCTTCGACCTGGAACATACCTTCCGCATGATCAAACAGACCCTCGGCTGGACCCGCCCGAAGCTCCGCACCCCCGAGGCCGCGGACCGCTGGACCTGGCTGATCATCGCGGCGCACACCCAACTCCGTCTCGTCCGCGAGGCCGCCGCCGACCTCCGCCGCCCCTGGGAGCGACCCGCCGAGCCCGGCCGCCTCACCCCCGCCAGAGTCCGCCGCGGGTTCAGGAACCTCCGCCCACACTTGACCTGTCCCGCCCGAGCGCCGAAACCATCCCGGCCGGGACCTGGCCGTCCTCCCGGCTCGAAGAACCGGCACCCGGCACCCCGTCACGACGTCGGCAAAACCGTCAAACGGCCCGAGGGCATCAAGGAACGCTCCCGGGCCGGAGGATAAAGAACAAGCTGAGCTTGTTCTTTATCTTCGAGCCTCGAACGGGCTTCGAACTTGAGGCAGGTTTTCGCAGTTCACCGGCTATGTGAGCGGCCTTCGCGCGATCGTGTGCCGTGTTGAGTAAGGCATCTGATCAGCACGAAGGCCGTGGACATGAGTCTGCTCTTATCCGGGCCCCGGCGGGAGGCGTTCGCGCAAGCGTCACGCTTCAGGGGCAAGTTCTATGCGTGTCTGACCGCTCGGCGCGATGAACTGTTTGAGCTCACCGACGCGGTGCTGTGTGCCGACGGCCCGGTGAAGTCGCCCGTCGACCTGACGCTCCTGCCCGAACACCGGCGTGGGCACGGGGCGTTGTACGGCGGGCTCAACCGCGGCCGGATCGATGTCGGACGGCTGCGGGCGGTGCTCGCGGGACTGCCGCTGCCGCGTTTCCCGGACGGTCGGCTCGTCCTGGCCGTCGATGTGTCGCCATGGTTGCGCTCGGATGCGCCATGCTCGAAGGATCGGCTGTTCTGCCACGTCTACGGCCGCGCGAAGAGCGCGTCGCAGTTCATCCCGGGTTGGCCGTACTCCTTCGTGGCCGTGCTGGAGCCCGGCCGCACCTCCTGGACCACCGTCCTGGACGTCGTCCGGCTCGGACCCGTCGACGACGCCACCGCCGTGACCGCCGCCCAGCTGCGGGCCGTGGTCGAGCGGCTCGTCGCTGCCGGCCAGTGGACGCCGGGCCAGCCGGACATTGTGATCGTCGGTGATGCCGGATACGACATCACGCGCCTGGCCTGGGTCCTTCGCGACCTGCCCGTCGAGGTGGTCGGCCCGATCCGTTCCGACCGGGTCATGCGGCTGCCGAAGCCGCCGCGGGTCTACGACCCCAAGGGCGGGCGTCCGCCCAAGCACGGCAAGGAGTTCCGCTTCGCCAAGCCGGACACCTGGCCGGAGCCTACGATCACGACGATCACGGACACCACGAACTACGGCAAGGCCCAGACACAGGCCTGGGACCGGGTCCACCCGCGCCTGACTCATCGCTCGGCCTGGCTCGACCACCAGGGCGAACTACCCCTGGTCGAGGGCACATTGATCCGACTGAAGGTCGAGCACCTCTCGAAGGAGCGCGAGGCGCCGCCGGTGTGGCTGTGGTCCTCGAAGACCGGTGCCAGCCTCGCTGACGTCGACCGTTGCTGGCAGGTGTTCCTGCGCCGCTTCGATCTGGAGCACACATTTCGCTTCGTAAAGCAGACCCTCGGCTGGACCACCCCGAAGGTCCGCATTCCCGAGGCAGCGGACCGCTGGATCTGGATCCTTGTCGCAGCTCTTGCCCAGCTGAGGCTAGCCCGCCCTCTCGCCCAGGACCTCCGCCGCCCCTGGGAGAAACCAGCCTTGCCCAACCAGCTGACCCCGGCCCGGGTCCGCCGGGGGTTCAGGAACATCCGCGCTCACATCCTCTGCCCGGCCCGTGTTCCCAAACCCAACGGCACCGGCCCCGGTCGGCCACCCGGAGCCAAGAACAAACACCGGGCACCCCGCTACGACGTCGGCAAGACCGTCAAACGCGCCGAGACCCTCGCCGAACTCCACGCGTCTCGAAGATAAAGAACAAGCTCACGGACTGGCGCCGCTGAGGCCGTTGCTGCCCGCTTGTCGTCCGGCCCGGACGGGACGGGCTAACCGTCAGCTCCAGGCCGGTTGCCGGCCGTGAACGCCTCCTCCACACGATCCTGCAGCCGGGCGTGACGGAACTGGAAGACGGGCCCCACCGTGCGCAGGACGTGACGCTCGCGAGCATCCGAGAGAAACTTGACCAGGCGGACCGGAGCCTCGTTCCTCCGGCGCAGCTGGAGGCTCGCGAGGAACGCGCGCCAGGTCACCGATCCGACCAGGCTCAGCGCCAGGCTGAGCAGGAGGCCGCCCACCGTCACCAGTGCGATCCCGGACAGGAATCCGTCGATGAGTCCGAAGATGCGATGGTCCGTCAGTTCGGCGAGCAGACCCAGGCATGATCCTCCGATGAGACTGCCGGCGAGGCCGCCGGCGATTCCGGCCGTCAGCGTGTACTGGCGGTCCTGTCTCCAGCACGAGACGGGATCGATGGGAGTCCGGCTGTCGGCGCTGCGGTTGCTGAGACCCGTGACGAATCCGCCCACCACACCGGCGAGGAGGCCGAACACCAGGCCGCCGAAAAGCATGACGACGCGGCCATGGGCGAGGAGCAGGGCGACGCCTAACGCCAGTCCAAGCGCTCCACCGCCGGCGATCCCGAACAGGAAGTTCTCGCGGACGACGAAGTCCCTCCACTGCAGACGGCCCAGCAGCTGGGGGGAGTCCCCGGCACGCCCGTACGTGAGTGACATCGTCACGGAAAGTCCCACCACCGCACCGGCTATCAGGCCGGCGGCCGGCCCCGCCCAGAAGAAGCCCGCCGCCCCGGCGAGAACTCCCAGGCAGAGGCAACTGGCCGCCGTTCTCGGCCAGGCCGACCGCCACCGGGGGACCTGCCACCAGGCGAGGTCGCGGCTTCCCTCGCTGTTCATCCGGTGCGCGATGACGCCGAGCCAGCGCTCGGCCTGGCCGAGACTGTAGCGACTGCGCGGCTGACCCAGCCGGTCGTCGTCATAGGCGGCGGGCAGGACTCGATCGAGAAGGTGGTCCTCCACCGCCGCCCGGTCCGCGAAGCGCTCGAGGTCGAAGCGCTGATCCGCGCGGTAGGTGTCACGCATCAGCGTGAGCATCAGGGGTGTGTCCAGTGCCTGAGCCACTGCGCCCAAAGGGTTCATACGGATGTGCTGCACCAGACCGCGCCAGGCGTCCGGGGGCGGCTGCGCCTGGCAGCGCGTCAGGTACTCCGCCGCGTCCTCGGCGCTGACCGGAAGCAGTTCGAGGCCGGCGGAGCCTGACAGGGGTCCCGCCGCGGCAACGGCCGTCAGAAGCTCCCCGACCCGGCTCAACAGGACCAGGCGGAAGTTCGCCTGCTCGTCCAGCGCCCGCAGAGCCACGGGGCGTACGGCTTCGGGTATCTCGTCCAGCCCGTCCAGAAAGACGGCGACCCGACCCGCGCCGATGAGTCTGGAGACAACACCGCCCGCGTGTTCTTCGGACTTCCTGAACATGTAGTCCGTGGCCAGTCGAGTGGCGAGCCAGTCATGCAGCCGCTGCTTCCGCGGGTCCCATCCGCTCAGCGTCAGCAGCACTGGTACGGGAACTCTCGCGCGCGCGCCGGCTTCGAGCGCCTCGCGATGCGCGAGGGCGTCGAGCAGCAACCTAATGACGGCGCCGCTCTTGCCCGCACCGCCTGCTCCGACGATCACCATCCGCCCGGAGTCCAACGCACCATAGAGGCGGAACAAGTCCCGAACGCCGCCCGACTCCAGATCCGCCGGGGTGATCGGGTCCAGCCCCAGCAGGGGCCCAAACCGCGATGAGCCGGTCCCGATGCCCACCGCATCGGTCGCCGGACCCGATACGGGGAGACTCGACCACCTCCAGCGCACCGGCACGGGGCTCGGATGTATCAGCCGCCGTTCGCTCGCCGCGGCGCTCCACTGCGCCTTCACTCGCTCAGCCAGCTCGTCCGCGAAGTCACGCAGTGCCAGTTCGGTGTGTGCCGTCCGGGGCCTGCGGTTCGTCAGAAATAACGCCCCGCTGGCGGCGGGAACGACGACCGCGGCGATCCCCTGGACGAGCGTGGCCGCGGAGTCCCGGTCATGGGACCGGAAGACGAAGGCCAGGGCGACGAAGACGACGACTGCGATGATCAGCAAACCCACGATGACCATGCAAGTCCCCCTCCTGGCACCGTACCGGGAGTGTGTCAGAGGGTTACAGGCCGTGTCCTTCGATCGGCCGTGCAGCACGTCACGCGAGGCAGACAGGGTTACGTCCAGCTGTCACGAATCCAGCTGCTACCAGCGGTATGACGACTCTACGTCACGCTCGTTGTCCCTCTGGCTGTCCGACTTCGGTGGCAAACGGTCCAGGTTCAGTGTCAGAGGGCAAGAAGGACTGTCCTGTCTCAACGAAGTTAGTCGTTGGCAGACCGCTGACCTAGCGGTGGTTTTAGGCCGGACAGTGGGAGCTTTGCTCACTCTTCGGGGGCTGTGATGACCAAGCGTGTGCCGTGTCCGCCCGCTCCGGGCCCACTGGAAGCCTATGCCGCGCGTTTCGATGACCTCTTCTCCACGCTGGCACAGCGCCGGGGGTTCCGCGAGTATCTCGCCGGGTTACTGCTGCCGAGGGACCGCAACAAGACGCTGACCTGCCTGGCCGGGACGGAGCCTGTGGCCGGTGCCCAGCATGCGGCGGTGCAGCGGCTGCAGTTCTTCCTGTCCGAGTCGACGTGGGACCTGGAGAAGGTCAACGCCCGGCGTGTGGAACTGCTGCTTGCGGACCCGGCCACGGCCCCGCACGCGGGCGGGGTGCTGGTGATCGACGATTCCGGAGACCGCAAGGACGGCACTGCCACCGCCCACGTGGGCAAGCAGTACCTGGGCTCGGTCGGGAAGATCGACCGCGGCGTCGTCGCGGTGACCACCTGCTGGGCCGACGAGCGCGTCTACTACCCGCTGCACGCCGTCCCCTACACCCCCGCCCACCACTTCCCGAAAGGGAAGAACGACGCCGGCTTCCGCACGAAACTGCAGATCGGGGCCGCCCTGGCCCGTGATGCCCCCCGGGCGGGGGTGTCCTTGCGGGCGGTCGCCGCCGACTGCGCTTACGGCGACCAGGACGCCTTCCGCAGGCAACTGGACGCCGCAGGACTGCCGTTCGTGATGGCACTCAAGCCCCGCCGGGGAGCCTGGTCATACGGTGACGAGGCGTACACGCCCGTGGATGCCGCCCGCAACCTTATCTGGGGCGGCCCTGAGGCCCCCGGGAACTGGACCACGGTCACACGAACCTTCCGTGACGGGCACACCGCTACCTGGTGGGCCGCCGACGCACAGCTGGGCTGGTGGGGACCGGATGGCACCACGCGCCTGGTGGTGGCCACCACCGACCCGGCCACCCTGCCCGCGCAGTCCACCTGGTACCTGGCCACCGACCTGCCCCGGCCCGGCGGACCACGGGAGGCGGACAGCCCGGCCCCAGCTGCCGACCTGGCCGAAATTGTGCGAATCTACGGCATCCGGCACTGGATCGAGCAGAGCTACAAGCAGGTCAAGGACGAACTCGGCTGGGCAGACTTCCAGGTCCGCTCCGACACCGCCATCCGCCGCCACCAGACCCTCGTCACCTGCGCGTTCAGCTTCTGCTGGGACACCTGGTTTGCCCCGCCCCCGCCTGCCACGGATGAGGAGGAGCCGGTGCCCAGCCGGCCAGAGAGGGGGTATTGCGCCGTCCCACCAGACCCAGCAGGCCTGCTGGCCCCAAGCCCTCCGGGCCGTCCGTGGCTGGCTGACGCCCTGGGCCACGCTGCAACGCTACTGGCGAGCGTGGACAGCCAAGCCCCCGCCCACCGAGCTCCAGGCCCTGATCAACGCTGTCGGCACCGGCAGACCTCTTAACCTCTACCTCCCGGCCTAACAAACCACCGCTAGTCGGACTAACTTCGTCGAGACTTTCTCCCTGTTCTTGGTGTGGGGGTCCCGTGTTGAGTGCGGAGATTCCCGGCTGTCTGGTGGCCTTTCAAAGCGGTGCTGGGACCGAGCGTTTCAGCCGGCGCTCCATCTGGCCAGCCTGTGGGTTGTGACCGCGCTTGCGTGATGGATACGCCTGACTCCGGCTACTTACTACGGCGTGCGGCTGACACGTCACGCTGGCACCGCCCACACCCCGCTGAGGTCTGGCCGCTGATTCTGGTAGGGGGGAAGGGCGACCTGGAAATCCCGTCAGGTCTCGCGGCTGGCGGCAGAAGAACTGACACGAGGTCACTCGTCGGGCGGCCGAGGCGGCTCAGAAGGCGGGTTTTCGTCTGGCGGGGGCTGAGGCGGTTCTCCACTGATCGAACCGACCGCTTGCCACCTGCGGTTCTCGGGGTCCCAACGAATGTGGCGTTGAGACAGGCCCTCTCGAGCAAGTTGCGCCAGCTGGGCCGCAGCTTCGGCGGGAATCTCCTTCGGACATTCGATGACACAGTTGTTCTCAACGTCGTGGATCACCGCCCAGGTTGTGTCTTGAGCGGAGCCATCACGAACTACCGGTGTAGCCCGGGATAGTGCGCGCTTCAAGATTTGATAGGCGTCTTCGGCTGCCTTCCCCGCCATGGACGACAGGAACGCACCGGCGAGGGTGAACACCGAGATCGTGGCCACGGGGTTTCCCAGGACCAGCGACATCACGTCCATCCGCACGTCGTGCGACGTCTCGATGTGGACATCCACCTCGGCTGCCAGCCCGGGGCCATCGTTCATGACTAAGAGAGCCTGCTTCACGGCTGTGGCGCCCCCGGGTGTGATCGGCGCAGACGCCCTGCCCACTGCCCAGTACTCGTGGGCGACAGGTCCGTCGGCAGCCCATCCAACGAGGCGCAACCGTCGATGGACCCCACCTTGTGGGTCTTCTCGATACGCCACTATCTCCGCAGCCCAACGAAGATCGCCGGGGCGCCCGAAGAAGTGGGGTGCCATGCCGTACGAGGTGCTTTCGATGACCCAACCGGCCGCCACGAGTGCCGCCTTCTGTGGTCCACCGAAGGTGTCAGGTTGACTCATGGGCCCCATCGTGGCTGATGTTGCGTGACAAGAACCAGGTCAGACCTGAACGCGAGCCCGTGAGCAATCACCAGCCATGCCGAGGTGGGAACGCTTCAGGGTGCCCAGGCGATTCTGCGCAATCCGGTTGTCGTCATGCGGGCCGGGCTCCACGACGTCGTCGCCCAGCTCGCCGTCGGGCCCGTGCAGAACATGCCAGTTGCTCAGGACGTAGGGCGTGCCGTCCATCTTGTCGAAGACGACGCAGCCGAGGGTCCGGCCGAGACCTTCACGTGTCCGACGCTCGCACCGGGCAGGTTCGGGTCGAGGCGCCGCTTGCGCGTCGGGCTCTCCGCCTCGGCCACCGCCACCACGCCAAGCAGTGGTCAGCCCTGCTTCGATATCCGGCTCCATGGCAGGCTCAACGCACCCCCGATCGGGTGGGTCACGAACCACCACCGCTCTGATGCAGCGTCAGCCCACTAGACTCGAAACAGGCACGCTGACCAGGACAAATGGAGAAGCACAACTGGAGTACTAGAGGGCCCAGTGTCTGAACGTCCACGGATTCCGCCGAACGTTCCTGAACGCCTTGGGCCGTTCAGCGTTGCGCCGGTTCGCATAGCCCGGTGACCTGCGACGTCCAGGTCTATGCGGGGCCGTACGGATCACTAGGTGCCCGGGGGTGTGCGGCGGTCTGCTGGAGGCATGGCTGACATCGACACAACCTCCCAGACGCCCGAGCCCGAACTGCCCCCCGCCTCCCGGGAGCCGGCGCTGCCGCCTGAGCCGACGCGGCACCAGGTACTTGACATGGTGGTCCTCGTTGCCCTGCTGGGCGTGTGCGCGGGGGTGTACCGCGCGGTCGGGAACGCCGGCTTCTCCGTGATCACCGGGGCAGTCGCCGGGCTGTACGGCACCTGGCGCATCCGGCGCTGACTGGGCAGGTCGCTTCCGGTTGGACCCGTTGGCCCTAGGGCGCGTATCGGGTCGTGATCAATCTGTCGATTCGCCCTCGTGGTGAGGCCTGGACCGGTAGATCTTCTTCCGTGACGCGAGTGCAACTGACGGACGCGGAGTGGGAGTTCATCGGGCCGTACCTGCCGATCGGCGAGTACGGCCCGTATCCCGAGCGGTTACGGCAGCAGTTCGAGGGTGTGATCTGGCGGTTCAGGACCGGCGGACAGTGGCGGGAGATGCCGGAGGAGTTTGGTGCCTGGTCGACCGTCCACAACCGCTTCCGGCAATGGCGTGACGCCGGCGTCTTCGAGGCCCTGCTGGAGAGTCTGATCGCGGAAGCGGCGAAGCGGGGTGAGGTGGACCTGTCCCTGGTCAGCATCGACTCCACCACCGCGCGTGCTCACCACGACGCGGCCGGGATGCACCTGGGCGAGGACGTCCTCGGCGCACTGGAGAAGGCTGCCGCCGAGGCGGAGAAGGCCAGGTCAAAAGGGGCAGTCTCGAAGAACAAGACGGACAGGAGGTCGAGATCGATCCGAGCGGGAGGAGCGACGACGCATCCGGCGCCGGCGAAAACTCCGGCTGAAGACCGCCCTCCTGGACGCTCCCGGGCGGGCAGACCAGCAAGGTTCACCTGGCCGCCGACCGCAAGTGCCGCCCGCTGGCGTTCGTGCTGACCGCAGGCCAGGCTGCCGACAGCCCACAGTTCATCCCCGTGCTGGGGAAGATACGGGTCCGCGGCCCCGTCGGCCGCCCCCGCACCCGGCCGGACGCGGTCGCCGGGGACAAGGCCTACTCCTCCCGCGGCAACCGGGCCCACCTGCGCAGACGCGGTATCAAGGCAGTGATCCCGGAGAAGAGGGACCAGACCGCCAACCGGAAGAAGAAGGGCTCCGCGGGCGGTCGGCCTGTCAGCCACGACGCCGATCTCTACAAGGAGAGGAACACCGTCGAGCGCCTGATCAACAAGCTCAAGGCCTGGCGAGGGATCGCCACCCGATACGACAAGACACCGGACAGCTACCTCGCCGGCCTCCACCTGCGCGCCTCAATGATCTGGGTGAAGGACCTCGCCCGGACCACCAATTGATCACGACTCGATACGCGCCCTAACGGACTCCACGTCAGGGAAGGGGTTCTTTCGCCCAGCCGGAGGCGGCCCACAACGACACGGAAGTCACTGCCATGCCAGCTCTCGCTCTGCAGAGGCGGAAGCTGCCGCAGTGCGGCAGGCTGTTGGCGCGGATGCCTCCCCTCGGACGGGGCCGTTGCAGGTGTGCAGCTCACGCACGTGCGCAGCGATGCGTGCCGCTCCGGGCCGCCCAGCGTCGCGACGGCAACCTTCGCCCAGTTGAGCGATGCTTCCACTCCACGGAGTTTTCCCCTTCGATCTCCAGCTCACCGTAGGCCGGGCCAGGCCGTGAACGACACGGCCCCGATGACCCACATGGGGCGTCGGCTCAGGCACGATGGGCGAATGGATCATGGAGCAGCACCGCTGGCTGGCAGCACCCGTCGCAGTATCGCCATTGAGACGACTTCCACGACGCGGCGACGGGGATGAAGGTCAATGTTGGGAGCCGTCGTTGGAGGCTTCGTGCCGCCAAGGCGTGTCGTGATCGCTGGTGGATGGCGCGGGCGGATCGGCACGGGGGTGGCGGAGTTTCCGCGGTCTCGCCTCTGTCAGCGACCGATGGCCCCGCCCGAGCGGGCGGAGCCTTCAAGCCTCCTGGGACTCCGCACGTCTTGTCTCCCAAGGGGGTCGGCAGCCGCGGTTCGCTGCGGTCAGCACTGGCCCGGAAGGGCGAGCAACCGGTGATCAAGCGCCGCTGCTGGTCGCCTGCTCCCAGGCGGTGAGGACGTCGGCGGGGATGCGTCCGCGGTCGGGTACCTGGTAGCCATTGGCGCGGGCCCAGGCCCGGACGGCTTTGCCGTCGATGGCCCGGCCTGCCGAGGGAGGTGCGGGCTCGGGGTCGCGGCGGGCTGCCGTTGAGGGGGTGAAGAAGGCTCCCTGGTCGAGGAGGTCACTGGGGAACAAGGGCACTTTCGTCTCGCCGCTGAGGACTGAGGCGAGGAAGTGTGTGAGAGTGCCGTCGAAGGTGTACCAGCCGGGACCGCGGGCTTCGTTGACGGCGATACCCCAAGCGTCAGGCTCCGTTGCCGGGTCGGTGATCCAGAACAGGTATTCACCGTTGTCGGTCACGCCAATGGCGAAGAGGTCTGCCGGGTCGTAGGGGACTGGGTAGGTGCCGCGGTCGTGTCCCTGCTCGAGCTGGGCGCGGATGGTGGCGGGCATCGGGCCGGTGAGGTTGACCCACTCAGTCGCCCCGTGCGGGTGGTAGATGTTGATGAATCCGCAGAAGGCGCCCGGACCGTAGGTGGTCGCCATCTGCTTGTAGTCGTCGGGCAGTCGCATGCCGAGGGTGTTCTCGACTGTGTCCCAGTCCACGGGGGGCGGGCCGGCGGGGGGCGGGCTGAGCCGGGTGAGGTCGTTGAAGCTGGTCACAGGAGTCCTCGGCGGTGTCGCTGTTGCTGTTCGTGGGCGGGGTTGGTCATCGGGACGTCCAGGCTGAAGCCGCGGTTTCCGGTGGCTTCGAGCTGAATGTACTTCGGTACGGAGTCCTTTTCATCGTCGGTGTACTCGAGGTAGACGTTGTAGGTGATGATCTCGCCGTCCGCAACGGCGTTGTAGATATCCTGCTCCCAGTCCCGCATGTCAGGGCTGTTCGTCGGGTTCTGGGTGATGGTGAACAGGTTGTCCAACGTGTCGCCGGATCCGCCCAGCATTCTGGCCAGCATGTGCCCGCGCGCTTGGTTGTAGTCGCCGCCAAGGAAGCCTGGCGGCTCCAGCGAGTTCCTGGCATGAGTGCCTTCGTCGAGCATGTCCCGGGTGATGATCGCATTCATCTCGTAGGGGCGGCCGTGCTCGTCGCGGGTGAAGGTGACCCGCCGTCCC